>JAEUUX010000269.1 GCA_016787295.1 Chitinophagales bacterium
GTGCGTGACATCGTCTATTGTCAAATCCGAAAAGTATTTTCAATTCGGTATAATGCTGTTGGGCGTTTATTTTTGCGTAGTGTAGGGTTTAAACCCTAGCTTACGGAGAAACGTTAACGACAAGATTAAACTGAAAGACTATTCAGCATAAAACAGAAAGGTATTGCCATTATTGTTTGATTTGGTCGATGGTTTCTTGCACTTTTTGGGTTTTTCTCCGCAAAAAATAAGGAACTAACAGTATCAAACCCAAAGACCCTATTGCCAAAGGAACAGTTATCCAAAGTGTCATGCGCATCCAATAATAGTCCCAGAAATAGTAGTAAACGCCCGCTAATAAAGTGTTGCGCACTAACCAATAAGTGAGTTTTCTGCGTTGATATGCCGGAGATAGCACCGATGTTTGCTTTATTTGTTCCGGTTCTCGCTGCAAACTATCGGGCGAAGCGGAGTCGGGTGAGTGGGTTTGGTGTTTTTGCTTTTTCATAAACAGTTGTGTTTTTTTTATGGGTTAAGCAGATAGTATGCTTTATTGGTATTGCAGTCAAAAGTCGGGGATTTTTTGGCATCGACAACAATGCTTTGCCACGTATTGTTTGGTACAATTTTTTGGGTTTTGCCATTGATATTCGCCTCTATGGGTAGGTTAAAATCGTCGTTGGCGTTCTCCCAATGGTAGCTAATTTTCCATCGTTTTTTGTTTATTTGGGTTGTTTCGGTGCGCAAAATAGGCGGTTGTGCTTTTTCTAAGTATTGACGGAAAAAAGGTGTATAATTTTGCCCTGTTCGTTCATTGATGTAGTCAATAACAGCCTTCGAGGTGGTTGTTTGCATTGCAAAACGCTGATTAATGCCTTTTAAGATGCTAAACCACAAGTTGTCGTCACCGATTTGATGACGTAGGGTGTTCAAAATCAATGCTCCTTTGCCATACATATCGCCACTGCCTTCGTGATTAACATCATAATCGCCAATAATAGGACGGTCATTATCCACTCCGCCTTGGTAGCCATTGACATAACGCTGCGCCGCCTCTTCGCCAAACATACACTCCACATACAAAGACTCCGAATAGGTACAAAAACTTTCATGCACCCACATATCTGCAATATCTTTGGTAGTGACATTGTTTCCCCACCATTCATGCCCTGTTTCGTGGATAATGATGTAGTCAAATTGCTTGCCGATGCCTGTTCGGGTCAAATCCATGCCCAAGTAGCCATTCACAAAATTGTTGCCATATGCGATAGCCGTTTGATGTTCCATACCCAAATAAGGTGCTTCCACCAATTTGTAGCCGTCGCGCCAGAAAGGAAATCGTCCTAAGTATTTTTCAAAACATTGCAACATCGGTTTGACTTGTGCGAACTGTTTTTGGGCAGATTCGCGGTTATCGGACAACACATAATAGTTCAAATCCAGAGAATCTTGCCCACTTATGTAATGGTCTTGCAGCAAAACAAAGTCACCCACATAAAAAGAGATAGCATAGTTGTTGATGGGATAATGCGTTTGCCACGTATAGCGCATATTGCCTTTATCGGTTTTTTTGTTCATCAAGCGTCCATTGCTCACGCACACCAAATCGGACGGAACAGCACAACTAAAACGCATACTATCGGGTTCGTCACTCTGGTGGTCTTTGTTAGGAAACCAAATGCTCGCTCCAATGCCCTGACAAGCCACACTTATAAAGTCCTTGCCATTGCTGTCTTTTTTCCAAACAAAACCGCCGTCCCAAGGCGCTCTTTTGGCAATGGTCGGGCTACCATGATAGTAACAACGAAGCGTTTGGTGCTTATCTGAAGGCAAAATGGGCGGAATGGTCACAAAAACGGCATTGTGTTCGCGCGCATAGGCACATTTTTGACCGTTCCAAACGAGGCTGTCTATATCCAAATTGGCAAACAAATCGATTTGAATGCGTTTTGAGGGCTGTAATAAACGAAAATGAATATCGTTATAGCCTTCGATGGTCTTATCCAATACATCGAGAGTCAGATGTAGGTCATAAAAAGTCACGTCATAACAACTTCTTTCTGGATAAAGAAAACCACGCAAAGAGTCGGCACGTGTGTATTGTTCTTTGCTGCCAAAAAGCATAGTTTCGTTTTGTGCCAGCAAGCGAACAACGCTCAAAAAGCAAAAAACGGCAATAATCAGGTGTTTCATAGATAATTTTTTAGGTGGTAAAACATGAAAAGAGTTTGAAAGTTAGATAAGGCTGTAATTAAATGGTGTAATGCCCCAACGATTGGCACATTACACCATTATTTGTTTGTTTTTGTGTTTGAAAGCGTATTCTGTTGTTGCGCCCACAAAAGTTAATGATTGGCTAATAGATAAGAAGCACATTGTTTGTCTATTGCAACACCAATTCCAGAATATCGGCTTGTTCAACCTCATTAATAATTGTTTTTCGTACAAAAACAGCTTTTTGCAACCACCCGCTCTCCAAATCCACTTCAAAAACATTCGAATCACTGGCTTCTACTTTGGGTAAGGCTATTTTTTCGGTGCTATTTTGGTTGGCTTCGCTCGTCCATGCCTGCAAAATAGGAGATAATTTGCTTTGGTCTAACTGTTGTTCGATAATTACTTTTGCCCACTTTTTGGCGGTATCTATTTTTGACAAAGCTATTGTCACTGTGCCGGGAAAAGGTTCTTTTCCTCCCAATAGATTTGGGATTTTGGTGGGCGCTACAATAGGATTTTGTTGGTCATATTCCATACCGTAGGGCAAGTGCAACAAACGAATGTCTTTAATAAAAATCTCCTCCAAATAGTCTTTGGATAAACGTTTTTGGCGTTCTTCTTCGATGGCAGCCGCATTCTGTTCCGTTCTGGGTACTTTTTCTAAGGCAGCGACCAGTTTGTTGCTTACCTCGTCGGCGTTGACAATTTGCCAAAAACTTCCCATTTCGTCTGTGCCATATCGCACCATTAAACTATCGGGAATATCATTGAGGTTGCCATTGCTTGCGTTGCTAAAATTGGTATACAGTGCATCGATGGCATAATGGTCTTCGGCAGCTTTGACCACCGTTAGGCGCAAATTATAACGGGCATCGTCCAAAAAGTTTTTTTGTCCGTTGATGCTTTTGTATTGTTGTCGTTTGACATGGTAGGTTTTTTGTTCCCACTGTCTAAAATAGCTCACAACGGTTGTGCTATGGTCTGTAAATTGGTTTTGCGCCCACAAAGAAGCAGCAAAAAATAGCCCACAAAGGCTCAAAACGATTGATTTCATGTATGGGGATTTATGTTTTTTGCATTATTGCAGAAAAATAAAAACAAAAAACGTGCTAAAAATGTTTTAGGTTGCAATTTCTATTTGACCTGCTTGGTTTTGGTGTAAAATATTTTCATCGGTCAATTCGCGTATCATTTGCAACAAAGATTCGGCGGAATAGTGTTTGATTTTTGCTACAATTTCATTAGCCGTACAAGGCTGTTGCGCCACAATAGCAAGAATGTGTTGTCGCAATTGTGTGTTATAGTTTTGTTGTTGTAGTTGTTGTTTTTTTTGTGCGAGGCAATAATCACAAATCCCACAATTTGGTGCATCGTTTTCGTTAAAATAGCGCACCAATACCACCGAACGGCAGGTTTTTTGGTCTGTGATATAGTCTTCAACGGCATGAAGGTTGTTTTTTTGGACGTTTTTCCTAAACTGCAAACGTTCTTGGTCAATCCAGAGTGTTTCGGCGGCTTGTCGGGCTTGTATAAAAGTGAGGCTTGGCTCGTTTATGGCGGGCAAATAACTTAGCGCGTCCATTTTTTGTAGATATAACAAAGCATTTCGGACTTCTTCGACCGTTGTGTGGAGGGAACGGGCAATGTTGGCTTCACTAATAGGAATATGGTCTTCAAAAATACCTTCGTAGTTTCGCAACAATGTTTTGATATAGGGTTCTAATCGGCGGTGCGCCACCTCGATACGATAAACGGTTTCGCGGTCAGCCCTTAGCCATACGCGCGACTGTTCATTAAAGGCTTCGCACAACTGAATATAGCCGTTTTCCTCCAAAATTTGCAAACTATATTGTGTTTCGAGGGCATTGAGTTGGTATTGTTTGCAAAAATCACCCAAATCAAAGGAAAAAGTCTGCCCTTCTCCTGCCCCAATAGCCATACGGAAATAATTGCCCAAGGCATGATACACATTGCGCACTTTGTCGAGCGGGGGGAAACGTCTTTCCAACTGTTGATACATGCTTTCGAGGTCTCCTGCTTGTGTTAGCAATACGGCGTAGGCTTTTTTTTCGTCGCGCCCTGCCCTTCCTGCTTCTTGGTAATATGCCTCCAAACTTTCGGCAGGAGCATAGTGGATAACGAGGCGCACATCGGGTTTGTCTATACCCATGCCAAAAGCGTTGGTACAAACCATGACTCTTGTTTGGTTGTTAATCCATTCTTCTTGTTTTCGGGTGCGTGTTTTGGTGTCTAATCCTGCATGATAAAAATCGGCATTAATTTTTTGTTGTTTCAAATAGGTAGCCAATTCTACTGTGAGCAAGCGATTTCGGGCATATACAATTGCTGTGCCGTCGACGCGCTGCAAAATGGTGGCGATTCGTTGTTCTTTGTTCGATTCCTCAAAAACAGAATAAGACAAGTTGGCACGCGTAAAGCTCTTCTGAAAGACTTGGTGGTTTTTGGAGAACTGTAGGCGTTGGACGATGTCGGCTTTTACGCGTTCGGTGGCGGTGGCGGTGAGTGCCAATATAGGAATGCCCTGCAATTGCGGTCTAATTTCGGCAATATCTAAATAAGGCGGACGGAAATCATAGCCCCATTGCGATATGCAATGTGCTTCGTCGATGGCGAGCAGGCAAATGTGCATTCGTTGCAGTTGGTCTCTGAACGTTTGTGTTTTGAGGCGTTCGGGCGAAACATAGAGAAATTTTAGCTTGCCTTTGACGGCATTGTTCAGTATTCTATCTGTCTCAAGGTTTGTCATGCCTGTATAGATAGCTTCGGCAGGAATGTTGCGTTTTTTGAGGTTGTATACTTGGTCTTTCATCAAGGCAATCAAAGGCGAAATAACCAAACACATGCCCACATGATACAAAGCTGGCACTTGAAAACAAATAGATTTGCCGCCACCCGTTGGCAAAAGCGCCAATGTATCCCTTCCGTCCAAAACAGAACGAATAATATCCTCCTGCAAAGAGCGAAATTGGTCGTAGTTCCAATAGTTTTTTAAGATGTCGTGAATAGTCATTCCAAAATTGAGACGGTATTTTTTTAAAACGATTTTTTGAGGGACAAAGATAGTGTTTTTTTGACTTATTTTTGCTATATTTTGATAACGACATTAAAAAGTAGTTTTAGCTTGTGTTGTTCTAAAAAAATGACAAATGCATGGACAATCTGATAAGTACCTTATCAAGGCCTTATTTGTTATTATCCAAACAACCCAATTAGCTGACAATACTACCAGCTCAAAATAATAAAAACCCCGATGGGGTGACACATTCTACAAAACATGACATCATTTCACCCCGTCGGGGTTTATGTCTTTTTTTGTTCCGTTTTTTTTGCTATAAACCTATCACCCTTTCAGGGTTTATTTAAATACTTTCTTATTGTTGCTATTTTCAGAAATACCACTTAATAATGTCGCTATCAAATTGCGCAAAAAGGCAGCTACCCAATGTGGGATAACTGCCTTTAGGTGGGAAGGGAATTAAAGAATAGTCTTATTAGGGACTGTCAACAAAAACTTGTTTAACCATTTTCTGTTGAATATAATAGCCATAACGAACAAAAATGGTTCGTCCAAACATGCCAACATGACAATTTCTGTTCATTTAGTTGTAATGTTTGGCGTACTTTTATGAAACACTTGTACTTGCCAAATCGTGGGAGCGGTTGCGGTTGTGGTCTAAAATTCTTCGGCAAACTTGAGCAACCAAGCATTTTTTTCACCTTCTATTTCACCACACGGAGCAATGCCTTTGTTGGCATCTGCACACAGGACGAGTTCGCCTGCTTGGTTACGTGTGGCAGCGGTTATTTTATTAATGTTGTGGTCGGCAAACAATTTTGTCCACACTTCATTGCCATTGCTTGCAAGGTAGGACACCATAAACATTGACTCGTTGGTGGGTAGTGTGACGTTGGAGACCACTTGCAAATGTTTGTTAGCCGTCTCTTGCACCGCAACAGCGGCTTCGTAAGCAGAAGCATCGATGTATTTTTCGAGTAATGTTGTTCCATTGCGGTCGACTTTGAGCAACCAAGCATCGCCATCAAGGTGTTGTTGATAACTTGTACCCACCACCATCAAATTGTTATCACTACTAAGAATAGCCGCTTGGAAATTGTCCCAACGCAGTCCGCCATAAGTTTTGTTCCATTGCATATTGCCTTCATGGTCGGTTTTAACAAGCCAGCCATCCATGCTTTTTTCGTTGATCATTGTATTGCCCACCAAAAACAAGCCATCTGTTGTTTCGATAAGGCTTTTTGCCATATTGTAATTGCCATTATAGAAATTTTTCTCCCACAACAACTTACCCATAGCGTCAGTTTTGCATAGCCACAAACTTTGACGATATGTTTTTTTGTTTTCAGTAGATTTGGTGGCATCTTCCACCATTCGCATACCCAGAATGGCAAAACCGCCGTCTTTGGTGGCAATAATCGCCTGTCCTTCGTCGGTTTCGGGACCTCCAAAGGTTGCGTCCCATTGAAGTGTGCCTTGCGAATTGAGACAAAGCAACCATATATCACCTTTGCCACTGCCTTTTGAATGGGTAGTGCCAATGACCATCACATTGCCGTTGGAAAGTTCGATGGTATTATTTGCCACTTCGCGATCGGCATTGCCTAATTCATAGTCCCAAATAATATCTCCTTCGGTGTTGGTTTTATTAATCCAAACATTTTCGTTGTGTGCTTTTGATGGTTGATTGTTTATGCGATAACCTGCCATCAGATAGCCGCCATCGCGCGTATTTTGCAAAACATTGGGTAAAACATTAGCTTGTTCGCCATAATTTTTTTGCCATGCTAAGGTAATACTCCTTGCCTCTGGCTGTTCGAGCGAACACAATAAAAAACTTGTAAAAAGGTACAATATAAATGGATGTTTCATGGCAAATCAGTATTAGGTTAGGAAATCGGGCTATTGCCGTGTTACATTATCAGCAGGTAGTTTGTTTAAGAGAAGGCAAAATTACTCTATTTTTGACAATTTTGTGACTTTTTGTGCATAAAAAATAAAAAAATTTAACCTTATTGTCTTTTTTGGGGGCTGACACACTATAATTAAGCAACTTGTGCTACCACTACATCGTTAAAAGTTTTTGTAACTCCTTGATTATCTGCCTATTACATAATAAAAAAAAGCTAACTTTTTGCAAATTATCTTGTTTCGTAGCTTGATGTGGTGTGTGATAGTTTTTTTTGCACCTCAGAAATAGCTTTTTAAACAATGGATATGCCTATTCTTTGTTGAACAATAGGCACAAAAAACACTGCATACCTTAATGGTGCGCAGTGTTTGGGATGAGGTTAAAATGACTGATTATTTTCTGAAAATACTGGCTTCAGTGTGCAGTATTCCAATACTTTCTACCAAAGTCGGTTTGTGGTGTTGTGTATTTGCTTACAAAATAAGGGGTTTTTACCCAATAACAGGAAAATCGATGGGGTGTTCTTGCAAACGCAATTGCCATTGCCATGCTGTTCGCATCATGTCGTCGAGCTTGTATTGTGGTTGCCAACCCAAAACGTGGGTGGCTTTGTGGCGATTGGCATATATTTTTGCTACATCACCAGCTCGGCGGTCTACGATTTGGTAAGCTAATTTTTCGCCAGTGGCTCGTTCAAAAGCAGCAATGACTTCCAAAACCGTTGCTCCTTCACCCGACCCTAAGTTAAACACTTCGCAATAATTGCGCTGTATTTGGTGTTTGACGAGGTGTTGGAGTGCTAAGGTGTGTGCGTGTGCGATGTCCGAGACATGGATATAGTCCCGCAAACAAGTACCGTCGCGGGTGTCGTAGTCGTTGCCAAAAACAGATAAGGCGGGTCGCAAACCAATAGCTGTTTGGGTGATGAAAGGCACTAAATTTTGTGGAATAGGCTGAATCTCACCAATTTTTGCAGACGGGTGCGCCCCAACAGGATTGAAATAACGCAACAATACGTTGGCATTGACTCCCAAACGGCTAAAATCGCTAATGATTCGCTCGCCAATTTGTTTGGTCATGGCATACGGAGACTCGGCTAATGCCAAAGGTGTTTCTTCGGTCACAGGTAATGCGTCGGGATTGCCATACACAGAACAAGAAGAGGAAAAAACATGGTAGGGAATGTCAAACTTTTGTATACATTTCAGCAAATTGAGTAAAGCCTGTAGGTTGTTGTGGTAGTATAGCAAGGGTTTGTCGACCGATTCTCCTACCCATTTATAGGCTGCAAAGTGAATAACGCCCACAATATTGGGATTTTGAACAAAAACTTGCTCCAAATCATCGAGCTGGCACATATCTATGGGATAATGCGGCACTATTTTTCCTGTTATGGCAGTCACGCCCTCAAGGATTTCGGGCGTGGAACGGGAGTTGTTGTCTATTGAGATAACCTCAAACCCATGTTGTATTAGGTCGACAAGTGTGTGCGAACCAATGTAGCCACAAGCACCTGTTACAGCTATTTTCATGATTAATGGTTGATTAAAATCTTGTATTATTCGGCAATTTGTAGCCAGAATGACCCGCCATGTTGCTCGACGTTTTGTGTGTTGGAGTGTTTCCACAGCGGTGCGAGGGTTGCAGCTAAGGTTGTGTCTTCGGAGATAAAATAGTTGGGCAAAATGGACAGGGTAGTCTAAATTTGGGGTGCAAAAAACGATATAGGTGCTTTAACATGGTATTGATGCGTTTGATTTTGATGGGATTTTTACCATTTAATTTTTAAGCCCATCTCTTGTTTAAGGTACAACAAAGCTTGTGCATTGCCACGTGCATCGTCCACAGGGTGATGCGTATGTGGTGTTTCTCGGAGATGTTTGAAGTTTTTGAAGGTATCTTTCACCATGCCTTTGTAAAGACTACCTAAGTTTTGGGAACTAAAGCCAAAAGGGTTTTTACCCAAAAAATGATGAAAATACCAACATACAAACATCCAATCGAAGCCATTGTTGTCGCTGATGAAAATGGGACGGTCTTTGGACACTTGGTTTATCCATGTCGCAAAATCGGTCATTGCTTGTGTGGCTTCGGGAAAAAGCAAGGTTTCGGCGCGACTATAGCCCGATACGGCTAAGGCTTCGGGAACATAACGGTCAGAAATAGGGCGAATTTGGGCAAAGAAAGTCGTGTCTAAGGCTTCATTGACCACTATTGCTCCCAATGCTATCATCGAATAATCGCCCGGTATAGGTCCATCGCTTTCGATGTCTACCATAATGTAGGTCATATTGAAAATTGTTTATTTTTATTTGTCTATAAGGTGAAAACGGTGATAAAGACGGTGAGCTACAGGGGTAAATAGCAAGCCCACATTGCTAATAAAAATAATACCACTAAAAAGTGCATAAAATGACATAAATATTTTGCATTCGCGGCATTGTTGTATCATATCTCCAACGGGTCCCATGCCCGATAATATCATAGCTGCATTGAGCAAAGAGTCTATCCAGCACAAATTACAAATGAAATGATAGCCCAATATGCCCAAACCCAATGTGGATCCAGTCAGAAACAAAGTGGCAATAAAATTTTGGATAACGCGCCACCGAAACAATTGCCAACTTAATAGCGGTTGATGGAGCTTTTCGAAAAGGATTAGTTTTTTCATAGTATTCGTAAGTAGTCTTTCACTTTTAATCTTGTCGTTAGCGTTTATCCGTAGAGTAGGGTTTAAACCCCTACTCTACGGATAAACAAACACCTGACAGTATTAACTTGAAAAACTAGTATGCAAATCAATAACCAACAAACAAAACGCCAGCGCGCGCCACAAAAGCGCGCGCTGGCGTTATTTTTTTGGTTGTTTAGTCATTCAACTTCAGCACTGCCATAAAAGCTTGTTGCGGAATTTCGACCGCCCCAAATTGGCGCATACGTTTTTTGCCTTCTTTTTGTTTTTCCAACAATTTGCGTTTGCGCGAAATATCGCCACCATAACACTTAGCGGTTACATCTTTTCGCAAAGCGCTGATGGTTTCGCGGGCGATGATTTTAGCACCAATGGCGGCTTGTATGGCAATGACGAACTGTTGACGCGGGATAAGTTCTTTTAGTTTTTCGCACAAACGTCTGCCCAAAGTCACAGATTTGGAGCGGTGTACCAATGCCGATAAAGCATCTACTTTTTCGCTGTTCAACAAAATATCCATTTTCACCAAATCGGCGGACTGATAGCCAATAATGTGGTAGTCAAAAGACGCATAACCGCGCGAAATAGATTTCAGCTTGTCATAAAAATCGAATACAATTTCTGCCAACGGCATCTCGAAAGTCAACTCTACACGCGTGGGCGAAAGGTAGTGTTGGTTTTGCAAAATGCCACGTTTGTCCATACACAAAGACATGATATTGCCAATGTATTCGGGTTTCGTAATGACTTGGGCGCGGATAATCGGCTCTTCTATGAACTCAATACTGGTTACATCGGGCATATCAGCAGGATTTTGTAGCAAAATGCGTTTGGCATCTTTACCTTTGAGCGTTGCCCAATACGATACGTTGGGGACGGTGGTAATGACCGTCATATTGAACTCGCGCTCGAGGCGCTCTTGGACAATCTCTAAGTGCAACATACCCAAAAAGCCACAACGAAAACCAAATCCCAAAGCAATAGAAGTCTCCACCTCAAACACTAAGGAGGCATCATTGAGCTGCAATTTTTCGAGCGAATCGCGCAGGTCTTCGTAGTCGTCGTTGTCCATTGGATAAATACCTGCAAACACCATCGGCTTCACGTCTTCGAAACCCACAATAGCTTGGTCACAGGGACGTTTGGACTGGGTGATAGTATCTCCCACTTTAATGTCTTTGGACTGTTTGATACCTGTGATAATATAGCCCACGTCGCCAGCTTCAATGGTTTCGCGTGGCTCCATATCTAAGCGCAAAATACCCACTTCATCGGCTTCGTATTCTTTACCTGTTGCCACGAATTTAATTTTGTCTCTTTTGCTCAATTTGCCATTCATTATTCTAAAATAAGCAATGACTCCACGAAACGAATTGAAAACAGAATCAAAAATAAGCGCCTGCAAAGGAGCTTCTACGTCGCCTTTCGGAAATGGAATACGGTTGACAATAGCCGTAAAAATATCAGGCACGCCTTGTCCTGTTCTGCCACTTGCTTCCAAAATATCTGCGCGTTTGCAACCAATCAACTCGATGATTTGGTCGGCAACTTCCTCTATCATGGCGCCTTCCATATCAATCTTGTTAATGATAGGAATGATTTCTAAGTCATGCTCGATGGCAAGGTAGAGGTTAGAGATGGTTTGGGCTTGAATGCCTTGTGTGGCATCAACCAAGAGCAAAGCGCCTTCGCAAGCTGCAATGGCTCGCGACACTTCGTAGGAGAAATCGACGTGACCCGGTGTGTCAATGAGGTTAAAGGTGTATTTTTTACCGTCGGAATGGATATAATCTAGTTGAATGGCGTGGCTTTTGATGGTTATGCCGCGCTCGCGTTCCAAGTCCATATTGTCTAACAATTGGTCTTGCATACGGCGTTCCGAGATGGTGCGGGTTTGTTCTAATAAGCGGTCGGCAAGAGTAGATTTGCCGTGGTCGATGTGGGCAATGATGCAAAAATTACGGATATGCTCCATGAATGATTACAAGGGCGGATTAGGGTGAAAAATACGGTTGAGCAGCACTCAACTGAAAACGGCTGCAAAGGTACGATTTTTTTAGCAATATCCGCTTTTTATAGTTTTTTATTTCGTTGTGCAATAATTTCGTGGTCTTGAAGCTCAACAATATAACCGCCTTCTATGGGGCGCGACACTTGAGCCAAACGAACTTTTTAGTACATTTTTTTATCTGTAACATATCAAAGCATTTGTAGTCAAGGAATTGGGCAGTATTACAAAAAAATTTTCACCCCACCATGCAACCTTTCTCCCCCTTTATAACGTTGCCAGCGTTTGGAACACTGGCAACGTTAAATAAAACAACACTCCTGAACGTTTCAATAACATTCCAAGCCTATATAGGCAATTTCGACAGGATATGACGAATATCCGACAAGCCTTGTAGAATATCCAACAAGGTCTGACGAATATCCAACAAGGTCTGACGAATATCCAACAAGGTCTGATGAATATCCAATAAGGTCTGACGAATATCCGACAAAGTTTGTAAAATTTACCTTTCACCCCATAAATAAGCATAATCGTATGCGAAAAGCAATTTATTATCCCACAGCGGATTAGGTTTTGTCGTACCTATTGCGGCGTTTTGGTGTTGAAATATTGCCAGTGTTTGCCCGAAAATTTACCTTTTCTTTCGGAAACGAACAAAGTCTCGTATGCCCCTATTCTTCTTAATCAAACACCCCAAAACTTGATAGAGAAAAATCTCCCTATCAGGTTTGCAGATTATATAGTAAGGAAATGCGTCCGTGTCTAAGCGGCATTGGGCGGGCGGCGAGGCTATAATAAGTCACATTCCACAGATTGTAGCACGACAGCCGCATTTCTAAGGTGCTGTGTTTCCATTGCCATTCTTTTTGCAGGTGCAAATGACTCAGCAGGTAGGGCAACAAGGCGTTAGCACGGTTTTCGTCGGAGGTGGTGTAGCGGCGGCTCGTATAGCCATTGTCCATCAAAAGGCTATAAGTTGAGCGGCGAAATTGTATGTTTAGTTGTGCTTGGTGCAAAGGGGTGTAGGGCAGTTGTTTGTTCACCGAATTGTCCGACGGACTGCTACCGATTTGGTTTCTGGCGCTATTCAGTTGGTAGGTAGCTTGGAGCTTGAGGCTATATTTTTTCCACTCTTGTTGCACGTTTGCCGTCATCGTGCCGCCCCACACTTCCACCGCTTTCAGGTTTTGGGGCGACCACAGTAAGGGATTTGCCGCCGTAGGTAGCCATGTAATTTGTTCGCGCAAATAGTTATGGTATGCCACCATTTGCAGTTTTGCCTGCCTGCCATTGTTTTGCCATTGATAACTACCTCCTATCTCTTGCTGCACGGCTTGTTCGGGTCGCAAATTGACATTGCCGCCCGGCTGCCAATAGCGGTCATTGAGGGTAGGTATTTTGCTGTTCATGCCCACATTGCCCCACAACAAACAACGGCTATTGGGTGCATAACTCACTGCCAAAGCAGGAAGTAGCAAAGGCGCAAAACCGCTATGCCATTCGTGGCGATACTGGACTTGTATTGCCCAACGCGAATGCCATTGGTATTGCATTTGTCCATATAACAAACCGCTATGCTGTACTGCTATTGCATGGTCGTTGCCATAGTTATTTGTTTGGGCATGATGGAGCAAATAATTGGTTTTTTGTGTCCAATGCCACTTTTTGCGTTGCCATTGTAGTTTATTTTGGTAAAACAACAAGCCATACCTATTGTCCGATTCCACTTGTATAGTGTCATTGGAATAATGAAGATTGGTTTTGACATAACCTATTTTCTGTTGCCACAAAAAATGGGATTTTTGCTGTTGCCAAGTCACCAACAAGCGGGCATTAGCATCTGTTTGTTGTTCGTGGTAGTTGAGGCTCGATATAGGTGGTTGCAATTGGCGGGCGGTGTGGCTATACCATGTTTGCACTTGCAGCAGTTGTTGGCGGGTCAACTGCCATGCTGCACTTCCCAAGGCATGATACTGCCGCAAACTGTCGGCAGACAAACGGGTGCGTGGAAAATTGGGCAAATAGGGATTGCGATAAACATAATCATTTTGGGCGCGTTGGTGTTGCAACTGGACGGTATAGTGAACTTTGGGACTTCCTATTTCCATACTTGCACTACTGTTGTATTGCCCAAAACTACCGATTTGTTGTTGCAGCGTCCAGCGGTGTTGGGATACAAATACCGGACGCGTGTTCAGCACAATGGCTCCACCTATGCCACCACTTTGACTTGCCAAACTACTCGTGCCATATTGCAAGGAGACTTGTTGGGTAGCCGCCAGCGGGATAGTACTTAGGTCGCACAAGCCATTCATGCCACTATTCAAAGGCATATCGTTCCAGACTACCGCCGTTTGCGCTGCTGCCATACCACGCAAACCCACACTCGACAGCCCATTAGCTCCATAATTTTTGAGGTATATGGCGCTGTGTTGTTGCAAAAAAACTGACAAATTATCTGTCTTAAACTGCTTTAATAGGTTGCTATCGAGCTTTTGTTCCGCCGAAAAAATGCTATGAGGCAATGCCACAATATCGACGGGTGATAAGGTATATTGCAGAATGCTATCATTCGGCGTTTGTTGTGCAAAAAGGACGCTTGACAAGCCCAATAAGTTGTATAGCACCCATAGCCAAATCCACAATGATTGTTGTTCGTTAAACATAGTCTAAAAATTAAAGGCTTCCAACCTTTTGTGTATGTGTTGGAATGCCTTTTTGTGTTTGTGTTCTTGTTGATGACAAAAAAAGTGCAATAATACTACTTTCTTTGTGTTTTTTAAGCATTTTTTCCGCTAAAAAAGCAACAAATACTTGATTAGCCACCGCTTTTGTGTTATATACCTTATTTTTGTTGCACAAGTGCTGTTATTCGATGACAAAATGTTTTAAGTCCGCAATAAAAATCGTACCTTTGCACCCCAATTATAGCTTTTTATTGGGAGTAAATTTGTGGTTATTTCATGATTTTGGCAATGGTTATCAAAATTACCCTCTAATTAAAAAACCTTATTGACCAAGTTCCTGAACTATATAGTTTGCTATCAATTCCTGAAGCCTTGCCCAATAATGTGACCTATGCCAAGCAATAGAGTCAAATGGTCAGTATAATTCTTTCTGTATTTGTTTTGTTGCTTTGTCACCTGCACTATAACTAACCTTTTTCCGTATCAAAAAATACTTTCCTAATACATGAAAAAAGCATTATCATTCCTCTTATTGCTGAGTTGTAGTTGGCTCATGGCTCAAAATTTAGTACCCAACTACGACTTTGAAGATACCCTTCAATGCCCCAATGCTTTTGGGCAGATAGCAATTGCTGATGGTTGGTTTTCGCCCACCGATGGAACGCCCGACTATTTCAATAGTTGTGTAGCGGGCAATAGCACTCTTGGCAATCCCGACAACTATTATGGCTCGCAAGCTCCGTATAGCGGCAATGGCTATGCGGGTTTCTTTGCATTCGGACCTGGCAATTTGCGCGAATATGTTTCTATTCCGCTCACTAATAACCTACAAGTTGGCGAACAATACTGTGTTAGCTTTAAGGTGAGTCATGCCGAGTTCACTTACAATGCCGTAGAAAATATTGGTTTATATTTTTCTACTAACCCCATTAGTGTTACCAATGGTTCGCAACACTTGGGCATTACGCCGCAAATCGTCAATAGCAACGGCATTTTGAGCAATGACAACGAATGGGTGACCATTTCGGGGACTTTTACTGCCACCGATACCATGCGCTATATTACTATAGGTAATTTTTATAGCAATAATGACACCAATGAGGATATTACTTTCGAACCGACACCGGGTGTAACAGGCGGTTTTATCAATTCTGCTTATTATTATCTCGATGATGTGGTAGTGGTGGAACTGCCAACGGTCAATACCATTAGTATTACCAACAACAATAATTCTCCTTTGCTGTGCGAAGGCAACAATATTGACTTGTCGGTAGAAGCAGGTGCTTTGTCCTACAATTGGACGACCACCGCTGACCCTTTTACGAGTATTGGCACCGAAAACACTTTGAACGTGTCTCCTTTGGTCAGTACGTCCTATATTATGACTGCCAGTTTTGGTGAATGTGTGTTGCGCGACACCTTAGCGGTTTTTGTTTATCCACAGCCCACAGTGAGTTTCACACATGGCGATGCTTGTGTGGGGTCGGTGGTCAATTTCTTTGCCAATAGCAGCAACACAAGCCCCACAGTCACTTTTGCTTGGGATTTTGATAATGACGGCTCCACCGATGCAACAACAGCAGGCGGAGCAAGCCATACCTATAGCACTCCCGGTACCTATACCGTCACGCTCGAAGTGGCAAACGATGCTGTTTGTGTGAGTACATTTAGCTCGACTATTACTGTGGCAGCCGAATGTGATGTTTGTACACAAAACAATAATTTGGTAGCCAATAGCAGTGCGGAGGCTTATACTGCCTGCCCCGATTCGCTCAATCATCTAAGCCTCACTAATTGGTCGCAAGCCACCGAAGGCTCAGTCGATTATTTCAACACTTGTGCAACAGGCGACAATGGCGTGGCAAATAATATCTTTGGTAGCCAAGCCGCTGCCTCGGGCAATGCCTATTTGGGTATTATGGCGTATGCACCTTTCAACTACCGCGAATATGCTCAAGCCCAAATGACACAACCTTTGGAAGTGGGCAAATCGTATTGTGTGAGTTTCAAGGTGAGTTTGGGTGACAATTCGCGCAAAGCCATCGACCAACTTGGTGCCTATTTTTCTACTGACCCTTTGAATGTTGCCACACAATCGGCGCTCAACCTTACGCCGCAGGTGAGCAATGATGCAGGCAATCTGTTGACCGATAAAAATGGTTGGACAACTATATCAGGTAATTTTACGGCTACCCAAGCCTTCCAATATATTACGCTGGGCAATTTTTATGAAAACGGTGCTACAGCTACTACAGACGTAAGCGGTAGTACCCCCAATTTTGCTTTCCATGCTTACTATTATTTGGACGATGTGAGTGTTATCGAATTGCCTACTCTAAACATTTCGGACGATGCTACGGTTTGTGTAGGAACTGAAGTTAACTTAACAGCCAGCGATACCAATAGTTTTTGCACCTTGTCTTGGACTGATGAAAATGGTGTAGAACTTGGCACCAATGCACAATTGACCGTCAACCAGATGGTAGGCGGCACCCACACCTATTACCTTACTGCTTCTTTGAACAGCGGTTGTGCTGTCAGTCAAGCTGTAACGGTGACTTGGTTAGATATTCCTATTGCCAATCTCTTAGTTGCACCAAGTTGTGCAGGTGGTATTACGGTGTTCCAAAATCTTTCGCAAGGCTCAGTAGGTGCGAATACTTATGCTTGGGATTTTGAAAACGATAATAGTGTAGATTTCCTCAGTGCCACCGCCACCGACCAGTTCCACATTTATCCTGCTCCCGGCACCTACATTGCCTTGTTAGTAGTACGCAATGTTTTGGGTTGTTCTGATAGTTTGTATTTGCCTGTTGTCATTGCCGCTACTTGTGACCCATGTAATAGTGGCAACAATTCGGTGGTGAATGGTGATTTTGAAGCTATTAGCGACTGTCCTACGGCGCTCGACCAAGCCGATTTGGTAAGTAGTTGGCTCTATGGTGGCGAATCTCCTAATGGAACGCCTGATATTTTTGCAAGTTGTTCGGGCAATAGCGTTGTGGGTGTTCCCAACAATGTATATGGTTCTCAAGCGGCTTATTCGGGCAATAACTACATTGGTTTTTCGCCCATCAATCCTGCTGATGTTACGCAAAAACAATATATCGTTGGACAAACTTTACCGCTTACTGTTGGACAAACTTATTGTGTGCGTGCATACATCGCTTTGGCAGATAGCAGCGCCTTTAGTACCGACCAATTGGGTATTGCGTTGGGTGTCGATGGTATTACTGCCAATCAAATGCCTTTGTGGAATAATCCCGAAAATGTTCAGTTGGCTCAAACAAGCAATTGGACTGAATTTAGTGCGACTTTTGTGGCAGATAGTGCCTATAGTTTTATTGGCATTGGCGATTTTGGACAATATACTTCTAATGTTGTGGAACAAAATGCGGCTAATCCGCTGGCACTTCCTTATTATTATATCGATGCTGTTAGTATTGTTCCGTTGACGATTAGTGTTTCTGCCGATGCGACCATTTGCGAAGGCGAAAGCACCGAACTTAGCGCCACCACTAACACATGTGAATCATATTGGTCTATTGCAGGTTTCAACCAATTGTTGAGTACCAGCACCACTTTGACCGTTTCGCCTACCACCACCACTACCTACGTTTTTACGGGTAGCAATGGTAGCTGTAGCATTAGTGATACAGTAACAGTATTCGTCAATCCTATTCCGCAAATTAGCTTATCCGATACTTTGTCTTTCTGTTCAGGCGGAGCTGTGACGCTTGATGCCACTGTATCTGTTAATGATGCCACAGTAATATGGACTCCTGCTCTGAATATCACCAATCCCAACATTTTGACTCCAAATGTATTCCCCACACAATCGACTTGGTATTATCTTAGTGTTACGAATAATCAAACAGGTTGTGTTAATACAGATTCGGTGTTAGTGGTGGCGAATCCTTTACCCAATACAGATATTACGACAAGTCTAACGATTTGTGAAGGTAGCGGCGTTCAGTTGTATGCTTCAGGTGGCTTGGCATATTCTTGGAACGATGACCCCACTTTGTCTACCACCAATGTGGCAGACCCTATTGCAACACCCACGCAAAACACTACTTATACCGTTACGATTACCAATGCAGTTGGTTGCCAAAGCACCGAGTCTGTGACTGTGAATGTGCGTCCTGCCTACCTTTCCGAGCCTGAGACTTTGGTATTATGTGGCAATGTAAGTGCCGTTTTGCAGCCCGATGTGCCAGCTACGGCAGTCAGTTTTAGTTGGTCTCCGACAACAGACCTTAGCAATCCTAACGTCAAAAATCCTACTACTTTTACGCCCAATGATGTGGTATATACCCTTAGTTATGTAGACGATTTGGGTTGTAGCGGCATAGCACAAGTGGTAGTAGATGCCAATCCTGCTCCTTCGGCGGGTTTAGATGTAAGCATTTGTAGTGGTGGTACGGCGCAACTTATCGCCTCAAGCGGTGCAAGTAGTTATAGCTGGTCTCCTGCCACAGGCTTGAGTGATTCGAGTATTGCTAATCCTATTGCCACACCAAGCGAAACAACCAACTATGTGTTGACGACCACCTATAGCACCTCAACCGGCAATTGTGTTTTGAGCGATACGGTGACGGTATTTGTGAATTCTACAGGTTTTGCTCAAGCGGGCAATGATGTGGTTATTTGTTCAGGCAGCGAAATCCAACTCAACGCTTTGGGTGGCGATAGTTATAGCTGGTCTCCTGCCACAGGCTTGAGCGACGCTACAGTTGCCAATCCTATTGCCAATCCAAGCGAAACAACGGAATATATTGTTACGGTGCAAAATAACACCACTGGTTGTGTGTCAAACGATACCGTTTTGGTGACCGTCGAAACGGCTTCTGCTCCTGAATTTACTGCCACATTAGACCCTATTTGTACCATGCCTTTGGAAGCAACCACCATCTGTTTACCTTTAAACTATAGCGGTTGCGAACCTTTGTTCACTTCTGTCGGCGGACAATTGAGTGCGTTTAGTTCTGGTTTTGTGTATAGCAATGGTAGCGTTTGTTTCGATTATTATACTACTTTCTATGGCAACGACCAAACCATTCGCACCGACACTTTGTTCATCACTACCTGCACACAATTCACTAACCAATGCATCGAAAGTACGGTGGTATTGCGCTATTGTGACACAGCACCCGAATGGGGAATTGACAATATAGATGCGATTACTTGTCAAAATAATTTGGTGCAAATTGGCTTGCCGCGTCCTACTGACCTCGATGCCGATGAAACCAACCTCACTTATAGCACCACTTCGCCCAGCAATGGTACAGCGGTGTATATCAATGGTGCGGTGAATTATACACCTAATAGTGGCTTTAGCGGCACCGACCAATTTACAGTTGTTGTTTGTGATGAGTTATATCCTGTCCAATGCGATAGCATGAATGTTTCGGTGACGGTATCTGCCAATACAGCTCCGACTACTCCAACCGTAAACGTAACAACGCCTAACCAAACGGCTGTAGATTTCTGTTTGCCTGTTAGCGATGCCGAAAGCGGTGTGACAACTACCGTCACAAGTATTCCAAATGTAGGTACATTTACGCCTGCCTTGCAAGGAGGCAACTGCTTCGTATTTACGCCAAATGGCAACTATAGCGGCACACAAGCCTTTAGCTATAGTAGTTGTGATGCTTGTGGTTTGTGCAGCGAAGGCACTGTTAACATCACAGTTCAAGCTCCGATTAATTATCCGCCTATTATTACCCCAAACAATATTATTATTAGTACGCCTTATCAAACACCTGTTACCACTTGTTTGACTATCAGCGACCCGAATGGCGATCCTTTTACTTCTACTATTACATTTGAGCCGCTAAACGGCACCTATAATATTGATACCAACAATTGCATTACCTATACACCTAATGCAGGTTTTAATGGCAATGATGCGATTAGCATTTTGGTTTGCGACGAATTTGGTGCTTGTAATAGTGTGACGGTGGTAGTGGTTGTTTCGCCGCCCAATTTGGTAGACCCAACTGTTTTGGACGTTACTGTTTCTACGGAATATGAAACGGGCGTTACGGTATGTATCAATGCCAGCGACCCACAAAACGATGACTTAGCCTATACTTTTGGCAACCCCAGCAATGGTAGTATTAGCATTAGTGATAGCTGTATTTTCTATACACCCAATAATGGTTTTTCAGGATTAGATACAGTTGTTGTAACGGTGTGTGACTCCGAAAATCATTGTGCCAATGCCAATATCTATATTACTGTAGGTTCTCCCAACAATACTGCTCCTATTGGACAAGATTTGAGTTTGACTACAGTTCCCAATGGTACGGTATCAGATTGTATTAGCTTTACCAACGAGCCTGCGGGCGAAAATGTGACCGTTGTGGTGGGCAATGACGATGTAACACACGGTACTTTAACCATGCAGCCTAATGGTTGCTTTACCTATACTGCTAATGGAGACTATAGTGGAGCAGATAATTTTACTGCTTTGATTTGTGATGCAGGAGGCTTGTGTGATGTAGTAACGGTAAATATCACCATTGTCAACCCCTCTCCTATTGCCAATAACCTTACTATTTCTACAGTTGTTAACACGTCTACCAACAATTGTGTGACCTATAGCAACGCTCCGACCGGCGAAGACGTAACCGTGAGTGTGCTGAACGCTCCTATCAACGGTAGTACCGCCATGACTCCGAATGGTTGTTTTACCTATACGCCTAATAACAATTTTGTTGGTAACGATAGCTTTACAGCTTTGGTGTGCGATGTAGCTGGTTTGTGTGACACAGCAACTATCAATGTTATTGTAACAGCCAATAATCCTGCTCCTACTATTACGGGACAAAACGTAAACACGCTCAATCATACCCCTGTTAATGGTTGCTTGAGCTTTAGTAATGAACCTGCGGGCGAAACAACTACTATTACTTTGATAGGAGCAGCCAGCAATGGTACGGCTACTTTGGGAACAGATGGTTGTTTTACGTATGTTCCAACAGGTACTTTTACAGGTACAGACCAATTTGTAGCCCAAATTTGCGATGCCCTAAACCAATGTGATACGGCTATTGTAAACATTACAGTAGGACCCAATACACCGCCTATCTTTGACCCGATTCCTTTAACACCTATGATAGCAGGACAAGACACCATCGTTTGTTTACCTTCTTTCTTTGATGGACAAGGAGACTTTTGTAGTATCACAGCTATTAATTCTTATGGTATAACCACTGGTGGTCCCCCAGATTTAGTAGGAACGGCAGAAATTGTAAGTCCCAACTGTATTCATTATACTTCTGTAGCTGGTTTTTCGGGTTCTATTAATATAAATGTGAGTGTTTGTGACGACCAAGTGCCGCCTTCTTGTGTAGTAACAGATATTGCCTTTGGTATTTACAATATTCCTACGGTACAAAATGTGACGGTATCTACTCCACAAGCAGAAACTGTATTAGGTTGTTTTACCATTGTTGATTTAGACCCTGGTGATAACCATACTGTTACTATTGTAGGAAGTCCGAGCAATGGTGCGGCTACTATTGGTGACAACAATTGCATCAACTATACACCCAATAGTTCGTTTATTGGTATTGATGAAGTGACCGTACAGTTTTGCGATACACATGGACTTTGTACAACGGCAGTTTTGACTATTATTGTTACTGACAATCTAATTGCAGAGAACGATACTATAGCTACCGAAGAAAGTATTCCTGTAAACATCGATACGCACGACAACGACACAAGCCCCAATAATTTTACGGTGACAATTATTGACCAACCTAATCATGGTACAGCTACTGTTGATGCAAATACTGGTGTGATTACCTATACTGCGATAGATTATGCAGGTAGCGACACATTGACCTATACTTTGTGCAACACACCATTGGGTTGCGATACAGCCGTAGTTGTGATTACTGTTACTAACAATTTAGTGGCTTTTGACGACTATACCAATACCAATCAAGACACGGGGGTAGACATTATTGTATTAGACAATGACGTGGAGCCGGGAACAATAACACCACAAGCCATCACAACACCTACCAACGGACAAATCTTTAATACGCCCGGCGGTTTTACCTACCTACCCGATGCCGATTTTATTGGTACAGATTCGTTTATGTATGTGATTAGCTATCCCGGTTATGGTAGCGATACGGCGGTGGTTTATATTACGGTGGCAGGGCCTCCTGCTTCGCCTATTGCAAACGATGATATATTGGTGACACCATTCAACACAAGTGGTAGCGTCAATATTGAAACCAATGACCTTATTCCGCAAGGTAGCTATGTGATAAACATCACACAACAACCACAACACGGTACGATTAGTTATGATGCTGCAACAGGTATTGTCACTTATACGCCCACCACTGGCTATAGTGGTAACGATAGTTTTACTTATACCATCTGCCACAGCGTTCAAACAAATTTGTGTGACGATGCAACTGTGACCATCACAGTACAACCCGAAGTTATCGTAGATTGTAACATTAAGGTATACAAATTGGTGACACCCAACAATGATAATAAAAACGACCAACTGACCATCGGTGGTTTAGATTGTGGTGGTAATGATGTCAATACCTTGGTTATCTTTAACCGCTGGGGTAATCCTGTGTTTGAAACCGACAACTATAACAATACTTCTAATTTCTGGGACGGCACCTATAAAGGCAATGCAGTGCCTGCGGGTACTTATTTCTACATCTTGAAAGTTCCAGCTAATGATTTTGAAGAACAAGGTTATATCGAAGTAACGCAATAGTAGCGTTTCTACTTGTTTAAACAATAACAGCCGCAAAGTTTTGAGCTTTGCGGCTGTTTGTTTTTGGTACTTCTATTTTGTTGAGATAGAAAGTTGAAAAAAAAATTGGAGACAAAGGGTGCAAATCAGTAAGTTATGCGTACCTTTGCTCCAATTTTTGGCAATCATTTTGGATTCTTAATTTGAAGGTTTAGATATAATGTACCTATTGTTTTTTTGAACAACAAAAGTGCAAATTTTTCTTATTGGCGAGGCGCGTTAGAGATGCGTAAGGTGGCACTGTAGCAACAGCGAAGCCCCGTAGTAGCTCGACCCGCAGGGAAACGCCCAAATAAAATTGTGGATCATGGATTTGTTGTGCTATTTTTATTGCTGATTTGTTTTATCCATTCACGTTCAAGCTTTTAGGCTTCTGATAGTCATTGTTTTGTAGCATATTATTCCTTTTAGCAAAAAACTTCTAAAATAATATACCTTTCTATCAAAAACACGATACGATTCTTTATAGAATTGTATGGTGTGGTGCGGCAATTTTCACATGTCTTAAACTTCTTTTACGTATGGTAAAACAATTACACCTCCTGTTGATTTTGTTTGGGTCATTGGCTACTTTGAGTAACCCTTTGCTGCAAGCCCAAAATGCAGCAACAGAAAACAGTATTTTAGGCAAATGGATAAACCAAGCCCAGACTACTGTAGTTGAATTTTATAAGGAAGGCAACACCGTTTCGGGGCGCATTGTGTGGTTGAAAAACAATAATCAGGCAATTGATGAAAAAAACAATAACCCCAAACTACAAAATCGTCCGTTGCGGGGCATTAACTTGGTGGCAAGTGCCTTGTATAATGGCACTAACCAAATATGGGAAAAAGGGGTCATTTATGACTACGAAAATGGCACGAATTATAACTGCCAAATGTGGTTGACCAACGCTATGCCTCCTGAATTGCACATCAAAACCTACGGCTATTTGTCTTTGTTTGGAACAACAACTGTGTGGTATCGTCCGCCGCAAGATCATCCAATCTATAAAGGTAGCCGCTGAACTTTTAGCAGTTTGGTTAGATATCGTTGATGGGTCATTATCGGGTAGTTATGTGTGTTTTTTATTAAATTTTGTAAAATTTGGTTCTACTCTATACATGAAAGAAATTATTTCGACTTCGAAGGCTCCTGCTCCTATTGGACCCTATAATCAGGCAACACGCGCAGGTGGTTTTTTGTTTATTTCGGGACAAATTGCTCTTGACCCTGCCACAGGTAATTTGGTGGAAGGAGGCGTGGAGCAAGAAGCAGAGCAAGTGATGAAAAATCTGCAACATATCTTGCAAGCCGCTGGTGCTTCGTTTGAGCAAGTGGTGAAAACAACAATCTTTTTGACTACAATGGACAACTTTGCACGCGTAAATGCGGTCTATGGTCAGTATTTTAACGAGACAACAGCTCCTGCTCGCGAAACAGTGGCGGTTGTCGGGTTGCCACGCAGCGTGCAGGTAGAAATTTCGATGGTAGCTTATTTATACTGAATTGAAAATACTTCTCGGATTTGATAATAGACGATGTCACGCACTCGCACCAAGATATAACATCAATTAACGACTATTTGTCGTTCCTCCAAATGCTATTATGGTAAGTGACAAATAGTGATTCTACTTTTTTGTTCACCCAAAAATTAGCAAAAAAAGGTGTTCTTTTTCGCGTGGATTCGTCGGGCGTGCTGTGGTCTTTGCTTAATTTTGTGGTAGCAAGCAAATTGGTAAGTATTTTGCTTATTTTATCGTATTAGCTACCAAAAAATGTAGGCAATCGTTGAGGCAGTTTATCTTTCTTTGTATATTTCTTCGTGACTTTCATGCCTCAACGACCGAAACAGCACTATTTCGGACAGCGAAAATAGTGTAAGCAGATGTGCGTTTTTTGTGACCGCAATTATTTGTCTCAAACACTGTCAACATTTTACAAAATCCGAAGACTGTATTCAATTTAGTATAGGCTAAATGGCTTTGTGCTGCGCATTAATAAAACCCCTCCATCTATCGAAAAAGATAGGTGGAGGGGTTTGGAATTTAATAGTTGATATCTACGTTGTTTTTTCAATCAAACTTAAGCTACACACAATAAGCATCAGCAATACTTAGCGCTTCGGAAATAATTGCCAATCCTTCGTCTACCTCCTCGCGTGTGATACATAAAGGCGGTGCGATAAAGACATAGTTCCAACGTACAAAAGTATACATACCTAATTCGCGAATTTTGGCGGCTACTTGGTTCATCACCGTCATTTCTTGCGGTTTGGCATTGAAAGGAGCCATGGGTTCTTTGGTAGTGCGGTTTTTGACGACCTCTATGCAGCCCAACAATCCCGTATTGCGGAAATCGCCGATGCATGGATGTTTTTGTGCTAAAAAGTCCACTTGTTGTTCTACGTAGCTCCCCATAGCGGCGGCATTTTCTATCATATTTTCGTCTTCATAGATGCTCAAGACCTCCACTCCTGCCGCGCAAGCAACAGGGTGTGCCGAATAGGTTAAACCCAACATCAAAGGACGGTCGTCATAATGTTTTGCAATTTTGTCGGATACAATCAAAGCGCCCAAGGGCAGATAACCTGCTGTAAGTCCTTTGGCAGTAGCTATCATATCTGGTACCACACCAAAATTATCTACACCAAACCATTTGCCTGTTCTACCAAAACCGCTCATTACTTCGTCGGCAATCAACAAAATACCATATTTGTCGCACAAATCGCGCAATTTTTGCCAATAATCAGGCGGATATTTGATACAACCCGACGAACCCGATTCACCTTCCATCAAAATAGCAGCAATGTTTTCGGGTCCTTCGAACTCGATAATGCGTTCGATGTGTGATACGCATTCACGTTGGCAAGTACTCATTTCTTGTGACCAAGGACAACGATAGCAATACGGGTCTTCGACGTGAATGATGTTTGGGATTTGTTGGGAGTCGGAGGACAATTTGCGTGGGTCACCGCCTGCGGTCATTGCACCATAACTGGCTCCATGAAAAGCCCTATAGCGTGCAATAATTTTATGACGACCTGTATAGAGTCGTGCCAATTTGATAGCATTTTCTATCGCAGTAGCACCACAAACGGTAAACAATGTTTTGGTCAAATTGCCGGGCGAAATTTCGGCTAATTTCTTGCCTAAGTCACCTCTTGCTTTGGTAGTGCAGGTGGGTGTTACATAGCTTACTTGTTGCATTTGACGCACAACGGCATCTGTTACGCGCTGGTGTCCGTGTCCGATATTGACATTCATCAAACCTGATGAAAAATCTATGTAGCGTTTGCCATCATAGTCATATATGTATACGCCTTTGCCATATTCGACATTGATGGGGTTGAGTCCTGCTTGTTTTGACCATGAAAACAAAGTATAGTCTGCATTATTGAGACGTATTTCGGCTTTTTCAGCTTCGGTAAGTTCTTCGGTATGTATCAACATATTCAAGCTTATTTTAATAAAAAATTAGGTACAAAAAGAGGACAAAGGTACAGTTTTTTGCTAAAATTGTTGCTATTAGCGCATAAAAAAAAATTTCGCCCTATTGTCGGGCATAAAATAGCACTCAAATATGGTTATTTCGTTTTTTGGGCGTATCTTTGTGGTGGAAAATAATTATTATGGCAGGATTAGAGACAATTGGTACATTGGTAGACGTATACAGTACGGCTAAAGATGGAAAAGGCATTTTGCAAAATATAGCAAAATGGTTTAAAACCCCAGCTAATATATTAGTAGTGGGTAGCAGTGGTGTGGGTAAAACACAATTTATTCAGGTACTTCGAAATGACAGTGCTACAACAAATCCGCTTCGAACGACAAAACCCGAAAAACACACGACCGAAATAGAAAAAATAAAATTGGTCTTAACAGACACGCCAGGTCATGAACATTATGAGACTATATTGCAAGGAACTATAGCCGCCAATGTTACGCCTAACATGATAAAGGACAATATTTTTTGGGAGCATCCACTTGCAGGTATTATTAATGTGGTTGCATATGGTTATCCCGAAGAACCCAACATTAACGCCAAACATTTATTGCTGCAAGGCAGTTTTGATGAACAATTACAAAAAGTCAATATAGGTTTTTTGGAAAGAAATCGCAATATGGAATTAGAACATTTAAATTATTGGCTACCTACCATAGCCGAAAATAGTTCCAAAGTTCCTTGGATAATCAACCTTATAAATAAGGCTGATATTTGGTGGGACGATGAAAATGATGTTCGCCAATATTACGATACTATCTTTTCAGAACCTTTTAAACATTTGCGAAAAGACATTGAAATTATGAACATCTACTTTTGTAACAAAGTACAACCTTATTATAACAAACAACGCAGCAGTATGTTTGGAGAACAAGAAAAACTCCATTTACAAGAAAATTTTAAGAACAAATTAGTGTCTTTACTCTCAAAATAAGGTTTTGTATGACTCCTTTCAAAAAAAATAGCAGCTTAGTTTTCTCGGAGCAACAGTTAGCAGCCATGTTGCACGACAACTTGCGCCAAGAAGATATTGAATTATTAGAGTCAGAATACTTTCGTTTGGAGGAAAAATTACGCTCATTACAACAAGGAATAAGTAACTTAAGCGCTATAGAACATTGGATTATTAGATATTTTGACGGTATTGTTTTCACACTTAGTGTAATGGTAACGATCCTTATGTCCTTTATTTTTTTGACACATACTATTTTTTTTACACCGCATAGAAGCATACTTTCACCCAGTCAACTTTCTCAAATAGATATACATTGGGTGCTTTTTTTTAAATCTGTTTTTGTATTGGCAGGTTCACAGGCATTTATGGCATGGATAGTGTTTGGTATCAAGCAACGTCTTGCACCTTTGCGAAAACAATGGGATTATTTGGTTAATGAAATGCAGTGGGGCAATGCAAACGTGATTTTTCGCTATAAAGATAAAACAAATTATGCCAACGCTCTAAAAGAATGTGGTAAAGTAGTTAACTTCGAGATCTCGCCGACAGATATATCTGATTTTCAGATAGCTTTTTCTTATAGTAGCTCTTTACTTCTATCTTGCTTAATTGCCATCCTTTTTTGGTTACTAACAGGACACAATCCATTAACCTTGTAATAAATTTATGCTTCTACCCGAAATCATAGAAACCTACATAGCACAGCACAGTACCAAGGAGTCGTCTACCTTAGCAGCCCTCAACCGCGAAACACACCTCAAAGTGTTAATGCCGCGTATGTTGTCGGGGCAGGTGCAAGGAATGTTTTTGCAATTGTTGAGCCACGCCATTCAGCCCAAAAATATTTTGGAAGTCGGTACCTATACCGGCTACTCTGCCATTTGTTTGGCACAAGGTTTGCAGCCTAATGGCAAGTTGCACACCATCGACATCAATGAAGAACTGTATGACTTGCAACAAAAATACTTTGACCAAGCCGGTTTGGGACAACAAATTGTGTCACATATTGGCAATGCCCTCGACATTATTCCTACTCTCAACGAAACTTTCGACTTGGTATTTATTGATGCTGATAAACAAAATTATCCTGCATATTACCAGCTCGTTTTCCCCAAAGTGCGTATAGGCGGTTATATTTTGGCAGACAATGTGCTGTGGAGTGGAAAAATCGTCGACCCTACACCCGACAAAGACACCCTCGCTTTGCAACATTTCAACGATTTTGTACAAAAAGACGCGCGCACCGAAAATATATTACTACCTTTGCGCGACGGAATTATGATAGCCCGAAAAATTGCAGAATAATGCCTCATCAAATAATAAAGGTGTTTCCAATTCATTTTTTTTTCGTACCTTTGCGGCGCATTTCCTAACTACCGACAAATTTTGTGACCAATTTCTATTAATGTTGGCAAAAAAAACAACAAAAAAACAAAAAAAAGTTGGGGCATTATCCAACAACAAAAAAAATCAACTACTTTTGCACCACGAAAATCCAACCAATAACCAAAACAGTAATTAACTTAAAACCACAGTAACTGAAACTATGAACTTCTACGATTTGGACACCGTCTTCTCCTTTGGCAAGTATAAAGGCGATACTTTGCGCGAAGTTTTTGAACGCGACCCTGAATATGTCGACCATTGTCTAGCAAGTATAGACGATTTTATGGTAGAAGACTTTGTCCTAGAAGATTTAAAAGAAATGAACCCCTTGTTCACTTTCTCAGACGATGCTTTGAATCAAATCGACGAAAAATGGAGTCGCTACGAAGAAGATGCCTACAAAGAAGATGAAGACTTTTTTGTGGACGGTGACGATTTAGACCCTTATAGCAGTAAGGGCGAATCGTTTGACGATGACTTCGATGACGACAATTTCGACAATTTCGACAATTTCGACGACTATGCCGACGACGATTACGACAACGATTATGACGATAATTGGTAGCCGTGCCGTGTTGTAAGCACGATTATTAATTACCAATGATGTGTTTGTGTCATTAGTTGGCAAAGTACTGCTCAACACCAATCACAAATAAGCGCCATCTGCTGTATCAAGTGCTGTTTATTTCTTTACATCTGCTTAGTTTTCACCTAAAAAATCTCAAAGATGTCTACCACTAACAATTCTCCCAGTAACGAAACTTTGTCGGCTCGTATGCAAGAAACGGGTAAAAAAGCCAAAAGTGCTTTTAAACGTTTTTTATTAATTGTGTTTTTGCTCGCTATTGTAGGCGGAGCTTTGGCTGTATTCGTATCAAGCATGACCTATAGTCAAGGTAATAGAGCAGGTTTTTTGCTTAAAATTTCTGAACGCGGCTATGTTTTCAAAACATACGAAGGACAACTAAGCGTGGGTCCTTTGGGTAATTTTAACAATGCGGGCGGAGCAGCAGGTAATGTGTGGGGTTTCTCGGCAGCCAACCAAGCAGTTTATAACAAATTGCAACAGTATGAAGGCAAATATGTAACTTTACATTATCGCCAAATCTACAAAAATTTCCCATGGCAAGGTGATACACCCTATATGGTAGATGAAGTGGAGTTGGTTAATCCACAGCCCTAAATAAACCAACAAAATGCGAACATAACCCCAAAATATGTTCGCATTTTTTGTGTTTACTTCTTATCATCTCTATAACTTCCAATTTTATCTTTATTTTTGTCACTAATTTGTCAATAATTTAATCATACTGGACAAAAAATAGCAACACATTATACCTTTTCACACTAAAGTTGCATCTTTGCAGCCTCAAAATTCAATGTATAAAACTATGAACAGTTATTCTTATATTTCCAATGCACATCCTAGCTTCATTGAAGCCTTATATAAAGATTTTCAACAACAACCTAATTCGGTTGATGCCGCTTGGCGCAGTTTTTTCGAAGGTTTCGAATTTGCTATCCAATACAATCCCTCCGAAGCCTCCAACGGAACAGCTACCATTGCAACAATAACTCCACAACAAACTAGCAACGAACTCAAAGCCTATCAACTTATTAAAGCCTACCGCGACCGCGGACATCTCATCGCCACCACTAACCCGCTCAAAAACCGACGCGACCGCAAACCCCATTTAGACTTGTCGGATTTTGGACTAACAGAAGAACAACTTAACCAAAGTTTTAGCGTTGGCAGTCAAATAGGATTGCCTAATGCCACACTTGCACAAATTATAGAGCGCCTGAAAGCTATTTATTGTCGCAATATCGGTTTAGAATATGGTTATTTGACCGAACCACATATTATTCAATGGTTGCGCGAACGCTTCGAAAACCGTCCTGCCAACTCATATAGTTTTTCGCATGACAAAAAAATGCGAATCTTGCAAAAACTCACCGACTCTGCTACATTTGAACAATTCTTGCATACGCGTTTTGTAGGACAAAAACGCTTTTCGCTCGAAGGCGGCGAATCGACTGTTCCCGGCTTAGATGCCATTATTACTTATTCTGCCGATTTGGGCGTGAAAGAAGTAGTGATTGGTATGGCACATCGCGGACGTTTGAATATCTTAGCCAACATTATGGGCAAAAGTTATAAAAATATCTTAAACGAATTTGAAGGCAATACACCTTCCGATTTCACTATGGGAAGCGGCGATGTAAAATATCACTTAGGCTATTCCTCGCTCATCAAAACGCCATCAGATAAAGAAGTCTACCTCAAATTAACTCCAAATCCATCACATTTAGAAGCTGTAAATCCTGTTGTGGAAGGTTTTGCACGTGCCAAAGCCGACCTGATATATGACCACAATTACGACCAAATCCTACCTATCCTCATTCATGGCGATGCGGCGGTGGCAGGACAAGGTATCGTGTATGAAGTTTTGCAAATGTCTAAATTGGACGGTTATTATACAGGTGGGACAATTCACTTTGTCATTAATAACCAAATTGGTTTTACAACCGATTTCGACGACGCTCGATCTTCTGACTATTGTACCTCATTGGCAGCAATGGTTAAAGCTCCCGTTCTGCATGTCAATGGCGATGATGTAGAAGCAGTGGTGTTTGTGTGCGAATTGGCAGCGGCTTACCGACAAGAGTTCAATGGTGATATTTTTATCGATATGGTGTGTTACCGAAAATATGGACACAACGAAGGCGACGACCCACAATATACACAACCGCAGATGTTCGAACTCATTAAAAATCATAAAAACCCACGCGAACTATATGTCGATATCTTGATGAAAGGCGGCGAAGTGGAGGCACAAGCAGCCGAAGCCATGAATAAAGATTTTTGGGAACAACTACAAGGCGACCTTATTGCTGTTCGCCAAAATCAACTACCCTATCTTTATCAAGAACCCGAATTGGCATGGAAGTCGCTCCGCCGTTCGACAACAGAAGATTTCGAGCAATCACCCATCACAGGTATTAGCTCCGAACAGTTCCAACAAATCATCAATGGCATTAGTGCGATTCCTGATGATTTTCATTCACTCAAAAAAGCTCAACGCCAAATCGTTGATAACCTAAAACAAATTACCGAAAACCAATACCTCAATTGGGCAACCGCCGAACTTTCTGCGTATGCCTCTGTGTTGTTGAGTGGAAGCAACGTTCGTATGAGCGGACAAGACGTTAAACGCGGTACATTTTCACACCGCCATGCTGTATTGTTCGACGAAAAAGATAATTCGCAATACAACCGTCTCAACCACATTGCCGAAAAACAAGGTAAATTTCTTATCTACAATTCCCTATTGTCTGAATATGCCGTTTTGGGATTTGAGTATGGTTATGCCATGGCTTCACCCGAAACTTTGACCATCTGGGAAGCACAATTTGGCGATTTCTCTAACGGAGCGCAAATCATCATCGACCAATTTTTGTCATCTGCCGAAAGCAAATGGCAACGCATGAACGGTATTGTGCTACTATTGCCACATGGCTATGAAGGACAAGGTCCCGAACACAGTAGCGCGCGCATGGAACGTTACTTGCAACTATGTGCCGAAAACAATATAGTTGTAGCCAATATCACAACACCCGCCAATTTGTTCCACGCCTTGCGTCGTCAGCAGGTGCGTCCGTTCCGCAAACCATTGATTATCATGTCACCCAAATCGATGTTGCGCCAATATGCCTCCAATACCAACGATATTCTCGGCGAAACTCGTTTCCAAGAAATTATTGCTGATAACACCGTTAATCCCGCAAAAGTGACACGTGTAGCACTCTGTTCAGGCAAAATTGCGCATGAACTCACGCTCTATCGTCAAGAAAAACAATTAGAACATGTAGCCATCGTTCGTCTCGAGCAACTCTATCCCATTGCTCAACAACAACTCAAAGTTGCTCTCGAAAAATATCCCAAAGCCGAACTAACTTGGGTGCAAGAAGAACCCGCCAATGCAGGAGCCTGGTGGCACATCAATCATCACCTTAGCCAGTATCATTTTCGATACATTGGTCGCCCTGCCGCTGCCTCACCTGCCACAGGTTTTGCCAAAAAACATGCCGCCGAACAGCGCGCTTTGGTCGAAGCTGTGTTTGCATAAAATACCGCTATCTTTGTTTCTAAACAAATCATATATCCCCCAAAACCGTGACGGCTGTCTTTCTGAAATGGAAGACAGCCGTCACGGTTTTATTACTATATCAATGTATTGCTGTCTGTTCTTTACTTTATTTCTCAGGAGAAACGCCGCATTGCTCTTGTTCTTTGCTCCATTTCTCAGGAGAAACGCCGCATTGCTCTTGTTCTTTGCTTCATTTCTCATGAGAAACGCCGCATTGCTCTTGTTCTTTGCTTCATTTCTCATGAGAAATGCCGCATTGCTCTTGTTCTTTACTCCATTTCTCAGGAGAAACGCCGCATTGCTCTTGTTCTTTGCTCCATTTCTTATATCACTTTCAGGGTTTATCAGCTAAAATCGTCATCATACTTTTGTTATTGCCATTTTTGCGGTACTACCCAATACCGCCTTATCAAATGGTACTTCCTCCTGTTGTTTATCGTACCTTCCTTTTGTATGCTTACCGCTTTTTACAATGGCGCGGCTTCGCTCCTTTTTGTAATGTCATTATCAAATTGGATAACATGAGAAGGTAGGGCTTTGAAAATTTTGTTCACAAAATACACCCTTCTATGACTTAACCTGAAAAAATACGTTTAATTGATGCCAAACCAAATAAAAAACTCCCTCTCTAATGGTAATTAGAGAGGGAGTTTGAGTTAGTAAAAAGCAATATATCAAACATGACTTCTTCTATTGAAAAATTTTCAAAGAATTTTCAATACAGTACAAACCGTTTGGCTCTTGCTTATTGTTTCGTTATCATCACAGGCAAACATTTGATAGGCGGACAACTTGGTGTACTACAACTACCCGTATCTGGTATGTCAACTTGTACTTTGCAGTTGGTATCTATATCATCGGTAATAGTTATAGTAATTGTATTGCCACTACCCGCACTGCCGTTTTGCAATTGGAAGGTCGTTGTTTGACCATAGCCAGCAGTGGTGGGTGTAATACTACCGCTGCTTACTGTTATTACATAGCTACTACCCAAAGTTGTTCCTGTGGGGTTCAGGGTAAAGCTAATGTAATCGTCGCTCGCATCAGCAGTCGTGCCATTGTTGTTGCACGTCACATCAGCCAAACCAGAAGCAGTTAAGTTGCATAAAGCTCCCGGCTCGTTGATTGTGCTACTACATGTCACTGTACAACCATTATTGTCCGTCACCGTGACGCTATACGTACCAGCAGTCTTGCCGCTAATGCTCGATGCTGTTTCGCCGCTACTCCACAAATATGTGTAAGGGCTTGTACCGCCTGTGGCATTCACGCTTGCCGTGCCATCGCTGCCGCCATTGGTCGTTACATCTGTTTTACTACAAACAACGCTCAAGGCTGTTGGCTCGTTAACGGTGTATGATGTTACGGCTGTACATGTCGCATTTTCTGTTACTGTGACGCTATATGTTCCAGCAGTTAAACCACTGATACTTGCTGTTGTTTCGCCATTGCTCCATAAATAAGTTACAGGGCTAAGGTTGCCACTTGCAGTTACGTTGGCTGTACCATCGCTGCCACCGTTGCAACTCACATCTGTGCCTGTTGTTGTGGCTGATAAATTACAGCCCGGCTCTTGAATCGTAGTTGTACATTGGTCGCTACAACCATTATTGTCCGTCACCGTGACGCTATACGTGCCAGCAGTCTTGCCGCTAATGCTTGATGCTGTTTCACCGCTACTCCACAAATATGTGTAGGGGCTTGTACCACCTGTGGCATTCACGCTTGCCGTGCCATCGCTGCCGCTGTTGGTTGTTACATCTGTTTTGCTACAAACAACGCTCAAGGCTGTTGGCTCGTTAACGGTGTATGATGTTACGGCTGTACATGTCGCA
>JAEUUX010000070.1 GCA_016787295.1 Chitinophagales bacterium
GTGAAATTGGCGTTGCAACTGCCCAACGTAATAGTTTGGCAAGTAGAATCGGAACAAACAAGGTTGTTACCTGACATAACGTTTTGGGTTAAACAAACTTCGTAAGTACCGCCTGTGGTATAGCTATGCGATGGAGCAAAAGCAGTGCTTGTTGTTCCGTCCCCAAATTCCCACAAATAATCGACGGGCAAAGTAGCGGGTGAATGGGTAGAGGTATTGGTGGTGAAAATGCCCAAAGCGGCTGTGCCAATATTTACTGTCATATCAGCATTACAAGTCGGCACGTTGACAGTAATATCACTGCAAAAACTATCAGAACAGCCTGTATTAGTCGTAATAGCCAAGCAAACATTATACGTTCCGCTGGCGGTGTATTGGTGGGTAGGATTTTGAGTATTACCGCTTGTTCCGTCGCCAAATATCCAACTCCAAGCGGTGATAGTTCCCGCTGTGCTGGTGCTTTGGTCGGTGAAATTGGCAATGCCTGCAAAGTTGCTGTTGCCCGTGAAATTGGCGTTGCAACTGCCGATGGTGATAGTTTGGCAGGTGGAGTCGGAACAGATGGTCACTAAATCGTTGGCGAAAGGAACGGCATAATTAACCGTTAGGCAGATTTGATAAGTGCCACTTGGATAGGTGTGAGTAGGAGAGGGGATGTTGCTCGTTGTTCCATCACCAAGATCCCAGAAGAAGGTTGTATTAGTAGGAGCGGGAGCAATAATGGTATTGTTGGTCAATGTTACACCCGCAATACCGTTGGAGAAAAATATGTTAGCATCAAACAGTGCGTTGCAATTAGGAATGTCAACAGGCACATTTTCGCAATGCGTGTCGGAACATTCATTGCTGTCATTGATGGTTAAACAAACGTTGTAGTTGCCATCTTGGGTATATTGCGTGCTTGGGTTTTGCGTTTCGGAGCTTAAACCGTTGTCAAATACCCAGTCCCAAGCAATAATAGTACCATTACTTGTACTTTGGTCAGTAAAGTTTGCCAAACCAGTAGCAGTAAGGTTGCTGCTAAATTCGGCATTACAGTTGGCTATGGTAATAGAGATGTTTTCACAATACTGACTTGTACAACCCTCCGCTGTAGTAATGTCTAAACAAACCAAATAAGTGCCGTTTTCGCTGTATTGATGCGTAGGATTTTGGGTAGTTGCTGCACCACCATCGCCAAAGTCCCAACTCCAAGCGGTGATATTACCCGCTGTGCTGGTGCTAAAATCGCTGAAAGAGGTAAAACCCGTATTGGTTGTGGTGTATTGGAACGCTGCCGCGCAACTGCCAATAGTAATGGTTTGGCAGGTGGAGTCGGTGCAAACGGATACAAAGTCATTGTTAAACGTTACGCTATAGGTAGTGGTTAGGCAGACTTGGTAGGTGTCTGTTCCATAAAAATGTGTTGGATTAGTTTCGGAACTGTTACTGCCATCGCCCAAATCCCAGAAATAACTCACGTTCACGGAATTGGGTGGTGTGGGGCTTAGGTTGGTGAAAACAACTTCGTTATCGTTGTTATAGTTAATGGTGTAGGTGAATTGAGGTTGGCATTCGGGCAAATTAATAGTAATGATTTGGCAAATATCATCGCTGCATTGCGTATCGGTTGTAATGGTTAAACAAACATTATAGTCACCTGCTTCGATATATTGTATGCTTGGATTGGAGAGATTGGAAGTATTACCATTACCAAAATCCCACGCCCACGCCACGATATTGCCTATGGTGGTAGTGCTTTGGTCGGTAAAGTTCGCCAAACCGCTTTCGTTCACATTAGCTTCAAAATTGGCGTTGCAACCGACAATGATGGTTTGGCAGGTGGAGTCGGTACACAAAACGGTGTTGTTGGTGGCAGTAGTAGTGGTGATGGTTAAACACACTTGGTATTCCCCTTCGGCATAGATGTGCGATGTGTTGGTAGCGGTGGAGAAAGTGCCATCACCAAACTGCCATTCATAGCTCACAAAACCGCCAGAAGCAGTAGAAGCATTCGTAAAAACGATATTAGCGCCGTTGGGAGCATAGGTGAAGTTAGCTTGGCAGGTGTTGATAGTTATGGGAACATCTTCACAATAAGTATCAGTACAGTCTTGGTCGGTGCTAATTGTTAAACAGACCGAATAAGTGCCGCTTTCGGTATATTGGTGGGTAGGATTTTGGGCAGTTGCTGCACCACCATCGCCAAAGTCCCAACTCCAAGCGGTGATATTGCCCGCTGTGCTGGTGCTAAAATCGCTGAAAGTGGCGAGACCTTCGTTATTGCTGGTATATTGAAAAGCAGCAGTACAGTCGTTGATAGTAATGGTTTGGCAAGTGGAGTCGGTGCAAACAGACCCACCTGCATTGTCCAAAACGTTGATAGTTAAACAGACTTCATATTGCCCTGCGGGAAAACTGTGGGTAGGGTTGGTATCAGTAGAAGTGGTGCTGTCGTCAAATTCCCAAAGATAATTGGCAGTACCTAAATTGTCTAAATAGGTGGATTGGTTGGTGAAAATGATAGTCGGACTACCATTGACCACATTTTGTTCATAAGCAAAACCAGCAGTACAATTGGGGACAGCAACGGGGATAGGATAGCAAATGGTGTCGTTGCAAGCTGTTTCGTTGTTGATGATGTATAAACAAACATCATAAATACCCGATTCGGTATATTGGTGGGTAGGATTTGGAGTGTTGGCAGTATTATCATCGCCAAAATTCCAGATGTAGGACGGTGCGGTATTACCGTTGAGGAATTGGAAGGAGGAATTGTCGGTAAAATTAATGACTAAAGGATTGTTAGGGTTGGGTTGGTAGGAGAAATCAGCAGTACAAGTGGGAATGTCATTTGGCACACGCACCCATTTACAAGTTTGACTATAACACCAAATGCTATAGATTTCTAAACAAACTTGGTAGTAACCTGTGCTTGGATAGGTGTGCAATATAGGATTAACATTGGCAGGAGCGTCGGTGCCATCGCCAAAATACCATGTTCCACCCAAATAATCTCCTGTGGATTGGTTATTAAAACTAACCTCCAAAGAATTGGGCTGGGTATTAAGGGTGAAAGAAGAAGAAAAGTTGAGGCAAGGGTCGTCTTGAGCAGACAATAGGAAATGATTGCCTAACAAACACAACAAGATAAGGTAGATGTGGTAAAATGATTTACTTTTCATAGCAGTCGATTTTTTAGAATGGTCGTAAAAGTACTAATTTTCGTGAAATAAGCTGTTATTTAAAGCGCATTTATTCCATAAACTGCTAAAAAAGTTACATAATAGCGTATTTTTTGTGAAAATAGTAGCGGTTTTGGGGTGCAAAGATGCTGTTAGAACAAAATTTGTGAAGGTTGCACACTTGGGCAAAAGGCTACTATTGATGGCTGCTAATAGCCGTTTTAAGGTATAAACTCAAAAACCACAGAAAAAAAAGCGAACTAATGGGGCAGCATTCCACAAAATTTGCGTACCTTTGTGCTGTTAATCCAATAGTATTTTATTTTTTAAACTTCTACTAAATTATAGACAATGGAAATGCAATACAGACGGCTCGGCAATTCAGGTTTGCAAGTGAGTTTGCTTTCGCTTGGTTCTTGGGTGACATTTGGCAAACAAATTGGCGATACCACTGCTGAAGACCTTATGGAGTTGGCTTATGAAAACGGAGTCAACTTTTTTGATAATGCCGAAATTTATGCTCGTGGTCAATCAGAAATAGTCATGGGCGAGGTTCTTAAGAAAAAAGCTTGGGACAGAACGAGTTATGTGGTGTCGAGCAAAGTGTTTTTTGGAGATGGACGGCGCAAGCCTAATCAGACAGGTTTGAGTCGTAAACACGTTTTCGAAGCCTGCAATGATGCTTTACGTCGTTTGCAATTAGACTATTTAGACCTGTATTTTTGTCATCGCCCCGATTCTAATACACCCATTGAGGAAACCGTTTGGGCAATGAATCATCTTATCCAACAAGGTAAGGTGTTGTATTGGGGAACATCGGAGTGGAGTGCGCAGCAAATCACCGAAGCACATTTGTTTGCCAGCAAAAATCACCTTATTCCACCTTTGATGGAGCAACCACAATATAATTTGTTGCATCGCGAGCGTTTTGAAGTAGAATATGCTCCTTTGTACCGTAATTTCGGCTTGGGAACAACGATTTGGTCGCCTTTGGCATCAGGTTTATTGACAGGTAAATACAATGACACTACACCCGAAGATACGCGCCTATCTATACCGGGTATGGAGTGGTTGAAAGACCAAGTATTAGGAGGCACGCGCTTAGACAAAGTACGACAGTTGACAGCATTGGCGAAAGTATTAGGTGTTTCTATGAGTAATTTGGCTATTGCTTGGTGTGCAAAAAATCCCAATGTGAGTACTATTATTTTGGGAGCTTCGCGTGTTGGTCAGTTAGAAGAAACTTTGCACGCTTTGGAAGTGTTGCCATTGCTTACGCCTGATGTAATGGAACGCATTGAGCAGATTGTAGATAATCGTCCTAAGATGCCAGCGTTTTAAGTGTTGGTATGATGGTAATAAAAAAAGCTATCGCCTCTCCAAAGACGATAGCTTTTTTGTGGTTTTGTCATAAAGCAAAAAAGCCCTTAGATTTGCGTCTAAGGGCTTTTTTATTGTTTGATGTTTGAATTTTGTTGGAGAAAAAAATAGGACATTTGCTGTCATATTTTTAGCAAAGCTTGTTGCTACCTTTGGGCAATGGTCGTTAAAGGTAAGATTGTGACCTATTAGGTCACAAAAAAACACCTTTTGGGTTACAAAAGGTGTTGATTATCAGGCACTTATGCCTTATTGTAGCGAGGACAGGACTCGAACCTGTGGCCTTCGGGTTATGAGCCCGACGAGCTACCTACTGCTCCACCTCGCGATTTATGGTGCAAAGGTATGGTGTTTTTTTGGACTTTCCAAATGTTTTTTTATTTTTTTTTATTTTTATTGATTTTTTGTCAATAATTGGGTTTATCCTACCGAATTTTCTTCGCTTGGAGGGGCAACTGGTGGGGCAGGAGGGCTTTCGGCGCTATCCAGCATTGGTACAACAAAAGTATAGATAGGAAGCAAAATGGTGCCGTAGATGCTTTTGTACCAAAACATTTGGACAAAAGGACCCCCAATAGCAAAGACCCAGAAGACGAAAGAAAAAGTAGCGATGATAATTTGTTTATAGGCGGGAGGCATGTTAGTGGCTTTTGTTAAGTGGTTGGTATAGATGGGCGTGATGACCAATAAAATGCCAAATACAGCCCATTGGAGCCATGGTTCTTCGGCGGCATTGGTAGCTACCATGCTGTTGAGTGTAACAAATAGGGTAACAATTTCGGCAGGCACATACTTCACTAAACGTGAGGCGTAATCGTCACCATCAGCAGCATTAGTGGTTGCGGGGGCAGGAGAGAAGCCGCGCTCTTTGATTTCGGATTGGGTAGTAGGAGAAGTATAAATAGCTGGAATAACTCGACGTCCCATATAGTATAATTTTATTGGTGATGAAATTTGGGTATTTTTGTGGTGGGTCAAAGCGGATAAAAGTTTATAACTGTCATTTTTTATCCACAATGTTTAATTTTGTAGAGAGTTTTTGTACTTTTGCAGCCAAAAAAGTATGACCTCATGAACAAACATCATATAGCAGAATGGTTTAACGAATTACAAGACCGTATTTGTGCGGGTTTAGAGTCTTTAGATGGTGGCACAAAGTTTCAGACCGACCACTGGGAGCGTGAAGGCGGTGGTGGCGGACGGTCACGCATTATACAAAAAGGCGATTTGATAGAAAAAGGTGGCGTTGGTTTTTCGGCGGTTTATGGTGTCTTACACCCCAAAATCCAGCAGTCACTAAAAATTACCTTAGAGAAATCGGAGTTTTTTGCGACAGGTGTTTCCATTGTATTACACCCATATAATCCATACGTACCGATTATTCACATGAACGTTCGTTATTTTGAATTAAGTGATGGACGGTGGTGGTTTGGTGGTGGTATAGATGTTACACCGCATTATGTGGTGGTAGACGATGCGGTTTGGTTTCATCGCTATTTAAAAAGGGTTTGTGACGAACATCATCCTGATTATTATGCAAAATTTAAGAAATGGGCAGATGATTATTTTTATTTGCCGCATCGCCAAGAAACACGTGGTATTGGTGGTATATTTTTTGACCGTTTAGTGGCGATGCTACCTATTAATAAAGAAGGTCGTTTTGATTTTGTAAAAGCTGTTGGTGAATCTTTTTTGCCTATTTACAGTCATTTAGCAAATGCACATAGACACGAAAGTTATGGTGAAAAAGAAATGGCATGGCAATTGCACCGTCGTAGTCGCTATGTGGAGTTTAATTTGGTCTATGACCAAGGTACTAAATTTGGCTTGGATAGCAATGGCAGAACTGAGTCTATTTTGATGAGTATGCCACCTTTGGCACGTTGGGAGTATAACTATGTTCCTGAACCGGATACACCCGAAGCTCATACACAAAATTGGTTGAGAAAGGATATTGAATGGGTGAGTTTGGAACATTGAGAGCTTCATGCTCAAAAGATATGGCGTATTTGCTTAGAATCGCAGATGGCGGACAGGAGCTTTGTTGTCACGCAATTTTTTGAGTGATTCTACACCGATGTTGAGGTGTGATTCAACAAATTCGGCGGTTATTTTTTTGTCACTTTCTTCTGTTTTTACGCCTTGTGGAATCATTGGTTGGTCAGATACCAGCAGCAAAGCTCCACAAGGTATTTTGTTGGCAAAGCCGACGGTGAAAATGGTGGCGGTTTCCATATCGATGCCCAAGCAACGAGCTTTTCGCAAGTATTCTTTGAAATCTTTGTCATGTTCCCACACGCGACGGTTGGTGGTATAGATAGTGCCTGTAAAATAGTCGCGGCTGGCTTCGGCGATGGTAGCAGAGATGGTTTTTTGGATAGCAAAGGCGGGTAGAGCGGGTACTTCGGGAGGCATATAGTCATTGGAAGCGCCTTCGCCGCGCAAGGCAGCAATAGGTAGAATGAAATCGCCCAATTTGGTGCGTTTTTTTAAGCCTCCACATTTGCCCAAAAACAAAACTGCTTTAGGCATGATAGCGGTTAAGAGGTCGAGGATGGTGGCGGCGTTGGCACTGCCCATCTGGAAATTGATGATGGTGATGTTGTGGGCGGTGGCGGTTTGCATGGCTTTGTTCATGCCAATAATAGGCACGTCATAACGTTGTGCAAACATTTCTACATAGCTAATAAAATTAACCAAAATAATGTACTCGCCAAAGTCGCTCAAAGGCGTACCTGTGTAACGTGGCAACCAATTTTCTACAATTTCTGCTTTGTTTTTCATGACTTATTTGTATTTTTGACCACAAAGGTAGTTCTTTTTTGGATTTTTGGCGCACTTTTGCCCAAATTTTAGTATTTTTGTCCAATGATAAGCCTCCAATTTCCTACTTATACTTTTACGACGCAAGAAATGCCCAATGGTAAGGTGCAAATTTGGGATATGGTGCGCCGAAAATATGTGGCACTTACGCCCGAAGAATGGGTGCGCCAACATGTTTTGCATTACTTGATAACAACAAAAAATGTGCCGAAAGGTTTGGTGTCTGTCGAAATGCCTTTGGTGTTGCACCAACAAGCCAAACGCGCCGATGTGGTGCTGTGTGACCGCCAAGCAATGCCTTTGTTAATGGTAGAATGTAAAGCTCCGTCAGTAGTGCTGAGTCAAGCTGTTTTGGAGCAAATTACGCGCTACAACATGGTTTTGCAAGTGCCTTTTTGGTGGATTACCAATGGTTTGCAGCACTTTATTTACCATATCAACTATGTCGATAATAACTATACTTTTTTGGCAGATATTCCTACTTTTGGGGAGATGCTGCAACTCGACGGACGGTCGTAGGGACTGTCTAATTATCACCAAATTTAGTCAAAAAATTTCATGAATCTATCTGTTCCTAAGTACCGCTTTATTACCGTTGAGGGCAATATTGGAGCGGGAAAATCTTCTTTAGCGCGCCTTTTGCACCAAGAATATGGCGGCAATTTGATTTTAGAACAATTTGCCGAAAACCCTTTTTTAGCTCGCTTCTATGACAATCCGCAACGTTTTGGTTTTCATACCGAAGTGTATTTTATGCTCGATAGACAGCAGCAACTTAAACAAATTTTGGCTTCCCAACAGTTGCACGAAGGCAATAATGTGAGCGATTATTTGTTCAACAAATCTTTGTTGTTTGCGGCGGTCAATTTGGAAGAAGAAGAATTTAGTTTGTTCGAAAGTATCTTTAAGGAGGTGTACCCTGTGGTGCCTCAACCCGAATTGTTGGTGTATATTCATGCGACAACGCCACGTTTGTTGCAAAACATCAAAAAGCGCGGACGAGATTTTGAGCAAAGCATTCAGGAGGCTTACTTGAAAATGGTGGAACAAAATTACCTTCGCTATTTTCGTCACAATGAACAATTGCGGATTTTGTTGATTCATGCTGATAGCATGGATTTTGTGGAAAATCTTGACCACTACCAGCAAATTTTGCATTGGCTTCAGCAAGATTATCCTGTGGGTATAACGGAGGTGCGTCTGGGTTTGGGGGAGCGGCAATAAGGCAGCTATTGTCGAGTGGCGAAGCGCGTTAGGGATTGGAGGGGCAGCCGCAGGCTGGTGCTTGCACCGTTAGCCCCGCAAAGCCCGACCCGCAGGGAAACGCCCAAAAATATATTGATTGGTAATTTATTTCCAACTATTTGGAGTTTTTAAAAGGCTTCAAACTTAATTTTTTAACGTATGGCATCAATACAATTAAATACAAAACTTTCATCTGTTATTAGTTGGGGAGTATGTTGGGTGTTTTTAATAACGGTTTTGTGGACAGGACACAACCTCGAGCGCTGGAAAACAAGCCAAGTTATCCGTTGGGACGCATCGGGTTACTATTGTTATTTGCCCGCTGTTTTCATCTATCACGATTTGTTTCACGCTCAATTTTTACCCGAAGTATCACAAAAATACCGCCCTGCTGATAGTGAGTTTTTTTATGCAATGCACCCCTTACCCAATGGAAAGGTGGTGGATAAATATACGTTGGGAGTGGCGGTGTTGGAACTTCCTTTTTTCTTATTGGGGCATATATATGCGTTGAATAGCGGACAACATCCGCCAGACGGTTGGTCGCTACCCTACCAAACCGCTATTTTGTTGTCAGGTATAATGTATGGCTTTTGGGGGTTGTACTTTTTGCGAAAAATACTTCGTTTGTTGCTACCCGAACCTATAACGGCTATCACGCTTTTTGCGATTGCTTTTGCTACTAATTTCTTTTATTATGCATTGATAGAAGGTGGTCTGTCGCATATATATTTGTTTTTTGGACATGCGGTCATGCTTTACAATATGATTTGTTGGTACAAATATGGCTATAAATTGTCGAATCTGTTGTGGGTAAGTGCGGCTATAGCTTGGGCGATGATGTGCCGCCCGACTGAGATATTTGTTGTATTGCTGCCTTTATTGTATGGAGTGACGAAAATAAGTGATTTGCCCAAACAAATACGACTTTTGGGACAACACAAGTACAAAATATTGCTTGCTTTGTTGGTGGGTTTGGCAGTTTTGTCGCCGCAATTGCTGTACTGGAAATTAAGCACAGGTAGCTGGATTTTTTACTCTTATGTAGGCGAAGGTTTCGATTTCGCTCATCCGCACATCATCGATGGTTTGTTTAGTTATCGCAAAGGTTGGTTTTTGTATACCCCTTTGGCTCTACTGATTCCTGTAGGCATTGTTGCTTTGTGGTTCGAAGGCAAAGGCAAACCTTGGGCATTGAGCAGTAGTTTGTTTTTTGTGTTGTATATCTATGTCACTTTTAGTTGGACAACGTGGGCGTATGGAGGGAGTTTTGGAGCACGTGCTTTGGTACAAGCGTTGCCTATTTTTAGCATAGCTATAGGTTTTTTGCTGCATCGATTGGCGGCTGTCTCAAAACTATTGCTGGGAATTGCCGTACTGTTTATTGTAGCTTGTGCGGCATTGAATTTGTTTCAAACGCATCAATATCACAAAGGAATTTTGGTGTGGGACAATATGAACAAAGCATATTATTGGCGGATTTTTGGCAAGACAAGTGTTACCGAAGAAGACCGCAAATTGTTGAGATGGTGGTAGATAAAGACTACAATTAGCGTGGATAAATCACTCTGGAAGTCGTTATTTACCGAAAAAATACAGCAAAATAGTTGTTTTTTTAGTAAAAAGTGAAAATATTTTGTTTTTTAGCTAAAAATTCGTACCTTTGCGCTAAAAATACATCAATTGCTTGATTATGCCCAAAAATTATGCTAAATTCACTTTCGAAGATCTTCGACAATTGGGTTTAACGACTGTATTAGCACGACTTTTTCCTGTCGAAATTCCACAATCAATTTCACCAAGTACTTGGCTAAAGGATAGTTTGTCGCGCAACGAAGGTTTGAGCTTGAATACAGAGAAAGCTAAATCAGAATTTATTATTGCTCCCGTTCTTAATGAATTGCGCCAGCACAATAAAGCTGTTTTTGCGGTTTATTCGGGTTATAATTTTATGGTTGATGCTCAACGAGGGCTGCAAGGTTTTTGTGATTTTTTGTTGGCAAAATTACCTTTGTCTATTATTCCCGAAACACCTATTATTGCAGTTGTAGAAGCCAAACTTAAGCAAGATTTGTCGGCGGCTGTGCCACAATGTGCAGCCGAAATGTATGCAACACAACTTTGGAATCAACAGAGAAATGAACCTTTGGCGGTGGTGTATGGTGTTATTACAACAGTGACTTATGGTTGTTTTTGCGTCTTGAAGGGCAGCAAATTACCGTAGATACCGACAACTGCCACCTTCATCAATTACCACTACTGCTCAATGCTTGGCAATATATCATTAATCAATACACCTAAAATAGTTATGGCAAAAAACCTCTCTACAACGGCTGCTATCGAACCAGTATTGGACAATGCCGATTATAACGAAGATAGCATAAAATCTTTAGATTGGCGCGAACATATTCGTTTGCGTCCGGGTATGTACATTGGTAAATTGGGTGACGGTACCGCCGCCGACGATGGTGTATATATCCTGCTCAAAGAAGTAATAGATAATAGTATTGACGAATATGTGATGGGACATGGCAAAAAAATTGACATCAACATCAGCGACCGTCACATAGAAGTGCGCGACTATGGCAGGGGGATTCCCTTGGGCAAGGTGGTTGACTGTGTGTCGAAAATCAATACAGGTGGGAAATACGACTCACAAGCGTTCAAAAAATCAGTAGGTTTGAATGGTGTGGGTACCAAAGCGGTGAATGCCTTGTCCGACTATTTTCGGGTGCGCGCCGTGCGCGAGGGCGAAGAAAAAATCGCCGAATTCGAAAAAGGACAACTCCTCAAAGACCACCCTATTTGCAAAACAAGTGAGCCGAACGGAACTACTATTATCTTCCAACCCGATGCGAGCATTTTTACCAATTATCGTTTTTTGAACGAATTTATCGAAAACCAAATCTGGAATTATGCCTATCTTAATGCGGGCTTAAGCCTATATATTAATGGACAAAGGTATTTTTCGAAAGATGGTTTGTTGGATTTGTTGAAAAACAAGGTCGATACCGATACGATTCGCTATCCAATTATTCACCTGCGCGGCGCAGATATAGAAATTGCTATGACGCATGGTGAGCAATATGGCGAGGAGTATTATTCGTTTGTCAATGGGCAATATACGCCTTTAGGTGGTACGCACTTGGCAGCGTTTCGCGAAGCCATTGTCAAAGTTATTCGTGAGTTCTATAACAAACAATTTGATACTGCTGATATACGGTCGTCTATTGTAGCGGCGATTAGTGTGCGGGTGCAGGAACCCGTGTTTGAGTCGCAAACCAAAACAAAATTAGGTTCGTTAGTGACAGGACCCGAAGGTATAACAGTGAAGGCTTTTGTGACCGATTTTTTGAAGAAAGAACTAGACGATTTTCTGCACAAAAATCCCACTATTGCTGATGCTTTGCAAAAACGCATTTTGCAGTCGGAGCGCGAACGCAAAGAAATTGCAGGTATCAAAAAATTGGCGAATCAACGTGCCAAAAAAGCCAATTTGCACAACAAAAAACTGCGCGATTGTCGCCTCCACCTCAATGAAGGAAAAGACGCACAACGCTATGGCTCCACCTTGTTTATCACAGAAGGAGACTCGGCAAGCGGCTCTATCACCAAAGCGCGCGATATTATGACGCAGGCAGTTTTTAGTTTGCGCGGAAAACCATTAAACTGTTTTGGGTTGAGCAAAAAAATTGTGTATGAAAACGAAGAGTTTAACCTTCTGCAACATGCCCTAAATATAGAAGACGGTATCGAAGGTTTACGGTACAACAAAGTGGTCATTGCGACCGATGCTGATGTTGATGGTATGCACATTCGTTTGCTATTGATGACTTTTTTCTTGCACTTTTTTCCCGATTTGGTGCGCAATGGACACGTTTATATCTTAGAAACGCCTTTGTTTAGGGTGAGAGACAAGCAAAAAACGTTTTATTGCTATACAGAGTCCGAAAAACAAAAAGCTATTCGGCAGTTGCGCGGCAAACCCGAAATTACACGCTTCAAAGGTTTGGGTGAAATTTCGCCCGACGAATTCGCCCGCTTTATTGGCAAAGATATTCGTTTGGAGCCTATTAGCCTCAACAAAGATACTGCTCTTAATCGCCTATTGTCGTACTATATGGGCAAAAATACACCCGACCGTCAAGAGTTTATTATCGGTAATCTGGTAATTGAGAAAGATATTATCGATGAAGTTCTGGAGGAAGTGCTGGGTTTGGAAGGTACAGAAATATAGAAATTAGGCACTTTTCTAATGAAAATTGGTCAGTCATTATTTTAATGACTGACCAATTTTTTAGCTTATTTAAGGAAAAAGAAAATAATTTGTAATACAAAGTTAATATATAGTCTTAAAAATAATTTTTTATAGATTATTTTGAATGAATCAATAGGCAAGCTCAGGTGGTTGTATGCTGAAAACTTAATTTGGTATAAAATTTGCGGTAAATAGGAGAATAATCCTGAAATTTTAATATTTTCCTTATGCCTTACATTAACTTTGTCGGCGACCTTCTCAGGTTGCCTTCCAAACTTTTGTCTGCGATAATACTTGCAGGCATGATGTTGGTTGTGCAAGAGGCTTATGCCCAGCTCACCATTACTAAATCTGTTGATAAAATATCTGTTTTGTCAGGCGAGCTATTTACATATACTTTACAGTATAGCTGTGCGAATGTAACCGACCCTTGCAATAATGTTACATTGGTTGATGCACTTCCGCCTGAAGTTCGTTTTAGTAGTTTAGCAGGTACAATCCACACCATTGGACAAACCGGTGTATATGATGCGAATACACATACGGTAACATTTACTTTTGTGGATCCATTGCCTGCTGGTTCTACTGGCGATTTAACCATTAATTGTTACTTCCCAAATGGTATTACGCCAGATGGGGAAACGGCAACTAATACAGGAACCATTACTGATGGTTCTACTTCTGTAACGAGCAATCCTGTTACGGTTACTAGTCATGCCAGTGATAAATTCTGCCCATTACTGACAGCAACTCAACAAGGGGCGATTGGGTATCCTTCGCAGTATCAGATATTAGTACCTGTTGCAGATAGGAGTTACGAAGCTCCTATCGGATCTTTGATGCCTCAAGATATGACAGTGGTTCAGTATCTTCAACCGGGTACTACTTTTATATCGGCAGGCAATTATGCTCGTTATCCTTCTTATACTGGCATGCCCACTGTGCTTCAAGATGCAATTCCCGTTAGCTATGATGCTAGTGCGAATACGATAACATGGACTATCCCCAACAGTTATATAGGGTTAGGTAGTGGTGGGTCAGCTATCACGGGAATTGACTCTCCCATTCCTTTGTATGCCAATGTGCAATATGATAACCCGCCATTTTCGACGGGCAATATAAGTTCTTATGCAGAAGTTACCTATACTCCCTTGGGTACTTCTACCCCTATTACACTAACAGGCGATAGCGGCTCTTCCGACCCCTGCGCAGCAGGTATGGAGCGGACATTTAATCTGGAAGACCCTGTGGCAGAAGGACTCTTGGGTAAAGTAGTAGCGGAGGGAGCAACGAGCATTGTTTCTGGAGGAAATGGTTCTTATGCTATGCACTGGGAGAATAATGGTAATGTACCATTGAATGACTTTACGATAGAAGATATTATACCCAGTGGCGTACAAATGACAGGTATAAATATCGCATCGGCTTCGGGTGTTGACCCTAATCATGTTTACCGCTTTTTTTATACTACGGAGTTAAACCCAACTTATACAGAATATACAGGAGCTACATTATTAGCTAATAATTTTGTAGGAATTAATGTTTATCCGGCTAGTGGCAATAGCTTAAATCTTTCGTTTAGTGATAGATTAACAGCGGTTAGAATTGAATATGGTACTGTTAAGCCAGGCTTTTTCTTGGCAGACAGTTATTGGTATTTTCAGGTGTTGGAAACAAATACAACAGTCACCGAAACCAATTGTATTACGTTTACAACAACAACTTCTCCGCTTACAGGTTCGCAGTCGGCTTGTGCCTCCTTCCAGCATTTGCCCCGCCCTCCTTATGCTACACCATATCCCTCCAAGGACTATAATTATCAACCTTCCTATAGTACTACATACGTTACTGGACCGATTGGCTCTACCATCTGGGCGCGTATGGCAGTCCGCAGCCCTGCTAGCCAACCCATTATTAATCCCGTTGTTATGGACTTGTTACCATTAGGGCTAACTTATGATGGTGAATGGCAGATGCCTTCTCAGTTTAACGGTTTATCCTTGCCAGCTCCCACTTTCGAGCATATTCTGAACTATAATAATTCGGGTAGGGAGTTATTGCGTTGGTCTTGGACTGCTACGCCAACGGCTTTAGATGCTATTACGAGTATATTTGTTCGGTTAAAAACTACAAACTTGGCTACACCAGGAGAGAACATTAAAAATATATACGCCCTAAGTGGAGATAATGTACAAGGCTGTACAGTAGCTAATCTCTTCGATCAGGAAATTGGTTTATTGCCTGATATTTATGACTTGGATAACGACGGCTCTACTACAGATTCACTGTGCTTTGCAGCCAATAGCGCGGGCTATATCGCTACAAATGCTTCTGCGGCATTAGAATCTGAAAAATTAGTCAAAGGTCAGTGTGATGTATTATATAGCAAATATCCTGACTTTGGTAGAACAATGCCCGGTGGTATTGCTGACTATCGTTTAAAAGTAGAAAATGTGGGTAATATCACAATGAAAGATATCTTGATAATAGATATTTTACCTTGGGTAGGAGATGTTGGTGTTTTAGACCCGCAGACTCGTCTTTCTCAATGGCGTCCTAATCTTGCAGGACCCGTTACACCACCCACAGGTGTAACTGTCTATTACAGCACCGAAAGTAATCCTTGTCGAACTGAGTTGAATTATTCTCCATCAGGTTGTACGGCACCCAATTGGTCACTCACACCGCCCAATGACATTACTACTGTTCAATCGCTTAAGTTTGATTTTGGTAGCATTACAATAGCTCCGGGTGATTCACTCATTTTGTCTTGGCCCATGCGAGCGCCTGTAGATGCTCCTACCAATGATGAAATAACTTGGAACTCATTTGGCTATGTTGGTACACGTACTGACAACAATAGCCAATTATTAGCTTCTGAACCTATTAAAGTTGGTATTCAATTAAAACCACTTATACCTGCTGTTTATGGTAACTATGTTTGGTTAGATACTAACCAAAATGGTTTGCAAGACGACGGACAAACAGGCGTTTCGGGTGTGCGTGTTGATTTATACAAAGACAATGGAGATGGACTATCCAATCCAAGCACCGATCTTTGGGTAGGCTTTACCGTAACAGATGCCACAGGGCAATATGTATTCCCAGCATTAACACCCGGTGATTATTTTGCAGTATTCTCTCCTCCTACTGGTTATACCACCTCGCCAAGCAATACAGGTAGCGATGATGCTATAGATAGCGATGGTATTGTTACGCCCGTAACACACCTAGATTCGGGCGAAACAGATTTGACTTGGGACTTAGGTATTTATCTATCGCCCAACTGTGATGTACAGATTACGAGCTACACTATTAGTCCTTGTAATTGGGACGGTAGCAGCAGTACAGTAACTGTGAATGTCTTTGTTGCATGGGCAAATGCTCCCAGCGGCGAAAATATTGCCGTTACACTAAATGGCAATACCGAAACTATTAATGTAAGTGGTGGTGCTACTTCGCCTGCCTTAGTATCTTTTACTATGCCTGCCAATAACACCGACTATACCATTAATGCAGCATTTAACAGCACAAGTAGTTGCAGCGATATCCAAGAAATACACACACCACTACCTTGTAACCCCAATGTATGTGTGTTAAATATAGATGCTGTAAACGTAAGTGCTTGCAATAATGGCAATTCTACCTTAGACGTAGTACTTTCTTGGACAGGTTCGCCAAGTGCCGAAGACATCATCGTAACCGCTAATGGACAAACACAAACCATTAATGTAAGTGGTGGTATATTATCTCCCGCCACAGTATCATTTACTGTTCCTGCTGATGGTAGTTCCAACAACCCTATTACAGCAGCTTTTGCCACCACAAGCACTTGTAGTGACAATGCTACCTATAATGCACCTACTTGTGCCTTGCCCTGCTCCGTAACCGTAGACAGTGCCGTACCAAGCACTTGCGACCCAGCAAACAATACATACAGCCTTGCTGTAACGGTGACTTATGCCAATCCTCCAATCGGCGATATTACAATAAACGTAGGTGGTACAGATTACACTTTCACACCCGACGGCACTAGTCCTGATACTTATACTGTTACAGGTTTGACCAGCAATGGTACAACTGCTATTGATGTATCAGCAACTTTTGTAGGCGACAATACTTGTACGCATACCTTAGTAGATGCTTATGATGCGCCAGTGAGTTGTTCGGGTTGTGTGACATCTGCTATTTACTTAATAGACGAAGATGCAGCGGATCCATTGGCTACGCATTTATGGTCTTTTTATAACTATAATTCCCCCCCCACCACTGGTACAGACTACGGGCGTTTGCGTTATATGCACCCGACTTTGGGCATACAAGATATAACAACTACTTATGTCAATGACATAGAAGCCATGGCAGTTACGCCCGGTGGTATTGCCTATATTTTAGGTACAGAAAAAGTATCAGGGGGCGCATCACATTGCCAACCACTATTTATGTATGACTTAAATGCAGCTACTACCAATTCAGGTAATATCGTAATGACCTTAATAGGGCACATACTTCGCGGACCGACCAATGTATCGTATGAAGGGTTGCTATATGATAGAATAACGGGACGACTTTATTTTGCCGACCCCGTAGGTTCTGGTCAGAATTTGGATACCGATGTAGATATTTTGGGCTATATAGACCTTGCATTGCTAAACCCCGACCCATTAGGACAAACAACACCTATTATTGTAGGTTCTATTCAAGGTTTAGGAGAAGAGAACGATTATGTAGATGGTATGGAAATTTTACCCGATGGACGAATGTTTACGGTTGATGGTACAGACGATAAATTGTATGAAATAGACCCGAATACAGGAGCTATTATAGCTATTTCAGATGCCGATTTATTAGGCGGTACGGGTTCTGCCGATACAGATATAGAGACCATAGCATGGGACGAAGTAGCTGGGAAGTTAATTGGTTCGGACAATTTTGGTCAGCAATTTGTAGAGATTACGCTAAATAGTGATGGTAGCAATACTGTTTTGGGCGATTATGGCGCAACATCGGGCATTAATCCTGCTGTTGACTTTGAAAGTTCGGCAATGTGGGCATCTTGTATTACCACTTGTGTATTGGATATGAACGCCCTACCTATGCCTACCTGCGATATTGCTAATAACTTACATAATGTCGAAACGATTATTAGTTTCTTGAATGCCCCTTCAAGTGGTGATTTAGTAATTAGTATTGATGGAGGAACGCCCATAGTAGTAGCAAGCGCACCATTTAGCACTACTATTAACTATACGATAAGCGGACGTATTTCAGATGGTTTGACGCATACTATTACCGCATCATTTACTGCGGACAATGCTTGTAGCATAACTCGCGAATACCTTTCGCCCATAGCTTGTGCTGTTGCTTGTTCTGTCACCGTAGATAGTGCCGTACCAAGCACTTGTGACCCAGCAGCCAATACATACAGTCTTGATGTAACAGTGACTTATGCCAATCCTCCAATCGGCGATATTACAATAAACGTAGGTGGCACGGATTACACTTTCACGCCCGACGGCACTAGTCCTGATACTTATACTGTTACAGGTTTGACCAGCAATGGCACAATAGGTATTGATGTATCGGCAACTTTTGTAGGCGACAATACTTGTACGCATACCTTAGTAGATGCTTATGATGCGCCAGTGAGTTGTGAATGTAACCTATCTGCTATTGCTGACGGCACACCGGTCAGTTGCAATGGCGGCAGCGACGGCACAGCAAGCGCAACGCCAAGTGGCAATACAGGTGCAGTAACTTATCTATGGAGCAACAATGCAACAACAGCAAGCATTAACGGTTTAACAGCAGGTACCTATACTGTAACAGTTACCGAAAGTGCGACATGTACAGCCATAGCTATTTATGATGTAACACAACCTCCATTGATGGACATCACATGCACCAAAACCGATGTAACAACCAATGGTGGCAGCGACGGTACGGCAAGTGTCAATGCGACGGGCGGTACAAGTCCCTACACATATTTGTGGAGTAGCGGAGAAACGACATCGAGCATTAGTGGCAAGACTTCGGGAACCTATACAGTCACTGTTACCGACGATAATGGTTGTACAGCTATATGCAATAGCACTATCCAAGAACCGGGCTGTAATTTATTAGCCACAGCAACAGGCACACCAGTCAGTTGCAATGGCGGCAGCGATGGCACAGCAAGCGCAACGCCAAGTGGCAATACAGGTTCAGTAACTTATCTATGGAGCAACAATGCAACAACATCAAGCATCAGTGGTTTAACAGCGGGGACTTACACGGTCACTGTTACCGAAAGTGCGACATGTACAGCCATAGCTATTTATGATGTAACACAACCTCCAGTAATGGACATCACATGCACCAAAACCGATGTAACAACTAACGGTGGCAGCGACGGTACGGCAAGCGTGAATGCGACAGGTGGCACCAGCCCCTACACATATTTGTGGAATAGCGGCGAAACAACATCGAGCATTAGCGGCAAAACCGCAGGCACCTATACCGTAACAGTTACGGACGATAATGGTTGTACGGCAATGTGTAACAGTACCATCAACGAGCCGGGAGCTTTATGCAACCTCACTGCCGCAGGTTTAGGAAATGTAATGTGCAACAACAATGGCACGACTGCTGATGCGAGCGACGATTATATTAGCTTTACCCTCAACCCAACGGGAACAACTTTGGGTAGTAGCTATGTGATAACGGTAAGTAGCGGTAGTATTACACCCACCACCGCCGGCTATGGTCAAACAACGACCTTCCAATTGCAAAACGGCAGTGCGGGTAGTGGCAATACAATTACTATAACTATTACCGATGATATAGATACCAACTGCAAAGTGCAGGTTGATGTACCAGATACAGGTAGTTGTAGCACGCCAAGTTGTCCGCCAGCTAAGTGTATTCCTATAACAGTAACAAAACAATAAACATTATTGTTGTTTAAACTTTGATGGCTATCTTCTTAAATTAGAGGGTAGCCATCAAGGTTTAATTACATAGGCAAGTTATGATAAAGCAATTGTTTGAAATTTAATTTTGGCATAAAAATTGAGTAATAGCACAGAAAAACAAGTTTTAGAAAAAATAACTTAATCATGCCAAAAAACGACTTTTTTTTTAGAAAGGCGGTATTATTGTTGCTGCTATCATTCCTTTTGCTGTACACTTACGAACATGTTTCGGGTACAGTATTTCCTTATTATGGTATAAAATACACAAAAACTACTAATACCCCAGTAGTAGTAACTTATCATAGCGATAGGGGACAAAATGACCAAACCCAGAATATGGGTTTTAAACCCGCTCCACCACCTTGTACCATTTCTGGTTGCGAAGTGTATGCCGATACGGTTCGTATAAATGTAGGTGGCTCGGCTATTACCACAAACGACTCGGAAGGTAGAACTTTTGAGGCATCATCATCGTATAGATTGTATGGTACAACTACTACCACTGCTTCTGCTATTACAAACGTCAATACTGGCGCTCCTAATGGTACTTCAGGGCAAAGCCTATATCAAACACAATTAGGAGCGCCATCATTAGATTGGCATTTTGCAATACCTAATGGCACATATACTGTACTACTTCATTTGGCAGAAATAAGTTCTTCAGCTACAGCAAGCTCAAGGATATTTGATGTCTATGCCGAAGATGTGAAAGTAGAAGATAATTTAAATCTATATGTTGCCGCTGGAAATACCATTAATAGGGCATTTGTAAGAACATACACCACGACCGTATCAGATGGCGATTTACTCCTTCATTTTGAGAGAGAGGTAGGCAATGTTTCCATAGCAGGGATTGAAATAATACCCAACTATTGCAAAGTTACGCAATCAGTAACTATCAACAATGTTAGTGTTTCGGGTTGTTATCTTAATTCGAGCAACCAATCCAAATCAACGATTAGTGTTGAAGTCGGATGGCAAAATGTCTTGTCTTTAGACACCATAAGAGTAGTACTTGGTAGCCAAATTCGTTTGATACTTCCCGGACAATACAATACAACGGATAGTAAAGGTACTATTCTTTCGCCACAAGTAGTAGCGTTTGAGATAGACGCAGATGCTAGTTCTGGGAACATATCCACATATATATCAGGCAATACATCTTGCGCTGCTGTTACTGCTTCTTATACAGCACCTGCCGCTTGTCCTGCTCCTGTTTGTAGTTCGGGTAACTTAGGTGGTCAGGTTTTCAATGACTATAATGCCAATGGTACTCAAGAGGCAGGAGAAACCTTTGGGATTTCAGGTATTACGGTCGAAGTTACTGATAACAATAACAATGTGGTCACAACTACTACAAGCATGAATGGTCTTTGGAGTATTACAAGTGCTTTGGTATATCCTGTTCGTGTGGAGTTCATTAATTTACCTGCTTATGTTGGTGACTACGGTACGCCAAACGGTACCACTGGACGGACAACTACGCAGTTTATTAGCGCGCCTGATTGTGATGTTGATCTTGGTGTTTTGAACTCCTCAGATTTAGGCTGTACAGAATGGAATAAAAAGTTCCCCCGACTTTCAATCAAAAAATCAAGCGACTTTTTCGCGTTTTTTGGATAGCTTTATGTCTTTTAATTTGATGGTTTCTAATGCTTTTTTCGTTTCCTCTACCGAAAAAGATTGAGAAAAGTTGGCAATTGTAAAAAGAAATTCCGTCAATCCTGTTCTATTATTTGCATTGATCTTTGTTTTGAACTTGCCAAAGAAACTTTCTATAATATCCGACGAAACGAGCAAATGTATCTGTTTCAAAAGGGTATTTTTGCTATCCAAATACGCCAAATAATCCTTGCAGTTTTGTATAAAAACACCCGCTTTTCCGTCTGTTGTTGATGCCGATATGGTGGCAAGTTCGGATAGTATAGATGCTTTTTGTTCTGTACCAAAACCCTCGTTTTTCAAGGTAGCACATGTCGTTTTGAAAACGGCTGACACAATGGCTAAACTATCAATTAGCCCTGCCTTTTCTTTCAAAAAAACAAGACTTTGCTGTACCGATTCGCTCAGATTGTCCCACTCCGCCAACCGTAATTGTGCCCAATAAACACAAGGAAAAATATTCGCAAAGCGCATCTTGCCACGCATGGTAGGTGGCATATATCGGCTGTTGGCTTTACTCAAATTCCATTGCTTGCGCAAACGTCCTATCAATTTACGAAACGCTTCAAAATCGGCATCTTTTTGATACAACCGCTTCAAATGGTTCGCTAAAACGTGGGTACAATCGGCTATATGCGTGCATTGAAACGACTTATAGGCTCCGCACAGATTATTCCCTTCGTCGCTTACGGCATACAAAATTGGCTTCTTTTTCGCTATTTTCACCAATTCTGCTGCTATATGCTCCGACTTCCACTCCACATTCGCTCCCACATAAAGCACCTCCATATCGCTATGTGTTAAAGCACGAGTAGCGTTTATCCTTGCCGTAGGAACACCCAATATTAGCAAGATTTTTTCGCTCCCAAATACAATACTTTCATCTACATATACCACGTACTCGCCACCGACCGATTCCGTTGTTTTTATACGATGCAAGCCGCCCTTACACAACCAATTGCGGATAGTGCTGTGGCTCGGTAGTCGCACCGAAAGACCCAATGCTACCAGCATACACGCCACCGAATTACGACAACTCCGAAGGCTCATCGCACCATATTTTTGCATCTCTAAAAGCAGGCAAACTAAGGACGAACCATACTGATGCCTATCCGCTTTTTCGCCCATTAAAACGTCCGAATTAGCCTGTGATAATCCCGATGTTTTATACTTCGCTTTCCAAAGGTCGCGGCTAATTGTTAGCTCTTTTATCCGCTTGCGCAAAATAATATTTTCTGACCCACGAGATAGTGCTTTGTTTTTCCAAACATTTGTACTATCTTTGACCCGTCTTTCAGACGGGTTCTCTGTTATTTTTGTTTGTTTCACAGCGCAAAAGTACGGAGAACTTTTTTCTTTTTTCTGTACAGCCTA
>JAEUUX010000142.1 GCA_016787295.1 Chitinophagales bacterium
ATACGAAATCATACGCGACACTGTGCAAATGCCTATTTCAAGCAGCAAAATACTATCCGACACCACAGCACAATCCACATACGACGGCACCAAAGCGGCTATGTTCGATGTCCAACTGACCTATCAAAAACCCCATGACACCACCACCATAAAGCAACACCTATCTGTGCCTCCCGTTGAGCATTATCCGCCATTGTCGAACAATTTTGCGTGGGCAAGCAGCATTGCCGAGTTCATGTTATTGGTACGTGATTCGTCCTTCAAAGGTACTGCCAACTATGTGGGACTAATCAAACGTGCTACCGAAGCCAAAGGTCTCGATCCGACAGGGGAGCGTCAGGAGTGTATAACATTGATAGAACGATGGAAGAATCTGCCTAAACAGCGGTGAAATAGGATTTTTTACGAGTGATAAAGCCCTATTTGGGTGTCCAATATCGGCTGCATTCCACATTAGAGCAGGATTATTATAGACAAAATAAAGCCAACAATCTGTTACGAACGAATGCTAAACGCCCTCAAATGCTGTTTTGACCAATGCAGATAGCTTATTTGGGTGTCCAATATCGGCTGCCTTCCACATTAGAGCAGGATTATTATAGACAAAATAAAAGCGGCATTCCATTACGGAATGCCGCTTTATTCATAGAAATAAGTCAGAACAAAGTGTATGTTATTGCCAATGATAGCAATAATTCTATCGCACTAAGGTCACGTTACCTGAATGGAATTTCTGTTGTTCGCCCACAAAATTGTATTTAATAGTATAGGCATACACATCTAATTCCTGCTCAATGCCTTTGTATTTACCGTCCCAGCCGTCATTAACATTGGTCGATTCATAGATACAATTACCCCAACGATTCCAGATGGTGATATAATAGTTTTCTATTACACCATTTTTGGGAACTATGTTAAACACATCGTTTACATCATCGTTGTTGGGTGAGAATGCGGTAGGGATAACCAGAGCAGGCTGTCCTTCGGTGACAATCACCGTTACTTCCACTGTTTCGGAGCAAGCGTCGGCACTTGCAACGGTATAGGTGGTGGTTGTGGTGGGTGTTGCCACAGGATTAGCACAATCATCACAACTTAGTGTAGCACTATTTCCCCAAACATAACTGTCGGCTCCCGTTGCGGTCAATTGAGTGCTTTGTCCCAACATAATATTGGAATTACCTGTGACACTTATCGTCACGGTTGGATTAACGGTCACGGTCAAAGTATCGCTATCGGTGGAACAAGCATTTTCGGCACTCAACACTATGTCAAAGCTACCTGCTCCACTTGGTGTATAGGTGCTTATCAGGCTGTTGGCATTGCTAAACGTGCCACTATCGCTACTCCACATTGTCGACTCGCTACCTGTGCTTGTGCCATTAAGCGTAATATTATCGCCCAAACAAATGGTTACATCTGGTCCTGCATCAAGCACCAAGTTATTGTCAATTTCGGACAAGGTAGCGGTAAGGCTGTTACTAATACAAGTTGGGTCTGTGTCGCTGACTACTTGTGCAGTATATGTGCCAATGGCAGTTGGGGTAAAGGTATTGCCTGTTGCCACTTCGTTGCCTGCTGCATCGTACCAATGTACTGTGGCTTCGCTATTGTTGTGACTAACACTAAACTCGGCGGTATTGGTTACGCCTTCGCACACACTCAAAGTTGTAGTTACAGTAAGGGGATCGGTCAAGTTACAAGGAGCAGTACAGTCCTCAAATACCACATCAATTTGTGTGGGTTCACTATTACAAGTATTCAAACTTTGTACTGCCCAATATGAGATAGTGCCTGTGGTGTTGCTGGTAGGAGGCGTGAAAGTGTTGGTATTGCCTACCTCGGTAGTGAGAGTGGCATCGCTATACCATGTTACTGTTGCTCCGTTAGCCAAAGTAGCCGTCAAGACATCAGGTGTTTCGCCAATACAGTACGGATTATTCAGTCCGCTAATTGTTGGAGATGATACAGGTGTTTCAGTAATGGTTACTGCTTCTACGGTAAAGCATAGTGGATTAGCTACATCTACCACCCGAATAAAGTAAACACCAGTACTAACTGCTGTTGGGTCTGCTACGACACCTGTGGCAGCTCCATTGTTGGCATCGGCGGCGTTGTCGTAATAAGTCGGCGTTCCTCCTGTATTATTGTCAATAGCGTTGCCTAAATCGGCGGTTGCTCCTTCACAAACGCTTAGGTCATGTACCTCTAATGTTGGTGGGTTAGCACAGGCACAATTGAAAGAAATATCAGTTGTCACGTTACAAGTTGTGCCAACGATTTGCACTGTTAGCGTGTGTGCGCCATTTGCTACACCATTGAATATATTGCTCGCTTGGAATGCGCCGTTGTCTATGGCATACTCCAAATTATTACCTGTCGCTGTCACAGTTACCGTTGCGGTAGTAGTACTTGTACAGTCGTGTGTGGCGCTGAGGTTGGTGGGAAGCGTCGTTGCGGTGATGTTAATTTGGTCGGTGGCACTACAGCCGTTATTAGTGACTGTAACAGTATAAGCACCTGCCCCTACATCAATAGTTTGTGTTACTGCACCATTGTCGCTCCACAAATAGCTATCAAAACCTGCGCCTGCATCTATTGTAGTAGTTTCGTTTTCGCAGATATTGGTATTGCCTGTAATAGTAGGTGTTGGTAAAGGTGTAACAGTTATCGTTATATTATCTGTAGCCGTGCAGTTATTGGCATCGGTCACAGTAACAGTATAGATGTCGCTGGTAGTTACAGAAATTGTTGTGGTATTAAATCCATTTGACCAACTATAACTATCAAAACCTGCTCCTGCGTCTAAAGTAGTGTTATCGCCTTCGCAAATGGTATCAATACCTATTATGTTTACGTTGGCGGCGTTGCTGCCATTCACTGTTACCTCCAAAGTTGCTGTACAAAGATTATCATCGCTAACCGTAACGGTATATGTACCTGCGCTTAGGTTGTTGGCGCTTGTATTACTACCGTTTGGCGTATTCCAAGTATAGCTTAATGTGCCAGTACCACCATTCGCCAAAATAGTAATGCTACCATTATTGTTACCACAAGCAGCATCGGTCACATTGTCTACTGCCAAAGTTGGAGCATCAACAGCATCTATGACAATGCTTTCTACAGCCTCACAGTTGTTTTCATCACTCACAGTAACAGTATATGTGCCACCTGCCAAATTGTTAGCAGTGATATTACTGCCGTTTGGCGTACTCCATGTATAGGATAAATTACCTGTTCCGCCGTTGGCAGTAATGCTAATGCTACCATTAGCGTTACCACACGTTGCATCGGTGGTTGTATTGACAGTAATGGTAGGAGCGCCAATATTGCTAATATCTACTGCTTGAACAACCGTACAGTTATTACTATCTGTGACGGTAACTGCATAACTGCCTGCTGATAGATTGTCGGCTGTATTGTCATTGCCGTTGGGAGTATCCCATTGGTATGTCACTCCGTTGCCTGTGGCGGTGATAGTGGCAGAACCATTGCTTTGTCCGCAAGCGGCATCTGTTACAGCCACATTTGTTACCTGTACACCTGCAATAGCGTTAATGGTGTATGCAGTAGTAGTGGTACAACCTGCGTTGTCTGTGACTGTGACAGTGTAAGTGCCTGCTGCTATGTTGTCAATGACGTTGCTGGTGCTTGGACTATTCGCCCAATCATAGTCGTATGGTGTTGTTCCATTGCTAACAGTAATGCTTACACTTCCGTTGTCATTGCCACAAGTAGCATCAGTAACTGTGTCACTAGTGATTTGTGGATTTGATGAAGCTGCAACTTGTGTGCTTGCAGTAGCAGTACAGCCGTTATCGTCGGTGACTGTGACTGTGTATGTGTTAGCAGCAAGGTTATTAGCAGGGTTAGTGATACTTCCACCTGTCCAGCTATAGCTTAGGTTGTTTCCACCATTGGTTGCCACAACTGCTGAACCATTGTTCAAGCCGCAAGATGTGGGTGTTGCATTGATAGCACTAATGGTTACACCACCCAAAGAAGGTACGGTAATGGTGGTGTTGGTAGAGCAACCATTTTGTGTTATGGTTACTTGATAGTCACCACTTGCTAAGTTGTTAGCAGTATTGCTATTGCTCACGGCAGGACTCCATATGTATGTTGCTCCATTTATGGCATCAAAGCTAATGCTGCCATTATTGTTGCCACAGTTAGCAGCAACGGTATTGATATTGGTAATACTTGGTGCATTGCTTTGGGTAATGAGTTGTGATAAAGTCGCTGTACAGTTATTGTCATCTGTAACAGTAACGGTATAAGTGCCTGCGCTGAGGTCACTAACAGTATTGGTATTACCTGTGACGTTCCAAGCGTAGTCGATAGTACCTGTACCACCAGAAACAGTTACCGTAATGCTACCATTATTATTACCACAAGTCGCATTGCTGCTATTGTTAAGCACAAGCGTTGGGCTTGGTGAGTCATTAATGGTATAAGTTGCTACTTGTGGGCAGTTGTTGGTATCGGAGATAGTAACTGTATAACTATCTGCTGCCAAATTGCTAACAGAACCCGTATTAGTACTTCCTGCATTAGGAGACCATTGGTAAGTAATGCCGCCTGCGGGACTACTTGCGCTGATAGTGATGCTACCATTGGCATTGCCACAAGTGGCATTTGTAGTGGTTTCACTATCAATAGTTGGACCATCAGTATTTCCAATAGCGAAGGCTTGAGTAGCAGTGCAGCCACTATTGTCTGTAACCGTTACGGCATATCCACCTGCGCTTAAGTTAGTATTTGAGCCGTTAGATGTTCCCCAAGTATAGGTATAGCTGCTACCTGTTCCGCCCGATGCGGTAGCAATTGCGCTGCCATTGCTTTGTCCACAATTGGCATCGGTTGTTTGGACGCTTATGGTGATAAGGTTTGGTTCATTGATGGTAATACCTGCGTTGGCGCTACAACCATTAGCATCTGTCACAGTAACGTTATAGGTATTAGGAGATAAATCAGTAGGATTTTGTACATTACCTAAACCATTGTTCCAAACAAAAGAGAAAGGAGATGTGCCAAATTCAATGGTGGTATTGATAGCACCATTATTTGCGCCATTACAACTTACATCAATGCCTGTTAAACTAATCGTAAGTGGATTGGTAGGTTCTGTTATTGTTGCTGAAGCACTTGCCGTACAATTATTATCGTCTGTAACTGTAACGGTATAAGTATTGGCAGTTAAACCGAATTGGTTTTGTTGGTTAGGTAAAGCATTGTTCCATGCAAAACCATAAGAACCCGCGCCGCCATTGACTTGCAAACTAATGCTACCATCTGAACCATTAGCGCAGTTAATATTGTTAATAGTTGGGTTAATGGTAATTGCAGGGCTGCTATTTACCACTACTTGTGCTGTTGATGAACAACCATTGTCAGTAATAGTTACTGTATAAGTGCCACCAGCATTAACGATTGCAGTTTGTCCATTACCCAAACCATTTGACCACTGATAACTATTGTGTGTACCTGCATCAAGAGTCAAGTCATCGCCTGCACAAATTGCTGCATTGCCCGAAATAGTAGCTGTTGGTATAGGATTGACGGTAACAACTATGGCACCAGTACAGTTTTGGGCAGGATTACTGTTATCGGTATAAGTAATGGTAATATCGCCAGCAAAATTGAAATCTACATTCAATAGACCTGTGTTGTCTATATTACCCGCATTAGGAGGGTTTATTTCCCAAAAACCAATAAGAGAGCCACCGGTTTGTATATAAACATCACTTGCTCCAGCACAAACCACAGCATTACCACTAACGGTAATGGTCGGACAACCGGGAATACAGTTGGTCACAAGGTCAACGCTACCTGAACAGCCATTGGCATCTGTTGCGACTATGGTGTGGTTGCCGTTGGCTACACCAATGAAAGGAGGAGTAACTATTGGTCCGTCTAAGGTGAAAGTAGTAGGAGTGCCACTAACAATATTTACACTTATATCGGCGGTAGCACCATTACAAATACTATTTGCGCTGATAATAGGTGGCTGATTGACGACGACAGGAATAGTAGTATTGTCAGCGCATTGCCCTGCGTTAGGTGAGAAAGTATACGTGCCATCAACTATATTGTTGATAACCGAAGGTGTCCATGTACCTGTAATACCTTCTAAAGACACTAAAGGTAAAGTTGGTGCGGTACTGCCACTACAGAATGGTGGAATAGGTGCAAAACTTGGAACTATGAGCGGAGTAACAGTAATAGTAACACTATTAGAACCTGCACAACCATTAGAATCAGTTACAGTAACAGTATAAGTTCCTGTATTGGTTATAGTGACAATATCTGTATTACCCAAGCCATTTGACCATTGATAACTCACAAAACCTGCTTCGGCGGTAATTGTTGTGCTTTCGCCTTGGCAGATAGTATTAACACCATCAATAATAGGTGTGATTGTCGGGCAGTTTGGGTCGCAAACTTGTATGCCATTAAGATTGACAGGAGAACAAATGCTGCTATCATCAATGATATAATTGTAAGGAGTGCCAGAGGCTAAGGTTTCTGTATAACCGTTAGGAAGTGTATAAGGTGGTTCTCCTCCGGTAATGGTAACAACAACATTATAGTCAGTCGAAGCACCACCTACACATGTGGCAGTAGCTATGGTATTTAATGGGCTTATAAAGTGGAATGTTTTGTCCGCATTAGCACCTCCACAAGGTAGGGCAGGGCAGTTGGGGTCTGTATCGCACACCCAACGGAAACGATAATTGCCCGCTGTATTGACTGTTACGGTGACGTTGGGTGTAAATTCGTCAGGAGCAAAAGTGACCACAATGCCTGTTGATGAACCATCTAAATAATCCCATTCCCAATGGCAATTCGTGGGCGGTGTGTTGCAAGCCAATCCCAATTCGTCAACCATATCTTGCCATAATTGGCTACCTGCTGAACAAGAGCCATCGGGCAAACAAGCCGCACCCACTACGCTGGCAGGAGAAATGTCTACAGATAAACTACAGGTGTTTTCTACTTCGGGCGGACAACTGTTGGCAGGAACACTTTCGATAAAACCGATTTTTACGGTATCTGTGGCGGTACATGAGCCATTGTCTTCTGTCCAAACTAATTCGTAAATACCACAAGCTGTCACATTAACAGTTGTTGTGGGAGAATTGAGGTTGGTGAAAGAAGCGGTTCCACCACTTGCTACTGACCATGAACCATTAGTGCCTGTGCCTGCCAAGACATAGATATAGCTACAAACCAAATTATCTTGTCCTGCTGTAAAGCTAGGGAGGGTCACTACATTAACAGTAGTGCTTGCTGTTCCTGAACAACCACTTGCATCGGTTACTGTGACGGTATATGTTCCGGCGGCATTGACATCAAGCGTTGGTGTTGCTACGCCGCCTGTCCATTGATAAGTTGCAAAGTTACCTGTGTTTAGGGTTGTTGTGCCACCTGCACAAATATCTGTGTTACCGCTAATGGTAGGCGTTAAATTATTGGCTTGTGTTACTGTGATGCTGGTACTTGATGAACAACCGTTGTCGGTGACGGTGACGGTATAAGTATCAGAAACGCCAACAGTTATGCTTGATGTATTTTGATTGCCTGCACTCCATAGGTAGGAGTCATATCCCGCACCTGCATCTAATTGTGTATCGACACAAAAAGTTGTAGAACCGTTAATAGTGGGTGTTGGTAAGCTATTAACCGTGATAGTTAGGCTTTCGGTATCTGTACAACCATTGCTGTCGGTAACGGTTAGGGTATATGGATAACTACCGTTGCTCAAATTGCTAACGTTTTGGGTGTTTTGAGTAGGAATAGTGACCGTTGCACCCGACCAAGTATAGTTGCCATTGCCACTTGCAGTTAAGGTAGTACTGCCATTTTCGCAAATGGTGTTTGTTCCACCAATACCTGCAATAGGATTGGCGGATATGGTTAAGGTGGTATTAATGATAGTACTACAGTTGGCTATATTGCTAACCGTTACGGTGTATGTATAGGTGTTAGGTGTTAAACCACTCAAATTTTGGCTATCATTATTTGGATTAACAATGCCAGAACCACTCCAGATATAGGAATTTCCGCCTGTTGCAGTTAGTGTGGTAGTAGCGTTTTCGCAAATACTATTATCACCAATAATACTCGCTACAGGGGTGGTATTGACATTGACTACATGACTGGCAGTTGCACTACAGCCGCTTCCATTGGTGACTGTAACGGTATAAGTGGTATTAGCAGTTGGTGTGACTGTAAGCTGAGTTGTATTGGTGGCATTTATGTCGTTCCACAAATAATTAGCACCTCCCGAAGCAGTCAGGGCAACGCTATTACCCTCACAAACGCTATTGTTGCCACTAATACTTGCATTGGGTAAAGCATTAATGCTTAAAGTAATAGAAGTTGAAGCGACATTACATAATGTGCCATTACCATCAGGGTCGTCGGTAATGATGGTAATAGTAACGCTTCCTGTTGTAATGTCTGTTGCCGAAGGTGTATACACTACATTGTTGCCTGTTGTGGTATTGAATGTTCCGCTACCTGAACTTGTCCATGTGGCTGTTGTTGCTCCACCACCAAGCGTAACGCTTAAATTGGCGGTATTATTAGAACAGATTTGGGCAGTAGGCAGTGCAGAGATAGTAGGGGGATTGGGGCAAGAGCAACCTGCAACTATTACGCTAACTGTAGCAGTTGAACTACAGTTGTTGCTGTTGCTGACGGTTACAGTATAAACACCAGAGGCGATAACCGCCGCCGCCGTAATAGTGGGATTTTGCTGGACACTACTGAAACTATTAGGTCCTGCCCATTGATAGGTATTTCCACCCGATGCGGTGAGGTTGATGTCACTACCCGTACACACATTGCCTCCGCCTCCCACAACAGCAGTAGGTAAACTGTTGACTGTGACCGTAACTGTTTCTGTATCGCTACATTGTCCATTTGTAGCTGTTACTGTATAAGCCGTATTGGTTGTGGGTGAAACGGTGACGGTGGCGTTAGCAGTATTAGCAGGGTCATTCCACACATAAGTAGCGCCACCTGAAGCGGTTAAGGTGATGTTGTCTCCCAAACAAATAGGATTGTTACCGCTGATAGCCGCTGTAGGTGTGGTCGTAACATTGACGGTTGTAGTAGTCGTGGCAGAACAACCTTGAGCATTGGTAACGGTAACGATGTAAGTAATGGTGTTACTCGGACTAACTGTTAAAATCGATCCTGTAGTGTTGGCAGGGTCATTCCAAGCATAACTATTTCCACCTGATGCTGTAAGAATAGTACTTTGACCAGAACAAATATCGGTATTACCTGTAATAGATGGAGAAGGTATAGGGTTAACTACTACATCAACCGTAGCCGTAGCAGTACAAGTATTGCTATCTGTTACTGTAACAGTATATGTATAGGTATTGGCAGGAGTATTGTTAGGGATAGTAATGGTAGGTGATTGAACGGAACTACTAAAGCCGGCTGGTCCACTCCAACTATAGGCAGTTCCAACAGAAGCATTAAGGCTTATATCATTACCAGGGCAAGCAGGGCTTCCAATAGCACTTGCGGAAGCACTTGGCACAAAGTTGATCACATTTAGACTACTTGTGCCTGTACAGCCACTAACATCGCTAACTGTAACGGTATAAGTACCTACGCCCACAGTAATTGTTGGTGTAACTTCATTGTTATTTGACCACAAATAAGAACTGAAACTACCTGTAGCATCTAAGGTAGTTGTATTGCCTGGACATACTTGTGAAACACCACCAATTGTTGGATTAAGGTTGTTGGACTGGTTAACAATTTGTACATCAGTACCTGTACAACCATTGCTATCACTAACAGTTACTGTATAGGTATTGGCAGTATTAACTGTAATAGTAGCAGTTGTTTCAGTGTTACTCCAACTATAAGTAGTGTATGCTCCTGCATTGAGCGTTGTATTGCCACCAGAACAAAAAGTCGCACTACCTGTGATTGTTGGTGCTGGATTGTTGTTGATTGTTACGCTGGCAGTAGTAGTGGTAGCACAGGCATTGGCATCGCTAACAGTTATATTGTAAGTATAACTACCTGCTCCCAAACCTGATAAAGTTTGAGGATTAGCACTTGAGTTGCTAATTCCCGTGCCGCTCCAATTGTAGGTAACTCCGCCCGTAGCCGTTAAAGTGGTAGAACCTGTTTCGCAGATATTAGTAGAGCCTGTCACATTTGCGTTAGGTAAGTTATTAACAGTCAAGGTGGCTGAGGCTGTACTGCTACATCCGTTGTTTGTAACAGTCACTGTATAAACACCATTATCGGTTGTTGTTGCGGATGCGACATTGATAGGGTTGGTGGCAGAGGTAGATGCATTAGGTAATGTCCATTGATATGTGCCTCCACCTGATGCGGTAATGGTAGCGGCTGCTCCTAAACAAACTGCATTGTTGTTAGGCGTACCTGAGTTTTCGGTAATGCTAATGCTGGGTGTTGGGACATTATTAATAGTGACATTTGTTGATGTGCTTGCAGTGCAACCATTGGCTGCTGTTACTATTACAACATAGTTGCCTCCGTTGGTTGTTGTAACAGATGCAGCACTAATCGGATTGCTGGTAGTGGTGGTGGCATTGGGCAAAGTCCATGTATAGGAATTTCCTCCCGAGGCAGTCAAACTCAATGCACTGCCTTCACAAAGTGTTCCATCATTGGCGGCACCTGATGTTTCGGTTATGGAAATACTTGCGTTAGGCAAAGCTGGAGCATTGCCAATCGTTGCCGAAACAGTTGTACTACAATTGGTTGTGGTATTGGTGATGGTAACGGTATATGAGCCATTAGCAACGTTTAACAAATCTTCGGTTGTTTCGCCATTGTTCCACAAGAAAGTATGTGTTCCTGGACTTGTGACGGAGAGGTTAATATCGCCATCAAAAGGAGTCGAACAAGCTGTATTGTCTGTTACGTTGGTAGTGGCAGTTGGAGCATTGGTGTTGTTGCCAATTGTTGCCGAAATAGTTGTACTACAATTGGTTGTGGTGTTGGTGATGGTAACGGTATATGAACCATTAGCGAAGTTGGTTAAATCTTCGGTTGTTTCGCCATTGTTCCACAAGAAAGTATGTGTTCCTGGACTTGTGACAGAAAGGTTAATATCACCATCAAAAGGAGTCGAACAAGCGGTATTGTCTGTTACGTTGGTAGTGGCAGTTGGAGCATTGGTGTTGTTGCCAATCGTTGCCGAAACAGTTGTACTCCAATTGGTTGTGGTGTTGGTGATGGTAACGGTCTATGAACCATTAGCGAAATTGGTTAAGTCTTCGGTTGGTTCGCCATTGTTCCACAAGAAAGTATGTGTTCCAGGACTTGTGACAGAAAGGTTAATATCGCCATCAAAAGGAGTCGAACAGGCGGTATTGTCTGTTACGTTGGTAGTGGCAGTTGGAGCATTGGTATTGTTGCCAATCGTTGCCGAAACAGTTGTACTACAATTGGTTGTGGTGTTGGTGATGGTAACGGTATATGAACCATTAGCAACGTTTGGCAAGTCTTCAGATGCTACACCTGTACTCCAAGCAAAACTGTGCGTTCCTGCACTTGTTACACTAAGGTCAATGCTGCCATTAAAGGGAGAACTACAAGCAGTATTGTCTGCGGGTGTTGTTATTGCCACAGGTAAAGAATTAATGGTCACATCAACTTGTTCTACAGTAAAACAAGTAGCATCGGCAGGATTATTAACACGAATGTAATAGGTACCTGTGCCTACGGCTGTTGGTGTGATAATATCACCCGATCCTCCTGCATTAGCTAATGCTTGGGTACTATAGTATACAGGACTTGTCCCTGTATTAGTGCCAATGGTGTTGGTTAGGTTTACTGTGGCATTACTCGCACTATTTTGACAGATAGCAGCAGGTGGATTGATGGCAAGAGTAGGTGCTGTACAAGCGCAACTTATATTAGTGGTAGCGGTATTGGTGCAATTGGTGCCAATTACGCGTACTGTAATAGTATAACCACCATTAGTTAAATTATTAAATACGTTATTGCTTTGGAAAGTTGTGCCATTAGAAGAGTATTCCAATGTTCCACCGTCAACAACGGAGGCTGTAACGGTAATAGTTCCACTACCATTAAAAGGCGTGGCTCCGCAACTAGTTGCTAAACTAATAGCAGGTAACGGATTTACTGTGACAGAGGCAGTAGTAATTGTTGAACAATTATTGGCATCGGAAACAGTAACAGTATAGGTGGTGTTAGCAGTTGGTGAAACAGTGATGGGATTAGCTCCTCCTGTACTCCAATCGTAAGTAGTTCCGCCATTGGCAGTTAAGGTAATAGGGTCGCCATTACAAATCGGAGCATTACCACTAATGCTAGCATTTGGCAAGCTATTGACAGTCACAAGCGTAGTAGTAGACGCTGTACAACTATTGCTATCAGTGACGGTAACGGTATAGGTGGTATTGGCAGTTGGTGAAACTGTAATTGGATTAGCTCCTCCTGTACTCCAAGCATAAGTTGTTCCACCATTGGCGGTCAAAGCTGTGCTTTGTCCATTACAAACAGTGCTTGTTCCGCTGATACTTGGCGAAGGAACAGTATGAACGGTCAAATTAACCGTAGCTGTATTGGTACAACCATTATTAGTAACAGTTACGGTATAAACACCGTTATCTGTTGCTGTTGCGGCTATTATATTGAGTGGATTCGTAGTAGGTGTAGAGGCATTGGGTAATGTCCATTGATAGGTGCCGCCGCCTGAAGCGGTAATTGTAGCGGCTGCTCCCAAACAAATTGCATTGTTGTTGGCAGTGCCTGAATTTTCGGTAATGCTAATGCTGGGAGCGGGATTATTGTTGACGGTAATGAGAGTAGTGGTACTTGCTGTGCAACCATTAGCATCAGTCACAACAACTGTATAGTTGCCACCGTTAGCAGTTGTTGCAGCAGCAGTACTAAGTGGGTTGCTATTGTTGGTGCCGCCGCCGGGAACTGTCCATTGATAAGAGGCTCCACCTGTTGCTGTTATACTTAATGCACTGCCCACACAAAGCGTGCCATCGTTGGCAGTGCCTGATGTTTCGGCAATAGTGATGCTTGCAGTGGGTGCATTATTGACGGTGACTGTTACAGTTGTGACAGTAGAACAACTATTTGCATTGGTGACGGTGACAGTATAGGTGGTGTTGGTAGTTGGCGAAACGGAAATAGGATTACTTCCACCTATATTCCAAGTATAAGTTGTTCCTCCATTAGCGGTCAAAGTTGTGGTTTGTCCGCTACATATAGTACTTGTTCCGCTAATACTAGCATTAGGTAAAAGATTTTGGGTGATAGTGACAGTAGCTATGTCACAACAACCCGATGCGTCACAGGCTTGGTATTGAAAAGATGTTGTACCAGAGAAACCTGCAAAAGGAGTAAAAGTAACTGTTCCCGCAGCAAAATTGACAGCGGAAATTTCGCCATCGGTAAATGGCGGTGGTGTGATGATATTGATAGATGCAATGGGGTTGCTACCAGCAGTGTCGTTGGTCAAAACATTGATAACTTGTGAAGCCTGACCTTGACAAATGCTGGCTATGTCATCAGTGGCATTAGGAGGTGTTCCTGTGGTGGTAGGGCGAATATAAATATCATCTATTGCCACGTCATAACCTATTGCACCGAAATTTTCGTTGGTGATGCAGATAGTATAACTACCGCCTGCTCCGCTATTGAATTGGTAACTACCTGATGTCCATTGTTCGGTTTCAGGTACGCCAACTGTTCCTAAAAGTGTTCCATTGGCACTTAAACCCAATAAAGGTGTTGGAAGTCCTGTTCCTGTGGGCAAGATATTGATGAAATAGGCACCAAAACAATAGTTGGTGTTAGCTGCAAGCGAAACTGTTTGACACCAAATACGATTATTTGTACCCACATTACCCGCAGGAAAATCTACTATCATCATATTGCCCGAACCAGAAGTGTGGTCGTTTAGGTTGCTACTAAAGTCGCTATTACATGGATTAGGTGATGTTTGTACCGAAAAATCATATTGGCACAAAATCGGTTGTCCTGTTGAGCTATTGGTACAAATGGTGCCAGGACAAGGACTATAATCGTAGTTGCTGGTAAAATTAGTGAAAGGTGTGCCAGCATTAAAGGTCTCAAAACTACCATCTACGACCAAGTTAGCCCCGAAACAACCTGTTGTAGTGGTGCAACTACTGGGTGTAGTGCAAGCAGGTGTGGGTGTATAGGAGATAGCAGGACAAGCACCTGTGGCTGTACTACTAATGCTAATAGTAGGAGTAGATGCGATAGGAATGGCATTGCTAACAAAACTATTGCCCGTCAAAGTGCCTGCAACACCTGTAACAGAAAAAGGACCTGTTCCATTGATGTCAAAGCTAACTGTATATTGAGTGCCTGCTATGTTGCAATTTGTTTGTTGATTAGATAAACTCAATACTGTATTAACTGTTACAGAAGCACTTGTAATCGAAGAACAGTTATTGGCATTGGTGACTGTTACAGTATAAGTGGTATTGGAGGTGGGTGATACTGCTAAGGCAGCGTTTGTGCTATTATTGTTCCACAGATAGGTAGTGCCGCCGCTGGCGGTCAAAGTAGTACTATTTCCGCTACAAATGGCTGTACTGCCACCAATACTGGCAGTAGGTAATGGATTGACAGTAATAGCAAAAGGTTCTTCGTCAGAACAAGTCCCTACTGTTTTTTTGATGTAGTAAGTTGTGTTGGTTGTGGGCGAAACGCTTGCACTTGCCAACTGATTAGCTACTGTGGCAGGTGTTCCACTATGGTAAGATATAGTTCCTGTAGTGCTGTTGGCATCATTGACAGTTAATGTACTTAAATCAAAAGACGAACCTATGCAAATGCTGGTTGAGTTTGGTGTGAGAGTTATACTGGGAGCGGCATTAACATTCACACGGATTTGCAAAGTATCCGAACAACCTGTTGCACCAACAGTTTCGGTTAAAACATAAATATATTGACCTGGTGTGGTAGGAACAATAGTATTAGAGGCTGACAAAACGGGATCACCATTGGAGTCAGTGTAGAATTGTGTGCCATTAGCTCCCGAATTGGTATAAGTCACGCTTGATAAATTGGCAGTTGAACCATTACAAACATTAATGGTTTGCGAACTTGTGGCAGTTAGATTTGGATTGGGATTGACGGTTACGCTGGCGTTGGCAGTGCCGGAGCAAGATACACCATTTTGTGTAGCAGTAACGGTAATAGTGTAGGTTGTGTTGGTAGTAATATTACTATAAGAAGCAGTTTGAGAACTACCTCCACTATTTGACCATATGTAGGAGTCGAAACCGCTACCTGCATCAAAAGCTACCGAGCTTCCGTTACAAATACCGATAGTAGCAGGTGTAATGGTTGTGGTGACAGCATTATTCACTACCACTGTTACATTGGTCGCACTTTGACAACCGTTACCATCGGTGACAGTAACTGCATAATTGGTATTGTTGGCGGTTGCGTTGCTAATGCTTGCTCCATTGTTACCATCGCTCCACAAATAACTGCTAAAAGCAGGGGTTACTGTTAGGGTATTACTTGCCGTGCCATTACAAAGTACATCGTTACCATTAATAGTAGGAGATGGTAATGGATTAATGGTAAAAGTGATGGGTGTTTTGGTACTTTCACAAGAGCCTACTACGCTAGCAACATAGAAAGTATAGGTAGTGGCAGAAGTTGCGCTACCTACTACAACAGGTGTGTAGGCAGCAACGGTTTCGCCTATAATAAGCGTTGCAGGATTATTGGGGCCATACCATTGATAAGTACCCGGACTACCACTTGCGCTAATGCTGGGATTGGTGGTTGCCAAACCTGTATAACAAACAGCACTAATAGGTGCGACGCTGGGTGCAGTAATGGTATTGTTGTTGGTAATGGTGGTGGATACATCGGTAAAACAAGAGGTTGTAGGATTTTCAAAACGGAAAGTATAGTCTCCCGCAGCTAAGGCAGTTACTGGCGAGGTGCCAGTAACATCAGTACCTGTTACGGTATTGTAACTTGTTCCCGAAGAATAATAAACATTGCCGCCACTAGGATTAGTAAAAGCGATTTGTCCGTTGTTGAGTGAACAAAGGCTTTGCGTTGGAGTCAATAAGCCTGCTGTTGGATTGGGATTAACTGTAATGGCTATATTGGTTGGAACAGTACATACGCCTTCCGTTACAGTCACGGTATAGGTAACGGTGGTAGGAGAGGCGGTAAGGTTAGTAGGCGCGAATGTGGCACTACTATTGCTACCGCCGCTGTTAGACCAAGAGTATGTTGCTCCAGCAATATTGTCGGCATCAAGCGTAATGCTATTGCCCGAACAAATGGTAGAGCTTGGCACTGCTACAATGCTGGGTGTAGGAGGAGCTTGAATGGTGAGTGTGACCGTTGCAGGAAGACTTTCACACCCCAAAACGGTATTCGTTACATAAAAATCATAGCTACCAGGGGTGCTTACATCTACTTGCGCAGCAGTGGGTGTATAGGTAGCATTGGTAGCCCCCGAAATGATGGTTGCATTATTGTTGGGTCCATACCACTGCCAAGAAGGACCTCCACCACCATTGGGCGAAGCCGTGAAAGTAGGTATTATTCCATTAACACAGATGCTAGGATTATTGGGGCTGATGGTGGGAGTAGGAGGCAGCGCTGTAGCAGAACCAACACTAACTGTTACTTCTGTATAGCAGCCAGTAGCGTTAGTGGTATATACCAAAGTATAAGTACCTACACCCAAATTGGTCAGTGGTGAGGTGCCTGTTATATCATCTCCTGTGCTAACAAAACCTGAACCTGTTTCGACCGTAACACCACCAGGAGAAGGAAAAGCTAATGCACCGTTAGCTAAAGCACAGTTGGTGACATTGGTAATAGTAAGGTCAGCAGGCGTAACATTGGGTGGTTGGTTGATAGTAATTACTACTGCATCAGAAGATTTACAACCATTGCCGTCTGTAATTGTTACTGTATAGGTATTAGAAGTAGTGGGATTGATAGTTTGGGTTGTTGCACTATTAGACCAACTATAAGAAAAGCCTGCACCTGCGTCTATGGTGGCATTTACACCCGCAAAGTTGTTATTACAACCAATGAAATCGGAACCAAGATTGACCGTTGGCAAATCATTTACAGTAATATCAATATCATCGGTGACGGTACAAGTGCGCGTGGCGGTGGAAGTGCTACCATTGACCGCTGTAATCGTTACCACATAAGTATTGGTCACACTTACCGTATAGGTTGTTGTCCCTGCGGCGTTGGTAGGAGCAGTAATGCTACTAGCAGTGGCACCCGTCGACCAAGCGTAGGTATAAGTACCACTTGATGGTGCAGTAGTAGGAGTAACTGCTACAGACAAAGTGGGAGCAAGTGCATTGAGACATAAACTTGTTGTAGATGTAGAGATGGTAGCCGTAACTTCTGGTACATTAGGGATAGTTACAGCAGCAGGAATATACGTACATTGATGGTCTATGCGAATGTTATTAATGGCTGCTGAAAAACTTGTACCTGTACTCAAATTAGAAGCCCAGCGAACATTGTTATTATTCTGCCAAACAAATGCAATTTTGACATTAGGATTATTGTTGGCAGTAACAGGCAAGTTAATGGTTCGAGAACTCCAATTAGCTTTGGCAATACAACTTCCATTGTAGGTGCTGGGCGGGTCGTCTAATGCAAACCAGTTAGCACCATTGTCAGGACTGTAATACACTGTCATGTTATCACCTTTGGCAATAGGAGCGCTTTCTTCTACTTCTGCATATTCAAAATATAATTTGGGACCGAAACCAGAGCCACCGCTCCAGCCCGTAAGGTTGATAGTGGGAGAAACGGCAGCCGTGCTTGTTAGGTTATTAGCTCCATAATTATATGCAGCAGGACTAGCCGGATTGGGATTGGTAGATATTTTGAGGGTAGCATCAGCACCCGCTCCTGCACAAGTTCCCACAGCTTGTCCACTTTCGCCCGTGCCAATGTTCCACGCATTAGGAGATGCTCCATTAACAGTTTGCGGCATACCCGTTTGTCCTACTGTAGGTGTCATTGTCCAAGCATCACCTACAGCAATGGGCATACTCACAATGCTTCCCGTGCCGCTTACCGTTACGGTATAGGTGCCAGGAGCAAGTCCTGTAGCAGGATTAGTAGTAGCTCCTGTGTTCCATACATAAGCATGTCCGCCCGTCAAAGGAGAGGTAGCGCTAACGTTAGGCGTGAAATAAACAGGATTACCAACGGCATCAAAATTCACTACTGCTTGTCCATCATTGACACCAAAACAACTCACAGGAATAGTATCCAAATCGGTTGCTTGACAGTTGGAGACACAAGTAGATAGGTAAACAGGTACAGGCACACGCGTTGCACAACCATTGCTTACTACCTCAGCATAATAGGTAGTAGTGCTGGTGGGCAAAGGACTTGGGGTATAAGTACTACCAACACTTAAGGTGGTACCTCCAACTGCTGCGCTATACCACACCACAGTAAAACCACCGGGATTGGTAACGGTTATGGGCGTTAATAAAGAATTTGTATTATAACACAATGTTCCTGCAACAGGAGTTAGTGTGGGATAAGGACTGATGGTAAAAGTAATAGCCACCAAATTGCAGCGTTTGGTAGTAGATAGTGCAGCAGTGCTGGCTTGTGCAGCATATAGCGTAAGGGGAGTGGAATTGAAAGTATAGGTAGCAGGTGCAGCAATAATGCTAGTGCTAGCATTCGTACCTTGCGAAGGGTCAGCCGTATACCAATATATCTCCGACGAAGCATAACCCGCCGAACCTATAATAGCAGCATTGTGCTGGGTGAGGTCATAGTTGGTATAAGGCGTAGAACCACATAAATTTACATTCGAAATAGCCGTTAAAAGACCCGAAGGAAGCGAACCTGTAAAGAGCGTGCCAGCGGGATATTGGGTAGCGAAAGTCGTATTGTAATTTGAACAACTTATTCTTGAAACCCAATTCGCAGAATTATTAATAGCCGCTATCCAACCTGCTTGACTTGTAGGAGCGGGCGAAGGCGGCACAAAATAACTAAAATCAGTAGATGTGGAGGGTGCCATTACATTACATTCCATGCCTGGCACAAGATTAGTAGTGCCTGTTGCAGGAGGAGTGCTTAAAGAAGCTGTTGTAAATCCAGCGGAAGAACTACTGAAACCATATAATACATTACTATTGGGATAGGTGGCATTATTAGCTCCCGCAGGATTGGTCCATGTGCCGCCTTGCAAAAAATAAATTTGATCGCCACCAGAATTCATATTCATAGCAACATTGAAAGCAGAACCGCTCACAAAGGGGGGATTCGGGCAAGCAAGACTCCAAGTGCCCGGAGCAACACTATAGGGCATAGAAGAAGACGGATAAGTCCCTGCATATGGATTGTTGGGTGAGGAAACAGGAGCTATACCTGATGAACTAAACGTAATAATAGTTCCAGCAGCAAGAGTAGCTCCTGTATAGGTCATACAAACTAAACCTTCGTTCTCGCCCCATGTATTGGAAGCACTAACATAAGCACAATCTGTAACGCAAATCTGTGTACCTGTCGTGATAGGTTTAAAACAAACAAAACTAATTTTGTCTTCCGTACTGGTGCCACTACACGCACCATTATTCGCATTCACCCCAATAACAGCAATATCGCCCTGAGATAGAACAGTTTGTGCAGATAGGGGTAGTGAAATGCTAAATAGGATGAGGCAAAGAGAGGTAAAGAAAAGTAGATTTTTATTCATACGTAATTGTTTTTACTTTTTAGAGAAGGTTTTTTTAGCGGAAATCTATCCGTTTTGAACATAGACGCAATAAAGTATAATAAGGTTGCATCAACTTGTTTTTTTTTTAACAAAATTTTGCCACAAAGTTACGGCATATCAACTTTTTTTTGTTGTACAAATTTAGAACTTTGTTACAGACCTCTAAAATTGCTTTGTAAATAGGCTATTAACGCAAGAATGGCAAAAAGTATTGTCCTAACTATGCATTATAAACTGATATTTTTGTGATATTGCTGCAAAACGCTGCAAAAGTAGGGTTTTTTACCAACAAAATGAGTAGAAAATTGCCAAAATAACCTTAATATAATATCAACATTGCCCTGAATAGTCATGTTTGAGTCTTGTTTGATGTAGCAAGAGAATAAAATTTTTCCGTAGCAGATGGTTTAAATCCAGCGCTACGGAAAAATTTGTCGCACAAAATAGGCTTATTGTTTTACTTTATCGGGATTATTCGTAACAAAATTTTTCCAACTATTGCTTTTATTGGTTTTTTTTGCTTTATTTGGGGTACTGGTGATAGCATTCTGCCGCAAATAGTGACAAACTGCCACGCTTAGGGCATCGGTGGCATCGAGAAATTGAGGAAGTGTGTCTATTTTTAACATATGTTGTAGCATGGCTGCAATTTGTTCTTTGGTAGCGCTACCTTTGCCCGTGATAGCTTGTTTGATGGTGCGCGGAGCATATTCCGATACAGGAATGTTTTGCATCATAGCCGCTGCAATGGCAACACCTTGCGCCCTGCCGAGCTTGAGCATCGACTGCACATTTTTTCCGTGAAAAGGCGCTTCAATGGCTAACTCATCAGGTTGATAGGTGGTGACGAGATAGGTGATTTTTTCGTAAATCTTTTTTAATTTTTCGTAATGATCTTCGTATTGATGTAGTTGAATGACACCCAAACTTTCTATAGTTATTTTTTTATTATCTATGCTAATGATAGCATATCCCATAACTAACGTACCGGGGTCTATGCCAATGATTTTTTGTGCCATGAAAATGATTTATTAATGGTTGAAAAAAAACGCTCAATGCTTGTCATTGTTAGCTAATAAACAGTATCAGAAAACAATAATATACAACATGAAATAAGGAAATAATTGGACTACATAATAAGCCATGAAACAGAAATGGATTAAACCATAAAGCAACTATTTTACGCTGCTATTGTTATGCTATTTAAAAAATATTGTTGTTAATAAACACGTTTAGCAGTATTATACCATGTTGTTCGTAGCCATAAAAAAGAAAACTCAATATGGCTTTATGCAATACAACTTGACATTTTTTTTATCGTAAATAACTTAAATTTTGCATCAAGGAAAAGGCACTGTTCTTACAAAAAGAAACACATTGCCAAACGTACATTTCTAATAAAAAACATTGAAAATAATGCTTAAAAAATACCTACTTTTTTTCTTTCAATTAGTATTATTGTTAGCTTTATTGATAGTATTGTCAAAGCAAATAGGAACATGGTCACTACTTGTTGAGCAGTGGCGGATTATTGCTCAATATAATGCAGTGTTAACCTATAGTTTGATAAGCACAGTGATATTATTGAGTGTGCTAAACTATTTAGTGGAGGCACGTCGTTGGCAATTTTTATTGCAACATACTTTATCGCTGTCTTTATTGGCTGCTTTGCAAAGCGTATTGGCAGGTATAAGTTTAGGAATTATTACACCCAATAGGGTAGGGGAGTTTGGCGGAAGGGTATTAACTTTGCCACAACAACAAGCAAAAGCTGCGCTTATTATGGTGGTTGGTCAGTTGGCACAATTAATAGTCACGATGGGAGCAAGTGCTATTGGTTTTGTGTATTATATGTACAAACAACCCTTATTACCTATTTGGACTATACAAGTTATAATGGCAGGAAGTGTTGTAGCATGGCTTTTATTGGTAACAATATATTATTGGGGAATAGTTTATTTGCCTAAAGTTGCTTGGCTAAAACGTTGGATAACAGTAAAAGATACATTACAACAATACACAAAAAAAGAATTGCAAATTGTATTATTGTGGTCGTTATTGCGCTGGGTTATTTATGTAGTGCAGTATATGTTATTGTTAGCGGCATTTGAAATAAAGGCAAATAGTATGATGATGATAGGAATGATATGTAGTAGTTATTTTGCACAAACATTGCTACCTACATTTGGTTTGGTGGAAATTGGAGTTAGAGGAAATGTAGCAGTATTTTTTGCGCAAAATTTTTCAACCTCACCGCATAGTGCTGTATTGTTAGCTTCTATTATGTTATGGTGTATCAATTTGGGTGTACCTGCTTTATTGGGTTGGTTTTTTTTAAGCAACTCCAATACAACAAAAGCAAAACTTTGACAAATAGCTGTAATAAAAAACGTAGCAAGAATAAGCATTAAAATAGTTATTGCTTATCAATAGATAGATAACAACAAGATAGAACTATTAAGAAAAAAGTAGTAGTAAAAAACACTTAAGCAGTTTATTGCTAATCTCAAATAGTGGTTATGGAATGCAATTAATTGCAAATAAGCATTAACAAAATAAGCATGATTATTACTTGCAAAGGTAGCGTTTTTTTATGATATTGTAGCTATATGTACATTATTTTTTTCAAACAAAAAGCAATAAAAAAATAGTATTGGAAAAATAGCAGCAAAATGCCCTATTTTTTAAGTAATATTCGCTAACAAATATACAGCTATTGCTAACGATAACTTTATTTTTGCTAACAACTGCAAAATGCTTGCTAACACATATACTGATGCTTGCTAACAACTACATGATGTTTGTTAGAAAGTGTATTGTTTTTGCTAACAACAAGGCTATATTTGCTAACAGATGCGTAATATTTAATGTTTCTTTAAGATTACTTTGCTAACAAATGCTTTATTATTGTTTGTAGTCATTGCTATTATTGCTAACAAACAGTGGAATATTGCTGTAAATAGCTGTATTATTGCTGGTATTTGGAAGTAATTAATTACAAAAATAGAAATAACATAGTAAAAAAAATAAAGGTTATCTGGTATTTTTTTAAAAAAATTACACAAAGTTAGTGTTTTTCTATGATTTTTCATAAAAAACTCTTACCTTTGCCAAATTATTACACGATTATACAATCATTTTATTTTTTGTTTTACGCTTTAAAATTGTACTATGAAAAGATTATATAACATCTCTATTTTAGTTTTACTACAACATGCTCGTATTGTTATCGAATTATTAAAACAAGATTTAGATGTATTTGCAACACAAGATTCCAGCTTTAATGCAGCTAAAATTACGGAATTACAAGATTTATTAAATGAAGCTAATCAACTTCCTGACAAATCTATACTTGACGAACAAGCTGATTTAACTCAACAGTTTTTGGAATTAATTGAAGATGGCAAACAACATTATAAAGAGTTGTTCTACTTTATTAGAAAAGCATTTAATAGCCAAATAACTATACAAAACCTATTAGGAAAAAACACTTTTTCGGCTGCCAAAAGAAATCAATTAGCTTTTATTCAGTTTTTTAAAGTATTGAATGACATACAACCAAATTACGAAGCTGATTTATTAGCTGCGGGAGCCAAACCTGCTTTATTGGAGCGCACCACTATTTTATGCCAAAAAATAGAAGCAATAAGTACTAAGCGAGAGATTTTTAAAAGAGAACGACAAGGGAAAACGGTATACCGTGTAGAAAAAGTTAATGATTTATATGTTGCTATGAGTAACATTGAGCGTTTAGCGTTGCTTGTTTATCAAGATAACATCTCCAAAATAAAGGCGTACACCATTCCACGAGCTAATCGCAACAAAAAAATCACTACTACGCCGAAACGTTGATGTTTTGTAAGTTACAAGTAATCATCTTGTAAAATTTTAGAGATAAATAGACAAATTTTATTACTAAAACGTTATTAAGTGCTTATAGCTTAATCATTACAATAGCTAAAAAGTATTTTGGAGGCATTAAAATGAAAAGTATTGCTTTTTGTTATCAATAGCATAGTAGTTAGTGTTGAAGGAAGTGTGTATGCTATATTTTGTTTGTTCATTAATGGGTTTCATATAGAGGCATATAACAAAAAATAGCCCTACCATAGCAATGGCGGGGCTATTTTTGTGGTATGAAAATTAGTAAAAAACTATGCGATGTCGAAACGGTCGAGGTTCATTACTTTGTTCCACGCTGCAACGAAATCGTTTACAAATTTTGTTTGTGCATCGTTACTGGCATATACTTCTGATAAGGCGCGCAATTCGGAGTTTGACCCAAAAATAAGGTCTGCTCGTGTGGCAGTCCATTTGGTAATACCTGTTGAGCGGTCGCGTCCTTCGAAAATTTCTTTATGTTCGTCGGTAGCAGCCCAAGCGGTGCGCATATCGAGGAGGTTGACAAAGAAATCGTTGGTCAATGTTTCGGGACGGTCGGTCAATATACCATGTTTTGAGCCGTCATAGTTGGCGTTTAAGGCGCGCATACCACCGATTAGGACGGTCATTTCGGGAGCTGTTAGGTTGAGTAATTGTGCTTTATCTACCAACAGTTCTTCTGTGGGTATGCTACATTTGTTTTTGAGGTAATTGCGGAAGCCGTCGGCTATGGGTTCTAATACAGCAAAAGATTCCACATCGGTTTGTTCTTGGTTAGCGTCCATTCTGCCGGGTGTGAAAGGCACTTTGATGTTAAAGCCTGCTTTTTGGGCTGCTTCTTCGATGGCTGCGCAGCCGCCAAGTACGATAAGGTCAGCCAAAGATACTTTTTTGCCATTGTTTTGGGCTTGGTTAAATTCGCTTTGGATACCTTCGAGGGTACTTAGGACTTGGCTTAATTGAGCAGGGTTGTTGGCTTTCCAGAATTTTTGTGGGGCTAAACGTATGCGAGCGCCATTGGCGCCACCACGTTTGTCGGAGCCTCTGAAAGTAGCGGCAGCCGCCCAAGCCGTACTAACCAATTGTGCGATGGACACTCCTGATGCCAATAAACGTGATTTTAGGGTTTGGATATCAGCTTCGTCCACTAAGGTGTGATTGACTTCGGGAATAGGGTCTTGCCAAATCAACACTTCGGCAGGCACTTCGGGGCCCAGGTAACGCGAGCGGGGGCCCATGTCGCGGTGTGTCAATTTGAACCATGCGCGTGCGAATGCGTTGGCAAAAGCGTCGGGGTTTTCGAAAAAGTGGCGGGATATTTTTTCGTAAGCGGGGTCAAAACGGAGTGCGAGGTCTGTGGTGAGCATAGAGGGGGTGTGTCTTTTGCTTTTGTCATGAGCGTCGGGTACTGTATTGGCACCTGCTCCATGTTTGGGTGTCCACTGATGTGCGCCTGCGGGGCTTTTGGTGAGTTCCCATTCATAACCGAAAAGATTCCAGAAGAAATTATTGCTCCATTTGGTTGGTGTGGTTGTCCAGATGACTTCCAATCCGCTTGTGATGGTATCTTCTGCCAAACCTTTTCCAAATTTATTTGCCCATCCGAAACCTTGAGCTTCTATTTCGGCGGCTTCGGGGTCTGCTCCGACTAAGGCTGCGTCTCCTGCTCCGTGTGTTTTGCCGAAGGTATGTCCTCCTGCGATGAGGGCAACAGTTTCTTCGTCATCCATTGCCATTCGGGCGAAAGTTTCGCGAATATCTTTTGCGGCAGCGATGGGGTCGGGATTGCCATTAGGGCCTTCGGGGTTGACATAAATCAAGCCCATTTGTACGGCTGCGAGGGGGTTGTCGAGGTCGCGTTCGCCTGTATATCGTTGGTCATCTAACCATTTTGTTTCGTTGCCCCAGTATATGTCTTCTTGTGGCTCCCATGTGTCGGCGCGTCCGCCTGCGAAGCCAAAGGTTTTGAAACCCATAGACTCTAAGGCTACGTTTCCTGCTAGTACCATGAGGTCTGCCCAAGATATTTTTTGACCATATTTTTGTTTGATAGGCCACAATAAGCGTCGGGCTTTGTCTAAGTTGCCATTGTCGGGCCAACTGTTTAGGGGAGCAAAACGTTGTTGTCCGCCACCTGCTCCACCACGTCCGTCACCTGTGCGATAAGTACCAGCGCTGTGCCAAGCCATACGGATAAATAAAGGACCATAATGTCCAAAGTCGGCAGGCCACCAGTCTTGGGAGTCGGTCATGAGGTCTTGCAAATCTTTTTTCAAAGCCTCATACTCTAAACTATTGAAAGCTTCTGCATAATTGAACTGGTTGTCGAGTGGGTCGGACAAGGAAGAATGTTGGCGCAATACTTGTAGTTTTAGTTGATTGGGCCACCAGTCGCGGTTTCTAGTGCCGCTACTACCTATACTATGTTTGGGCAATGAACCTGTAAAAGGACATTTGCCGCCATTAGTGGAATTTTCCATCGTAAAAGATAAAGTTTTTAGATTGTTTGTTTAATAGTAAATATTGTTGTTTGAATGATTATTTGGGGTGAGGTTATGCTATATTTTGTCAAATATTTGCGTCTATAAGCGCCTGTACTTCGGCTTCTGTTTTTGCTTCTACTCTGCTTTTTTCTATTTATTGGTCTTTTGGGGAGAGCCAAAATCGGTATATGGGTTGATATAGACTGACATAGTAGATTTTTGTGATTTTTAGGAAGCAAAGCAACAAGTAGTAATTATTAACGGCACAAAGTTACGTTGTTTTTTTTGTTCTACCAAATTCTTTTGTAGGTTTTTGGGGATTTACAACGAACTTATAGAGGTATGCTATATTGCCTATTTACCTTGAAATAATACAATGAACTTTAAAGAGGTAGCCAACTTGTTAGGAATAAGACAAAATTGTCTGCTAAAAACAAATACTACCCCAAAAAGAATTGTTAAGAGAACTAAATACATGAAAAATTTGGTAAACTAATCTAAACATTGTATCTTTGCATTGTTAAATCCAAAAGTCAAATGACCTTTCACATTATTAATGGACCTAACCTTAACTTATTGGGCAAACGTGAACCCGAAATCTATGGTAATAGTACATTTGAAGATTATTTTGTAACTTTGCAGCGTGATTTCAAAATGTGCGAACTTCATTATTTTCAGAGCAATCATGAAGGTGCAATTATTGACCATTTGCACAACATTGGTTTTAGCTCCGATGGTATTGTGTTTAATCCTGGTGCCTACACACACACCTCTGTTGCTCTTGCCGATGCCATTGCTGCTATTAGTAGTCTTGTTATAGAAGTGCATATTTCCAACACCTTTGCTCGCGAAAGTTTTCGTCACCATTCCTATGTTTCCCCTGTTGCCAAAGGCATTATTGTAGGTTTGGGTTTAGACGGCTATCGGCTGGCACTACAATATCTATATACCAAACATTATTGCTAATAATGAAATTGATTATTTTATTTGCGCTTATCTTTTTTTCTATAAATAGTGTTGTTCTATTGGCTCAAAACTGTGAGCCTTTTCCTGTACAAATTTTAGGCGATAATTTGCTGTGTGAGGGACAAACGGCTACTTTGACTGCCGATGTAGGAAATAGTTTTCTTTGGTCAACAGGTGCAACTACGGCAACCATTACGGTCACAGTAGCGGGAAATTATAGCCTTACTGTTACCGATGCCAATGGTTGTACAAGTACTAATTTTACTGATGTTTTGGTATTTCCTAATCCAACACCTCAAATCATAGGCAATAATAGTGTTTGTCCAAATGGTGTGGCTACTTTGGCATTATCAACCAACTACCTTATATATATATGGTCAACAGGCAGCGACGACGCAAGTGTGCAGGTCAATAATGCAGGGACGTATACTGTTACGGTTTATGATTCTAACGCTTGTTCGGCTACTACAGCTATCAATGTAACAGCAAATCCTGCGGCTACAGCAACGCTCATAGGCAATGATTCTTTTTGTGAAGGAAGCAGTACAACTATTGGCGTAGCCGAAATAGGGCAACAATATGCCTGGTCGACGGGTGGTACTTCGCAAAATATTTTGGTGAATGCCGCCGGAGTTTATACCGTGACAGTAAGCAATAGTGTGGGTTGTTCAAGTATGCAAAGTATGTCGGTTACTATGGGTAATGCACCTGTTAGTATTCAAGGCGAAACGACCATTTGTGGTGATGCTCTGCTCACATTGAGTACCACACCCGAATATACTACATATATTTGGTCTACGGGCGAAAATACACCTACTATACAAGTAGGAGGCGGCACTTATGCTGTGACGGTGAGTGAAGGTGCTTGTGAAGGCAGTGCCAGCCATATCATTACAGCTTTGGGGGATCCGCAGGTACAAATAAGTGGTAATTTGACCATTAGCGAGGGTATAAGCACCGAATTGAGCGCTATTGGCACAGATTTGGTAGCATACAATTGGTCAAGTGGTGGCATCACACCTAATTTGCAGGTCAGTCAAGTTGGTACATATACTGTCACGGTTACAAACAGTAACGATTGCACAGCTACCGCTACGGCGGTTGTAACAGAAGTGGTATTGTATCCATTGGCTATCCCTACTGCTTTCTCTCCAAATGAAGATGATGTGAATAGTTATTGGGGAGCAACAGCAGAAGATGTTGTGCAATATGAATGCCATATTTATGACCGTTGGGGTAGAGAGGTGTTTGAAGCACACCAAATTGACCAACGCTGGGACGGTACATGGCGCGGTAAAGCCCAAGAAGTGGGCATATATGCCTATTGGGGAAATGTTACTTTTGCAGATGGTACACAAAAAGATTTTAAAGGTAATCTCACACTGATCCGATAATATGACATTTCGGAGACTTCTATATCCTAAAAATTTCTGAAACTCTACTTTATTAATAACATTCATTTTCCTAAATATTCCCAACAATGCCTCATACTACCTTGCATGTCAAAAATATGGTTTGTCAACGCTGTATTAAAGTGGTGCGCGATGAGCTAACTAAAATAGGAGTCGACGTGGTCGATGTACAATTGGGTACTGTTCTAGTCAATAATTTCAAATCTTGGAAAGAAGTAGAAACTACTTTGAACGACAACGGTTTTCGGTTATTGACTAATCGTGAAGAACAGGTGATAGAACGCATTAAGCAGGTTGCCATACAATTGGCGCGGCGTGAAACGAATGAACCTATTCATTTGCGCAATTCAGATTGGATAGCTCGCCAAATAGGTATGAGCTATGGTAATATCAGTAAGCTATTTTCACAGAAAGAAGGTATTACCTTGGAAAAATTTCTGATTTTGCAGCGCTTAGAAAGGGTAAAAGAATTAATTCAGGACAATGAATTTAATCTTAGCCAAATTGCGGAACAATTGGGCTATCAAAGTGTTCAACATCTATCTAACCAATTTAAAAAATACTTTAACCAGTCTGTTTCTGAATACAAAATACAATTGAATATTGCTATTGACCGAAAACCAATAGATAAAGTTGTTTAATCAGGATAAAAAAACAAACAAAATCCTCTTTTAAAGAGGTGTAAACCGTAAATTTAAATAATATGGAACCAGCATTATTACCACTCATTGTCATTGGACTAATTGTCTTTAGTGGCATCTACACCGTTCGTCAACAAACCGTTGCCATTGTGGAGCGTTTTGGCAAGTTTAACGGTACGGCATTTCCGGGTCTTAATTTCAAAATCCCTTTTATTGATCGTGTAGCAGCGCGGGTTAATATGCGCGTTCAGCAGTTGGATGTGGTGGTGGAGACCAAAACGTTAGACGATGTTTTTGTAGATGTGAAGGTTTCTGTACAGTTTCAGGTGATGCCTGACAAGGTATATGAAGCCTATTATAAACTAACGAACATCCATGACCAAGTAAGTGCATACGTTTTTGATGTGGTGCGCGCTCGTGTACCTTTGCTCAAATTGGACGATGTGTTCTCCAAAAAAGAAGACATTGCTATGGCAGTTAAGCATGAATTGCACGATACTATGGACGATTTTGGTTATGACATTCTAAAAGCCTTAGTGACGGATATCGACCCCGATGATAAGGTGAAACATGCCATGAACGAAATCAATGCAGCAACGCGCATGCGAATGGCAGCAAGCGAAAAAGGGGAAGCTGACCGAATTTTGAAAGTTAAAGCCGCCGAAGCAGAAGCTCAAAGTAAAGCTTTGGAAGGACAAGGTATTGCCAACCAACGAAAAGCCATTATCGAGGGTTTGCAACAATCTGTGGCAGAATTTCAACAATCTATTCATGGAGCAACCGCTCAAGATGTGATGATGATAGTGCTGTTGACACAATACTTCGATACCTTAAAAGATATTGCTGACCGCAGCCAATCTAATACGATTATGTTGCCCAATAATCCGGGTGGTTTGTCGGGTTTTGCTGACCAAATCCGCGAAGTTATGATTTCTGCCAACCTGATTAGCGCTAATCCAAATGACCGTATTCCTGCCAATTTCGCTAAACAAATGGATACTATTAAACAAGGTTAAAACTTTACTGAACGCAGCTACAAAAGAATTTAAAAAAGGCTTTATCTACAGCCCAAATCCACTAAAAAACAAGATTTAAGTTAATTTAACAATTGCGTATTGTAGAATACCGTAACTTTGCCTCATCAAAACGCCTATTATAGTAGTTAAAGCTATCATAGGTAAAAAAGCGTGAGGTCATAGTTTAGTTGGATTTAGCAAGCTGTTTCGTGAGAAGCAGCTTGTTTTTTTTGTTCTGCGAATTTGGTATTTTTGTTGTACAACATTGCTTTATTATTGCTATGATCCCAAGAAGTATTTTTTATAGTTTATTGTGGTTATTAACCACAACATGTTGGGCGCAGATTTGGCAGACACAGAGCCAATTAGGGGTAGTGTATACTCATCAACAGCGAAGTGGTATGCTGCGCTATATGACTTTTCATGACCATACGCTCGCCACACCCAACTATCATCAACACCTTTATTATAATCCGTTTACTGAAAATCGTGAGTATTATACTTATTTTCAACTATATGTTCAGTCGCGCCTGAATAGGAGAGTGGTGGTGGCTGCCAGCATGACGCATCATCACAATTGGCGCAACGAAGATGATGGGCTGTTGCCACAATCATATACTACAAATGAAAAGGGTTTTGGCGACCTTCGCATAGCAGGACATTATTTGTTGTATGATAGCGAATTGTTTAGTATAAATCCTATTGTGCGGCAACAATGGTGGCTTGGTGGTCAAATAACGCTTCCTACAGGTAGATATGATAATTTTAATGTGCTTAACGAATTGGAGCCTAAAATGCAGGTAGCTACGGGTGCTTGGCAACTGAATCCAAGACTGCATTATGTATTGGAGTATCAACGGTGGCAAGTGGCAGCGCAATGTTATTATCATTATTTTTTACAAAATCGCTTCTATTATCGCTTTGGCAATCGTTGGCAGGCACAAATAGTGGGACAATATCAAGCGGTTTTAGGCAAATTAAGATGGACGGTTGGCACGGGAGTAGGATATGAACATCGAAAAGCTGATTTTATGAACCGACAAGCTATTCCAGAGGATACGGGCGGGCAATGGTGGACAATGGTGCTACAAAGCCAACTACAATGGCGTGCTTATCAATTGGAAGGGGTGTATAGTCTGCCTTTTGTTCAAAAATTGAAAGGACGGCAAACGCAATTTGGCGTTTTTTTTCAGGTGAGCGTAGCTTGGAAATGGGGTGTGGGGGACAACGAATAGTGTAGAAATATAAAACACCGTACTTGTTCAAGAGAACACAGTACGGTGTTTTTTTATAAAAAGTACAAAAATTTCGAATGGCGAAGCGCGTTAGGGATTGTAGGGGCAGCCGTTAGGCTGGTGCTTGCACCGTTAGCCCCGTAAAGCCCGACCCGCAGGGAAACGCCCAAAAAATAAAGATAATAGAGATGGATATATGTGTGAATTTGAGGCGGTTATTTTTTATTACTCGGCAGATACATAGCGGCTTGCTCAAAGAAGATTTTGGCGCTATCGGTTTTGCCTAAGTTTTGGTAGGTGATGCCAATGTTGCGCAAGATGCTACCGTTGGTGGGGTCGAGGGTTAGGGCGCGTTTGTTGATGGCTAAGGCACGCGGAAAATCGCGCTGCATACCATAGGCTACACCCATATCTTGCATAATGCCAATGGCACGTGGATTGGCGGTGGTGGTGGCTGCTATGCCCATTTTATCTAATGCCAACTCGAAGTTTTCTAAGGCTTTGGGAAGGTTGTTTTTGCCTTTGCCATACAATACGCCCAAAGCATCGTATATTTGCCAAGTTTGTGTGCCGTTGGCGGCGGTGCTTTCCACAAATTGCAACATTTTGTCTATGTTGGCTTCGTTGCGTTGTGGATTTTGTGGGTTAGCTTCCATTTCGCTAAGGCGCGATATGTTTTCTAAGACTTGTGGGTGTTCAGGATTTTTGGATAATACTTGACGATAATGCACAAAAATAGAGTCGTAGTTGCGTGGCTGTTTGTGGAAATAGGCATTTGCCAACAATAGGTGTGCATTTACCGATTCGGGATAGATGTTTAAGGCTCGGTTGAGGTAGGTAATGGCTTCGTTGATGGTATTGTCGCGCTGTTGTGCGTCTTTGATTTCGGGTAGTTTTACGTCGAGCAGGGTGCCGCCCGCCGAAGTGAGGACTTTGGCGCTATTGGTAGAAACTTTTGCGTCGGTCAAAAACAAAGTGGCATTGTCGTACCAAGCAGGCACGCGTCCGAGTGTTCGAACGCTAAAAAACAATATATATATGCCAAAAACAGCCAAAACTAAGGTATGGCGCGATATTTGTGGCAAGAGTTTGGGTAAGCCTACCACTATGCCATATCCCAACAATATGCAAAAACCAATGGACGGCATGTCCATAAAACGGTCGTTCATAAATGTACCGATAGGGAACAGCAAGTTAGACACTAACGAAAAACTTAATAGGTAGAAAGCAATGGCATAAGCAGGTAACTGACGGTTTCGCAAGCCGGCTAAGGCATAGATTCCCATGGCGACATAGAGGGTCAAAGATAATAATGCGCGCCAATCTGCCCAAGAAATAATAGGAATTTGCTTGGGATAATAGTCGTGTGTGAGCGGAATGGCAGTGAATAGGAGCTTAATATATAAGCCCATAGTATAGAAAATGGTGGCGTATTTTTCGCCAAAAGAAGCATTAAGGAAAGGGTCGTTGAGCAGTTCGGTGCTGTCTATTTTTTCGCCGCCCAAAAAATAACCCAAAATGGCAAAACGGAGAAGCATGAAAATAGCAGTACCTACCAATAGCGGACTGATGGCGGTTAGGTAATCTTTTTCGGTGCTTTTGCGAGCAAAAAAGTAGATGCTCAAAGGCACAATACCCACTAATGTAAGCACATTTTCTTTGGTGAAAAGCCCCAGCATAAAGACGACAAAACTACCGACTAAATATAGGTTTCGCTTTGGAGAATCTGGATTGTCTAAGTATTTGAATGTATAATACAATGTTAGGAGCGAAAACAAAATACTTAGAATTTCCATACGTCCCTTGATGTTCGCCACCCACTCGACGTGTAGCGGATGAACAATATATAGCGCTGTGACGATGAAGGGCAAACTCAAATACCAAGGAAAACCCGCAGGGGTATAGGTTTGCAAAAAACGGTGCATGATGCGATACAATACAATGCCCAAAAGTGCATATAAAGCCACATTTACGAAATGGCTAAAAGCCGGCGCTTGACCAAATAAGGCATATTCTATAGCATAAGTGGTGATGACAAAAGGACGGTAGCGCCCGCCCGCAAGCAGGTCTTTTTGTTGTCCCCAAAAACCCACTAAACTTTCTTTTGACCAAATATCCCACAGCCCTCCGAAGCCTTTTTGGGTAAATTGGTTGCCTGTGATATACAACATATCATCGAGGGCATATTGGAAAGTCACCGAATAAATATATAAAGCAATAGCCAATAATGCTAATATACTGATGGGCAAGAGGTGTTCTTGCCAGAAAGGACGTTGCGTTGTAGTTGTTTTTTTAGGAACTATTTGGGTAGGTGTTACCTTAGAAGGTGGAGCTGCCACCTTAGCCTGTTGTTTGTCGGCTTTGTTCTTTGCCATAGCGATATATACAAATTTTAGCGGCAAAGTTAGCTACTTTTTTCGAAAAATACAGTGTTTTTGTGTTTTTAGCTGCATTTCTACGATTAAATCTATCAATTGGAGTGTAAAAGTTATACTAAAAAGCGTACTTTTGCAGGTCAAAACAAAAATATACCCTATATATAATGCCTTGTTTGTATTGCCAATCGTCTCGAGCAGCCCTGCTTTATAAAGCAACCGACATGTATGATTTTGTATTCGATGTGGTACAATGTCAGGTGTGTAAAGCTGTTTATCTCAGTCCCATGCCTACGTCCGAACAGCTCGACCATGCCTATAGCGACCATTATTATGGCGAGCAAGAGAAAAAATTTTTTAGCCCTTTTGAATGGGTGTTGGATTATTTTAGACAACAACGTGCCAACAAATTAGCAAGTCATTTACCTGCCAATGGGCGCGTGTTGGATATTGGCTGTGGCAATGGACGCTTTTTGCACTTTGTGTCACAATTGGGTGAATATGAATTGCATGGTGTGGAATTGCCGGGAAAAGCTGCGCAGCGCGCTGCACAAATTCCAAACATTCATCTCAAAATTGGTACGTTGGAACGCAACGATTTTGCTGCTGATACCTTTGATGCCATCACTATGTTTCATGTGGTTGAACACCTGCCTAATCCACCCGAATTATTGTCCATTCTTGCACAAATTGTCAAACCCAATGGCGTAGCTATTATTTCTTTTCCGAATATAGACAGTTGGCAAAGCCGGTTTTTTAAGGGAAAATGGTTGCACTTAGACCCGCCGCGCCATCTTTATTTTTTTGCCCCCACTGACTTTTCGCGCGAAATGAAAAAAATGGGCTTCGAAACGATAGAAACCAAATACTTTAACCCCGAATACAATCCCTTTGGCTTGTTGCAAAGCCTACTCAATTGTTTTACGGAACGGCGCGATGTGTTGTATGAACACCTAAAAAACAACCGAACCTACACTGCTAACTATAGTCGATTTAGTTTGTGGTTACAGATTTTATTTTTCTTGGCAATTTTTCCTTTTTGCATTCTCGTCGATGCAGTAGAGGCGTTTTTTCGTAAAAGCGGAACGGTCGAAATGGTTTTTAGAAAACAGTAATAATGAATACCCCAAATCGGCTATCTTTTGTTGGAGATAGCCGATTTTTTTTGTCAATATTTCTTTAATTTCAGAATAATTTGTAATGCAAAGTAAAGGCAAAAATACTTTCCAAATTTAATATAGGCTCAGTTATGCACTCGAAGCAATAAAATAATAACAATTTAGTATAACATAAATACTAATAAAAGTGTTATTTTTGAATGAGGAATATTGTATCTATAAAAATAATATTATTTATATTATTTTACTCGCTTCAGGTAGCCTTCATAGACAACATCAAGAAAGATTGCCAGTTTTGTTAATTAATTGGATATAAAACAAAATACTTTGTAATACAAAGTTAATTTCTAAATCGAGAACAAAAATATAATCCAAAAATCTGCGAAAGCCTGACCACACAAACTTGCTCAAAGATCAATAATTTTTTTGTAAGTTGTACAACTAATAATGGGAAAATAACATTATATTTGCGGCAAGAAGTTGGTGTGTTTTCTAAGATAGGGTAGGGTGGGGGAGAGGTAGTTATACTGCTGTATAGAATTATATGGCACTAAGCTATTTTTCAAAGAAAATAACAAAAAACTAAAAACACTATATAAATTCTCAGGAGGTAAAGATAGTATTTTCTTATGCTTATAAATGTCAATTTTGTTTTGATTCTATTCAATATGTATATAAAAAACATTATATAAAAAGAGATAATTCTTTATATACAAAAGAATTCTGCTATATACATTATTTTAAGAGTTTATCATATTTATATAAAATAGAGAAAGAAGCTACTACTTTAATGGATAAAATAACACTTAATCAATAAATATTAAATATAATTTATTTGCATAAAACCGATACATTATGAAAAAAATATTTATATTATTAAATATAGTAATTGTTCTTTTTATTCTATTCATAACATATTGTTATTTTGTGAATAAAGAAAAAAATGAACTTATAAAAGGAGCATCTATTCTAATACAAAAGGTAGATTCATATAAGCTTTTAAAAAAAAGACTTCCTGAATCTGTAACAGAATTGGGAATTGAAGAACAAATGAATATTGGTCCTTATTATCAAAAATTAGATAGTAATAGATATATTATATATTATAATATAGGTTTTGATGATTCGTTTGTTTATTACTCAAATCTCAAAGAATGGCGGCATAACCCATAAAATTAAGTAGTGTGGCACTACATCCGATTGAGTATATTGTTCAAATAGATTAATAACCTGTTTTCCTTCGAAGTTTATTTTGCTGCTATCATCATACGATTTAACACTAAAAAAACAGCTATTAATAATATTTAATAAAAAATTAATAATATGTATGTTCAAAGTAACTTAAAAGAAAGTGTATTTAATGCAATAATACTACTGTATATTTTATTTATATATATGTGCATTGCACAAAATAAGAAATCTGTTTTTTTGTTTTGTATGTTATTTACTATTTTTATAGGAGGACTATCAAAAAAAAGGGTCTATGAAATAGAAATATCAGAAAGTAATCTTTATTTGACTTATTATTATTTAGGAATGAAAAAAGAGATAATTTTGCCCTTTAATGATTTTGAAGGTATTTTAAAAAAAGGAGTACATTTTAGAACAGGAGAGCATAAAATTTTACAGATAAAAACAACAAATCATCAAAGAATAACATTTGAAATAAATGAATTTAGTGTTGAAAAAAATGATTTTAACGAACTTGTTAAATTACTTGTTAAAAAATAATTTGTAATCCTATTTCATCTCATAAACACCATAAACCCACCCTTTTTTTTGCTTTGTAGTGGACTTTGTTCATTTTGCTTTATAATTGTCATTGATTTCATTGAAAAATATGTTTTTGGGGCAAAAAATTACCAAAATTGTCATAATCCAAAAAAAAATAGCTCATCGAGTAATCTTTTGCCTTCTAATTGCTTTTATAAATATAGTTCATTAAAATTGGGAAACACTTGTTTATATGCTCATTGTTTGGGAATATTACAATGCTAAACGGTTTAATTTATAGGGTAATTTTGTCGTAATAACGTACAAAAATTGCATATCACAAAATTAACTTTTTTATACATAAACAATTATTTTTATGAAAAACAAAACTATCTTAGTTGCTCTATGTGTTTTTATGGCTTCAACCTTGTTTACTAATGGACAAAGCCTCCCAACAGTAGCAATTGGTCGAGCTTGGTCAGAAACCGCTATGATTAATATGTCAGGTATGGGGAATTATGCTCCTCATCGTTACTTTATGCAAGACACCTTAGTTTGGAACACAAAAACTTACCTAAAAGTCTATGAAACGCTCCAAAATGTCTATGTCGACTACCAAGAAGAACCTCCTTATCCTGTTTATTATTACAACACATGGTCAATACCCATCGCACGTAATGCCATGCGCCAAGAGGGTGACAAGGTATGGTTAATTGGTCTTGACCCTGTTACAGAAACAGTAACAAGCACCGAAGAATACCTACTCTACGATTTTTCGGTCGAAAACATAGGCGATTCCCGACAATTTTATATACCGGGATTATTAGACCCCATCTTAGCCACTTGGACTGTCACCAACATCACCCCATACACCTTAGCAGACGGCACACTCACCCGAAGCATAGATTTTGATATATACAACCCCACCAACGACCAAACATACACCGATACATGGATAGAAGGCATAGGAAGCACCTATAGCATTATCAACCGACTCAACATTGGCAACTGTTTTGATATGTGCGGCACCTTTGACGTTGATGATTATTGTGCCGACGGAGCAACATGGCTGGGAAATAACTGCACCGCCATTCCCACAGCACTATGCAATAATGCACCTATTATAGAACACATTTGCAGTTCAACTCCAACACAAAGCACCTCTGCCAACAACAGTTATATCCCTCCAAATGCCATTTATGGAATACAACTGCCCAACATCACTGCCAACCAAATGGTGTGGCTCAATGCAGTTGGGGACACTATAACTGCTGCCTATGATTCCGCTAATGAATCTTATTACCTAACCAATATTCCCGAAGGAACATATACATTACACCTATACGACACCTGCAACAATTTAGCCTTCGAGCAAACATACACCACCAACGAAAACCTATTAAACTATCCTTACAGTATCGCTGATACTAACCCTTGTACACCTTGCTCCACGACAATCAACTTCACCACGCTTCCCATGCCTTACCAATTGACTTGGAGCAACGGCATGACAGAAAACTTTGTTATCAACCTTTGTTCAGGCAATTATGAAGCTGCACTACAAAAATATGGCTGCTATCGCAACTATTCTTTCATGATAGAAGATAGTACTCCCACGCTTGAAATACGCTCAGACAATATTATCACAACACCCTCTGAATGCGGATTATCGGGCGAAATAGATGCTTCCACCGCCATAGTAGGAGGCACACCTCCGTATAATTATTCATGGCAAAACTTCCCAAGTCCACAACCTAACCAAGCGCATATAACCAATCTACAAGCAGGTAATTATACTTTGCTTGTTAGTGATGCTAATTTGTGTACTGCAACAACCACTATTATCGTTGGTCAAATTCCAGATTTAATTACTTTTGCTAATGCCACTAATGCGCTTTGCAATGGTGGAAATGGTAGTGTAGAAATAACTGCTATAAGCGGCACTCCACCATACATAGGTACAGGTACATTCAACCAAAGTGCTGGTACACAAACCTATACCGTTACCGATGCAAATGGCTGTACTGCAACTGTTTCTGCAACAGTCTTAGAACCTACTATTATGGCCGTCTATGCATATGCGAACGATGCTCTTTGTAATGGAGAAAACGGTAGCATAACTGTTACCGCCACAGGTGGTACTGCTCCTTATATAGGTGCAGGTACATTCGTCGAAAGTACTGGTATGTATGCCTACACAGTTACCGATGCAAATGGTTGTATTGCAACTGCTTCTGCAACAATTTCAGAACCTACTGCTTTGGTAACCTCTGCAAATGCGACTAATGCTGCTTGCAATGGTGAGAATGGTAGTGTAGATTTATTTATTATAGGTGGTACAAGTGCATATACTTATGCTTGGGACAATGGTAGCACCACAGAAGACCTATCTGCGATTCCTGCTGGTATATATAATGTTACTATCACCGATGCTAACAATTGTTCAACTTATACCTTTGTAGAAGTGGAAGAAGATCCTCCTTTGGATTGCAACGACAACAACCCACTAACCATCGACCAATTAGACACTGAAAACTGCACCTGTTCGCACACTTATGTAGGCATAGAAGAAACATTTTCGGAAGCGTTTTATATATACGCGTATCCAAATCCTGCTGACTCTGACAACGACCTCTCGCTTCGCTACCAACTACCACCCAATACCTCCAAAGCTATTCTACAGCTATACAACCTACAAGGGCAATTAGTTTTGTCCCAAAACATACAACAAACGCAAGGCAATATATCCATCAATTTGCCAACAGGTATGTTTTTAGCCCAACTTTTCGCCGATAATCTAAATATTCACACCAAAATTATTGTTCGCTAAACAATTATATACGACAAAACCTCGCCAATGTGTGTACATTGGCGAGGTTTCGCGCGCGTTGTGGGGTATAACAAACGATATACTTATTACAACAAATCTTGAATAATTTTTTCGATAGAAATACCCTCAGCTTCTGCCTTATAGTTTTTGATAATACGGTGTCTTAATACGTCTTCTGCAACAGCTCGAACGTCTTCGATATCGGGCGAATACTTGCCACTCAAAGCCGCATGACCTTTGGCTCCCAACACCAAATACTGCGAAGCACGTGGTCCTGCACCCCAAGACAAATAATTGTTGGTGATGGTTGAGGCGTATTCGGTATTTGGGCGCGTTTTGGAAGCTAATTTTACTGCGTATTCCAACACGTTTTCTGATATAGGAATTTTGCGAACCAATTTTTGGAAAGCTATAATTTCTTGGTCGTTGATGAGTTTGTTCATCACAATATCGCGGTTACCTGTGGTATTTTTCACCACGTCCAACTCTTCGCGGAAGGAAGGATAACCCACTTTGATATTGAACATGAAACGGTCTAATTGTGCTTCAGGCAAAGGATATGTACCTTCTTGTTCAATTGGGTTTTGGGTTGCCAAAACAAAGAAAGGACGCGGCAAAAGGTGCAATTCTCCGCCCAGAGTCACGGCGCGTTCTTGCATGGCTTCGAGCAAAGCGGCTTGTGTTTTAGGTGGAGTACGGTTAATTTCGTCTGCCAAAAGGATGTTGGCAAAGATAGCACCTTTGATAAATTTAAAATTGCGGTGTTCATCTAAAATTTCCGCACCTGTAATATCCGACGGCATTAAGTCGGGTGTAAACTGTATGCGTTTAAAACTTAGGTCTAATACATCGGCAATAGTTTTGACCAATAAGGTTTTTGCCAAACCGGGAACACCCACCAAAAGCACGTGACCATCGCAAAAAATGCTGAGTAATACTTTTTTGATAACTTCTTCTTGACCGACAATGACTTTGCCAATTTCGCTTTTCAATTGCTTATAACTGGCAGATAGAGCATCTACTGCTTCCACATCGGATTTATAGTTGGACATGATAGGTAAATTAAAAATGAATAATAAAACAGCAAAAGTTGCTCAAATAATGGCTAATGGCAACTTCAGGTATTGTTTTAGGACAAAAAACGCCAAAACGAGTGCAAAGGTACGCTTATTTGCCGATTTTTGCATAGTTTAACTAATTTTTTTGTATTTTTTAACGCTATACAAGTGTTTTAATCAAACACAGGAACAATTATCCCATCTGTAGCCGACCGCCAATTTTTGACGTGCATGCTTCTGCCATTATATTGCAATGTGATAGAACCTTCGGGTGTAGTTGGCATAAAGAAATCGATGCCATTCAAAAACGGAAAATTGCCAAACGTTCCAACAGGATTTAGTTCTGTAGTAGAGTCTCCATCATCGTAGAGAAAGAATGCAATAGCTGTCTTATCAGCAGGGGCAAAATCTTCTGTAGCCAAATCTATGCCATTCACCGAAAAATCGTCGCGTCCTGCAATAATGGCTTGGTTAGCCGAAAAAACCGCCATGACCGTTTGTGCATCGTTCGAGGGCAGGCTGCCCAACAAAATGCCCGCCAACGAAAAAGGCGGCGGCAGCACACGCAAATATACCAAATGGTCGGAGTGGGTAAAACCTTCGCGGTAGTAGTGTATGGTGCGGTCGCTGGCACCCGTTCCGCGTACTTCCAACTCCAAAGGTTGCGATTTTGGCACCACCACAGGTCCCCACGTACCATTGCTATTGGTGGTCAATTGGTGCAAAGGTGTGTCGCTCAAGCGAAAACCCGTAGCAGGGTCAACAGGATATATCTTAATCGTTCCAGCATTGATAGCTTGATTTTCGCCCAAAGTGAGGGCTTTTCCTGCAATTTCTATTGCTTCGACATCGTCACTAATAAAAGCTGTAAGCGGAGCCGTATTGTTGTTGAAAAAACCATACATTGCTAAAAAAGTTAAAGTACCAGTGGCTACTTGATAGTGGTCTAAGTTGGGCAAACTAAGGTTAATAGCTCCCGGAATAGTGGAAGTACCGCTCACCAAATCAGCAGGTGAGCCGATATTGAGGGTAGGAACAGAAGCGTTAGCAGTCCCTGCTGGTGCGTTTTGGGCGCTGCTGCCAACATGTACGTAATGTGCCACTTTTGCAGCTCGAACGGGATCCGAAAGATAGGTATAGCACGTGCCGCCGCCCGCCGAATGACCCACCAAATCCACTTGTGTAGCGCCAGTCGTTGTCAATACTTCGTTAATCAGCGCATCTAAAGCGGCGCTGTTATCTGCTCCAAAACCTGTGGTGTTCCAATCAAAAGCGCGCAAATGCGACCAACAATAGCCATTGGTATGAAAGCGCTGAAATTGTTTGGCGTAGGTGTCGCCCGAAGCTAAAAAACCATGTACCATGACCACAGGACGGAAATCGGGATTACAGGTGGTGGGTAATAAGTCTTCTTTGGTGCAAGACTGCCACGACCAAGCCAGCACTATCAACCAACAACTTGTCAAAAATGTAAATCTTTTTTTCATCTGTAAAAATTTTGTAGGTGTGTTATAGAACAAAAAGGCTGCAATTTACGTCGATTTCTATACTTTTAGCTATTATCAAACTAAAAAAATAATGTCTGCCATAGTTTTGGGATTATGGCAGACATTGATATTGTTAGAAAAGTACTATCTTAGAATGTTTAATTTATGAGTTTGAATAGGAAAATCTGCGTGTCGGGTTTGGTAAAAATACATACCATCGGGTAGATGGGCAACAGAAATAGTAGTAGGGCTATTCATGCTGATAGTTTGGCTCAAGACCATTTTTCCGCTTATATCTACAATGGTCAAATGAGCAGTTTGGTCATTTTGTACCAAAGGTTGTACTTGAATTTCGTTTTGAGCAGGGTTAGGAGAAATGTTAAGAGTAGGCTGTACAGAAAAAAGAAAAAAGTTCTCCGTACTTTTGCGCTGTGAAACAAACAAAAATAACAGAGAACCCGTCTGAAAGACGGGTCAAAGATAGTACAAATGTTTGGAAAAACAAAGCACTATCTCGTGGGTCAGA
>JAEUUX010000149.1 GCA_016787295.1 Chitinophagales bacterium
AAAGTTCCACTCTCCGCGTTGTGCTTGGTCTCTGATGGGAAAAGTGATGTAATATATCGAACGGTCTTTGAAAAATTTGACTTCCGCTTTTTGCATTTCGACGATGAATCTCTCCCCACTACTTGCTCGGCAGTGGATGTCAAAAAAGGCTTTTCGTTCTACGTTTGTATCGGGCAGGTTTTCGACGTTTTGAAAGTTGAGTTCGGCGATTTGGTGGTGTTTGGGCAGGATAGAGTTCAGGAAATCTATTAACAGATCTTTACTTGCCTCTTCGCCAAATAGCTTTTTAAACCCAAAATCGGTATAGGGGTTGATATAAACTGACATAGTAGGTCTTTTTGGGGGATTTAGGTGTTTTTTTATTGAGTATTTCAATTTGTTTTTTGCCCATATTTAGCGAAAGCCGCGATAGTTATTAACAGATTGCACTTATTAAAACAAAAATTAGGCTGCAAAAGTACGGTTTTTTGAGCTATATTTTATAGAAAAAGCACCAAAATAGTCTTAAAATGCTTGATTTGGCGAGTCATTTCCACAATAATTAGTATTGATGTATTATTTTGGGCTTTGATTGATGGGATATATTGAATAGTTTGTCGTACCTTTGTGCTTCAAAAGAAGCCTATCAAGCCCCAACGCTTATTTTATGGAACAAAGTGTTTTACAACCACAAGAAAGTTTAGCACCACTCTTGCATCAGCGTGCTAAATTGTTTATCGGCGTTCCGAAAGAATTGTCATTTCAGGAAAATCGTGTTGCTCTCACTCCCGAAACTGTAGCCTTTTTGACAAGCCGCAACCATCGTGTAGTGGTGGAAACAATGGCAGGCGAAAAATCGGGTTTTACTGACCAACAGTATAGCGAAGCAGGTGCCGAAATTGCCTACGATGCCGAACAGGTTTTTAAAGCTCACATCATCATCAAAATTTCTCCGCTCACCCAAGAACAATTGGAATGGGTACAAGCCAATCAAATTATTTTTTCGGTGCTTCACCTGCCTGCTATGAAATCCGAATGGTTGCGGACGCTGATGAAAAAAAATGTGACCCTCATTGCCTACGAATACATCAAAGACGAATCGGGTCGTTTTCCGATTATTCGGGCTTTGAGCGAAATTGCGGGTAGTGCTGCCATTCTCATCGCCTCGGAATACCTAAGCAGTACACGCGACGGACAAGGCTTGTTGCTTGGTGGTATTGCAGGTGTGCCTCCTGCTCGCATCGTCATTCTGGGAGCAGGCACGGTGGGCGAATATGCCACGCGTGCGGCTTTGGGTTTGGGAGCCGAAGTGCGAGTGTTTGACAACAACATTTATAAACTAATGCGCCTGCAAAACAATGTGGGTGTGCGTGTCTATACTTCTATCATCAATCCCAATTTGTTGAGTACCGAATTGTCAAAAGCCGATGTAGTTATTGGAGCCATTCATTCCGAAGCAGGCAGAGCGCCGATGGTGGTCACCGAAAGCATGATTAGTTATATGAAACCAGGGTCGGTCATTGTTGATGTGAGCATAGACCAAGGCGGTTGTTTTGAAACGTCGCGGGTGATGAATCACAAAAACCCTACTTTTATTACCCATGGAGTCATTCATTATTGTGTGCCAAATATTGCCTCCCGTTTTGCCAAAACCGCCTCCTCTGCCCTAAGTCATGTCTTATTGCCTTTGTTGTTGCGTTTGGGTGATTTTGGTGGGTTCGAAGATTTTTTGCGCCATAGTCATGGCAGCCGCAATGGTGTTTGTCTCTACAATGGTTTGTTGACTAACGAACATTTGAGCAAAATTTTTGGCATTCGCTACATTCCTTTAGATTTGATATTGCCTTTTCCGCAATAATATACTGAATTGAAAATACTTTTCGGATTTGATAATAGATGATGTCACGCACTCGCCCCCAAATGTAACATCAATTAACGACCATTTGCCGTTCCTCGAAATACTATTACCGTAAATGACAAATGGTGATTCATCTTTTTTGCTCACCCAAAAAAGAAGCAAAAAAGGGTGTTCTTTTTTCGAGTGGATT
>JAEUUX010000194.1 GCA_016787295.1 Chitinophagales bacterium
TATCCCACCTAAAACAATATGCCCAAAATATTATCCGCCAAGCTGCTGCCGATATAGGTACAGATTTATCCCAATATGAATAACAAACACTGCCCTATTTAGTACCAAGTGACTAAGTAGGGCAATGCTGTTGGGAAGGAGATGATGGCAGAAAATTCTGTTTTACAGTCTAACTTTATTCATACCGTTTTATGAAAAAAATACTCCTCTACTGTTCTTGCCTTTTGTATTGTGCCTTAGTAATGGCACAAAAATACGACGAACAAGGCGAAAGTCGCTATGGATATACCCCCGTTAAACAAGGCAACTATTGGGGTATAATAGATAGTACAGGTCGTTTGATAACTCCCATCCAATACCAAACAGCCCAAATTATCAATTTAAACTGTAATCAAGCAGCATTGTTACTTGATGATCGTTATTGCTTTATCGCGCCCGACACGATGAGGTGCTATCAAAAAGTATACGATTTTGTTGATGGCTACGCCAAAGCCTGCAATGGTTTTCTGTGTGGTTATATTGACTCACAAGGCAAAGAGATAGTGCCTATACAATATCAAATTTTTCCTGACAACCAATGGCGAGGACTTTCAAAAATTTCCTATGAAGGGTTTTATGGCTATTTACAAACATCGCCACCCAAAATCATCTTGCAACCCAACTATGAGGCACTAAAGCTCTATAAAAAAGATATGCTTTTGGCAAAAAACAAAACGGCTCGACAAGGTTTATTCGACTCGATGGGTAACGAAATTCTCTCTACGCCGCGATGGGGTTTATTGGACTCGATGGGTAACCAAATTCTCCCTTTTGAATATAGTGATATATCTGAATGGGGAGAAGATAGTTTGTTATTGGCAAAAATGCAAGATTATAAAAAAACTATATGGCTATTTGTTCTCAACTCCAGCCAAATGCCCAAATACTTAGGAAATGCTTCGGGTGGCTTGCCATATCAAATCTACACCCCTTTATATGCTTTGGAAATCAACGGTAAATATGGAGCTTACAACAACAAATTAGCGGTGACAATTCCTTTTATCTATGACAATATATACCGAAATTATGAGCATTATATCGCAAAACTCGGCGATTTTATAGAGGTTTATGATCCCAAAGGGCAAAAAGTATTCTCCCAAAAAGACAGCATAACACATCTATCTATTGGGGGTGAATTACATGCCAATTATGGGCATATCATAGCACATCGTCCTAATAACTTTTGGATATTGGACAATAAGCTTAAAATCATCAACAAAAGTAAACTTAAAAATTGCCTACGCATTACAGGAACTAGAATGTTGTATGAAGTAGGTAATAAAGTGGGTTTATTGGACGTGAATGGCAATATCCTAACACCACCCAAATACGACCAAATTTATGATGATATAAATAGCGATATAGATACCACTTTGCTTTTTTACTATAGTAAAAGTACAAAAAAGAAAGGTTTACTTAGCCCAAACGGACAAGAACTATCCCTGCCAATATATGACACTATTATAATGGCTAATAACTATTATATGGCTACTATTGTGTCCGAAAAATCAGATACCAATGTTGTTTTTGATAGTAAAGGCAAATTGCTCTACAAAGGTTCTCAAATAACACCTCGAACCCTTATTAGAAGAGATGTATGGCAAAGATACTGGCGAACTGAAGGGAATTTTTTGATAGAAACAGTTTTCAAAAATCAACGATCCTATCAAGGTTTACTTAGTGGAGAAGGCAAAAGAATTTTAGCTTGTGAATACAAAACCGTTATTCCGTCCACAAACAATTATCATATTGTAAGTAAATATTTATCAGACACAGACCAACAAACATCAGCAGATAGCACCCAAACTTCTTTGTTCGGAATAGTAGATAATGAAAATCGTTTGAGATTGCCAATGCAATATGACACCATATATTTTTTTCCTGCCAACAAAGGCTGGATAGCGCAAACAGCCCAAGGAAAACAACTATTAGACAGCACCTTTAAAACCGTTACGACTCATTATTATGACTATATTCGCTTCAATCGCTACCATAACCCAATAGTGTGTGATACTCCTATTTTGGACGTTCAACAGAACGGACTAAAGGGAATTATTGATATCAATGATAACGAAATAATCCCACCTATTGTAGACTGCGACCACATTATCATCACAAGCAATCAAAAAAAATCCTATTATACCATTAATAAAGGTGGTAGTTCAACTTGTTTTTGTGGAACAGATAAGGTATGTCCTATTTATGGCGGAGGTTGGGGAATTATCGACAGCACAGGAAAAACCATTATCCAAGCCCGATATGAGGGGAGTATAGAAAGAAAAGGAGATAAATGGTTAGTTACAAATAGTTATAAAGTTGTTGCTGTTTTTGCGCTTGATGGCACTTTGATGGTGGAAGGCGAAGCAATTAAACTCTTTACAAATCAATTAGCATTTGCCGTACAAAAAAACCCAAAATGGGCAATTATAGATGCCACAGGAAAAGCACTAACCGATTATGAGTTCGACAAAGTAGAGGTGACCGAAGATAGAAAAAATGCCATTGTTAGTCGCAACGACAAATGGGGAATTATCCGTTATGATGGCAAATGGGTGATGGACCTAAATTGTGCCGAAATTGTCTATCCTTATGCCGAAAACAAAGTTTTTGCACCATACGGAGAAGAAGTTTATCTCTACAAACTTGAGAAAGGTATTGGCATTTGTGAACCAACAGCTACAAACCTAAACAAATGGGGAATTATTTTTGCCAATACACCCGTAGTAATACCTGCACAATACCAACAAATCCGCTTCGAAAAAACAACATGGTGGTTAGCTACCAAAGACAACCTGCATTGGGGATTCTTAAATACTGCTGGCGAAGAAAGCACCGATTTTATTTATTCCGACCCCCAAATAATCGTATTGGAAAACAATAGTTATTTTATAGTGAAGGATACATCTGGGTTTTATGGACTTATTGATTCTACTCAAAATGTTATCGTACCTTTTGTACATAGTAACATCTATAGCGAACACAACAAGTATATTTGCGCCATAAAAGGCAATACGCTTAATTTATACAATACCAAAGGAAAATTGATATGGAGCATTAATGATATAGCAGCCACAAAACCTTATCTTTCTTTCTACAACAGTATTATTGCTAAATATGACCTACAAAACACTCATTTTTACGACGAAATTACCCAAAAACTCGTGCAACTACAACTGCCTGAGTCGTATAACAACTATAAATTTGACTATTTTTTAACCTACTATGACTTTGCGATATTGTATGTAGATAAAAAAATGGGCTTGGTCAATAGACAAGGTAAAATTGTCTTACAACCTATTTATAAAGATATTAACGTTTTGACCGATGAGCAACAAATTAAAGCCTTTACTGAAACAGACACCTATCTGTTCAACTATAATGGAATCTTGCTCACAAAACACCCTAATTCACAACATTAAAATGTTTATTAGATATTGACTCGAACTATGTAGGCACGCATTATTCACAAAACTTGGCTTTGCAAACATGCGTGCCTATATAGTATTGATAGCAATATTTCATTACTATTTTGTGATAACAAATGGCATTACCTCTTGTTGCCCTCCCCCATTCCGCAACCGAACCAAATACAAGCCAGTAGGATAATTTGCAATAGAAATAGACTCTTTATTTTCTGAAAGTTGCCAAGTTTGCAATAAACAACCATACGTATTATAAAGTTCTAAAAAAGTATTTTGGGCTTCCTCTTGTTGGATAAACAACCTATCATTGGCAGGATTAGGATAAACCCGATAGTTTCGCAAAGATACCACCCTTGGCGTTTCAATACCATTGGCAATCACCTCCCAGCTTTGTTCAATACTAGTACTATCCAACACCAGCGAACAACCATAAACACGGTCAATTATTTCTACATAACAATAACGCCCTTGCTCAAAAACAGGACTTAACAAAGTATCACCTTGCCCCAACTGCCAATCGTTCCACACATTACCACGCACTTCATATTCACCCGACCCACC
>JAEUUX010000292.1 GCA_016787295.1 Chitinophagales bacterium
ATAGAGGCATTTCTCAAGAAAAACTACCCTATTACCTCGCTTTTTTTGAATTTTTACATAATATTCGCAAACGCGGACAACTTGCTTTAGCCTCCCTCCTTACCCTGCTTGTAGCAACTTGAAACACAATATGAGCCAAAAATTATTGCACTATCATTTTTTGATGTACATACACTCCTTGTAACGTTTTGATTTGTAGATAATACGCACCCGCAGGTGCATGTTGACATTGCCACACAAAACCGCCACTACTGTCCAAAGTAGCCTGTGATACAACTTTTCCTTCCATATTATATATACACAAAATAGCACCACCCCAACTCATAGGATAACTCAACTGCATGGCATCGGTCATTGGATTAGGGACAATTTGAATAGGTAAACCAACAGGATTTGAAACACCTACATTGCAAGTAATGTTGATAGGAAACGAAATGGTATCACTTGCATAACTATTCGCCGCAACCATTTGGACATTATATTCTCCTGCATTCAAATAGATGTGTATAGGATTGGCAGTTGTAGATGTATAACCATCACCAAAATCCCACTGATAGTATTGAGCGTTTTCAGAAAGACTCGTAAATTGCACCATAGCACAACTATCTATAGTATACGTAAAGTTAGCAATAGGTAAATTGTAATTGGGGTTTCGCAAAACAATGATACGGTCATCGTTAGCACTCGGCGTTCCATATGCATCGCGGTTGCTTGAAGAAACAAATATACGACCATCAGGAGCCACACACACATCGCGCAATCTGCCAAAAACATTTTCTAAAAACACATTACTCTCCGCAATTGTGCCATCGGTAGCCAAAGAAAATTGATAAAAACGCTTGGCTTTTAATGTTGCCATCAAAATAGAGTTTTGCCATTCGGGAATAGACGGGTGATTAAAATAATCAATACCCGCCACCGCCAAAGTAGGTGTCCAAGACAGCAGAGGTTCTGTAACCGTATTGGCACTACAAAAAGCAGCCTCAAGTGGCGTATCACAAAAACCTTGCACGGTAGGCCAGCCATAATTAGCCCCCTTGACAATAACATTTAGCTCGTCGTCATTAGTGGGTCCATGTTCAGAACTATAAAGCAAACCATTGGGAGCCAACACAAGACCTTGAGCGTTGCGATGACCATAAGAATAAACAGGATTATCTACCCCAAACGGATTATCAGCAGGAATCGTGCCATCTAAGTTGAAACGCAAAACTTTTCCTGTAAGTTCGTTCAAATCCTGAGAGGCAGGTTGATCTTGTGCATCGCCCGTTGTCATTAATAAAGTGCTGTCAGGCAAAATAAGCAAACGCGAACCGATGTGCGTGCTGTTGCCCGAAATACTGTTGAGCATAATAAAAGGATCGGTAAAGGTAGTGCCATTGTAGGTATATCGCACCAAACGTTCCTTAATCTGAAAACCTTGCAAGTAGTTGTATACAAGATACACATAAGGTTGATTAACAAAATCGGGATGCAAAACCATTCCCAATAAACCCGACTCTTGCTGTTCGTAGCAATCAGGAATAGTAAACAAAGGAATTTTTTCACCCGTGTCGGGGTTCATGCGACTAATAGTGCCGCCGCGTTCGGTCATCCAAAGCCAATTGTCGGGTCCCCACAAAATTTCCCAAGGTACATCTTGGTTGGTAGCCAACACAGTGACTTGCACAATCGTTGAGTCGAGTGTAATCGTGTTTTGAGCTTTTGTTGTTAAGCAACAAATCAAGCAGAGGAATGGGATAAACCATTTTTTGGACGTCATTTGTAAAGGTTTTTAAGATAAAAAAATAGCCAAATTAGATTTGGCAGTTAAAAAAAGAAAATTGCTGCAAAATACAACAATTTTTTGGACAAATGATATACACTATGACAAAACTTTCGTACCTTTGCGCCGTTTTCTGTTTTTTTGAGCCACAATCCATATAATGATGAATTTCATATACAAAACAATATATCTATTTGTTTTTTGCATATTGTTTTTGACAGCATGTTCTTCCGATTCGAAACAGGGCGATAAGGCTTCTTCTTTA
>JAEUUX010000011.1 GCA_016787295.1 Chitinophagales bacterium
TATGACCGTTGTAGTTTGGGTGGCTTACGCTTCTGGGTGGACTATTCGCAGGAAAACCAAGGCTATGTTATTCGCACCAACAACATCTACAATTCCTACATATCCGACATTACCTACACCGAGAATTTCACTATAATCCCCGATTTCGACCAATTCAACAACTACCAAAGCACCCTACTTGCCTCCAACGGTCAAACCTTCCCACTTGGAAGCACCGTCGAAGTCTGCCCGATTGGAGGAGATTTACTATTTTGTTGTCAAACACTCTCCATTCCCGACACCATTCCCGGCGGCGGCAACCAAGACCACCGCATACTCCCCAAATCACAAAACCAAATACCCTCAAAAACACCCGCCAAACCCAAACTACCATCTAACAGTCCTGCAACTTTGCCTACTATTCGCAATAAAAACTAATATATTGACCTTTGAGGTTTTTTTTACATAAAATTTAATTACCCTATTGCACCATTAACCAAATAATCCTACCTTAGCCCGCAAAAAGACAACAAAAAGCAATGAGTTACACTCACACCCATTAACAATTAAAAAAGTAACATGCGAAACACATTTCCTCCCTTCCGCCCTTGGCTACACCTTTGCTGTAGTCTGTTTGTCCTATTGTTTGGGAGTACTGCTGCTTTGGGGCAGACTTCGTTTGCCCAAAGAGAAACAATTGCAACAATGCTGACAACAAGCCCTGCAATGCCAATCGCTGATTTTGATAACGACAGCGATAATGATATAATAACAGCAGATAGTTGGTTTAGCGAAGCCGTAAAATATGTAAATGATGGATATGGAAATTTTAGCGCTGCCTCAAGTGGCAGCGTTGGCACACTAAGTTCTCCTGCATTCGCATCTGACTTAGATCAAGACGGAGATATAGACGTACTAAAAATCTCTGCTTATTATGGAAGGGTCTATGTTTGTACTAATGATGGCAGTGCTAATTTTGTCACTACTCAGTTGGTCGCAGATATTGATGGTGAAATTATTGATGCCAACATTAGTGACATTGATAACGATGGCGATGATGATTTACTATATGCTTATGACGAAAACAAGATAGCTTGGCGAACCAATAACGGAGATGGCACTTTTAGTGAAGAGCATTTTGTTACAACCATTGATGCCCCTCCTTTTACTATTGCTATTGTTGATGTTAACAATGATGGGAACAAAGATATTGCAACTTTCATAGAAGATGCTGGGCTTACTATTTCAAATATAGGAGCAATGAATTGGTATGCGAATGATGGCAATGGCAATTTTGCTGATACTCAAACAGCAACTTTTACCAATAATTTTCCGGTAAAGACTAATAGTATTGATATGGATAGTGATGGTGATGAAGATATCGTGGCTGCTTGTGCTCATTGGTCTAAATTAGTTTGGTATGAAAACGAAGGAGATGGTAACTTTAGTACAGAAAAATTCATAGGTTTTCATGATACAGAATATCTTTTAGAAGTCAACTTAACAGTAGCCGACATAGACAATGACAATGATTTGGACATTATCTCATCCTCTGCGGAATATAAAGATTTTCCCATTCCTCCTAAACTAATAGGTGTTTTATCTTGGCATGAAAACACAGGAAATAACACATCTTTTGAGAGACATCTTATTGCACATTCTACTGTGCTTTGGGGTAGTATAGTAAATATTTACCCCGACATTTCATCTTTAGCCGATTTTGACAATGACCAAGACATTGACATTTTATACTATGACCATGGTACAAATGAACTTCGTTGGTACGAAAATCTCCTAAACACCCCCTCACAACCTGCCCCACCCCCCATCGCCGCCTTCACCACCACACCCAGCCCACAAACCGCCGACACCCTCCGCATCTGCGAAGGACAAAACGTCTCTTTCCTCAACCAATCCCAAAACGCCAATGCCTACCTCTGGAACTTTGGAGACGGCACCACCACCACACAAGACAACCCGCAACATAGTTTCCAACAAACAGGTACTTATACTGTTAGTTTGGTAGCTGCCCAAAACACGCCACTTACCTTTGAGTGTGAAGCCAGCGCGGGCTATTTAGGTTTTGGTTATGATATGTTAGTACCACTAATTATAGAA
>JAEUUX010000016.1 GCA_016787295.1 Chitinophagales bacterium
AAAAGAATTATCAGGAGTACTGGGATACGTTTTATACATCATGGTATCGCCATTGGAATCAAAAGTAGCTAAAAAAAAACCGTGATCCTTAAAACTGATACAAGTATTTGCTAATTCTCCCTGGTTGGTGGCAATAAGACACTCGCTCCACATTTCCATCTTTTTCAAGGTATCTGTATAGATTTTCATCGCCTCTATTTGTGCCGTATTGGGGTTGATTCGGGCAAACCAACCTGCATTGTGTCGTGTAGGTTCATTAACCGTTGTTACACCCGTCACGTACCAAGCCGTGTCGGTAGGCACGATGCTTCTAATAATGGTCGCTACATTGGTATCGGTGCGGTAGACTTCGTTGAAATAGTTTTGCGCAGCAAGTGGGCAGTAGGCAACAAGTATGGCTATGCTATAAATAAAGATTATTTTTTTCATGGTATTAAGGCAAAGATAACACACAGCAAAGGCATGGGGATATGCCTTTGCTGTGTGTGGGTTTATTGATTTATTGATGCACCACAGAAAGGCTACCAGAGGCTAATTGTTCTTTGCCAAACAAGAGGCTGTAGTAATACAAACCTTCGGGCAGGCTTCGGGTGTCCCACAATAACTGTCCTTTGAGTTCGGCAAGTGTCATGCGTTTCACTTCCTTGCCCATTGGGTCACTCACTATCATGACTGCCTGCCCCACCGCTTGAGAGGGTATTTGGTAGTCGAAAGTTAGGTAGTCGTGTGCGGGATTGGGATAAACCTTACACCAAGCCACCCGCACTGCCTCCCAAGGCGGAATAGGTGACTGAGCAAGCCCCACAGGAAAACAGCCCTCCGATTCCACACAACCATACTTATCCGTATGAACCACCCAGCCCCAATAACCCGCAGTAGGAGAAGATAGATAATCAACCGCTATCTCTCCCACCAACACCAAACTACTATCAGGCAACATAACCATGTCTTGAAAAAAATGCGATGCTTGATCATACCATAAATCAGTAAGGCTACTGTGGTATGGATATGATAAGCGATAGAACTTTTGACGACCAATGCTATCACCATCAGACGAAAATTTAAGCAAAATACCTCTATATTCTATGGTATCTCCTCTTCTGTCTTTATCCTTGCCACACACCCAAATACTGCCATCTGCCATCTCCACAGAACGTGATAAATAACCTAAATGGGGTTCTTTACTCGTATACTCCCATGCCAATTCATAATTACTATCTAACTTGCCGATGTATTGTCTATCACGGAATACGACATAACTATTGCTTTGTCCGATGAATGTTTCTTTGCCGCTAAACACAATGCCACCATCACGGCTAAGGGTGAGTTTAGCTGCCATAACATACCTATCGGGGGCAGAAGATAGGTATTGGTGCAAGATATTGCCAAGGCTGTCGGCTTCAAATATCCAGGTCCTAGCTCTACAACTATCACTCGGCGGATAATAAACAGAACAAGGACCAAAGACAAAGGCACTTATCAAAAAATGTCCATTGGGTAGTAAATATAAATCGGACGGTACTTTATAGGTGCAATAAGGGTCGGGAGAAGGAAATACCCATCGTTTA
>JAEUUX010000024.1 GCA_016787295.1 Chitinophagales bacterium
CAAAACATGAATGAAGTAGTTCAAAACATGAATGAAGTAGTTCAAAACATGAATGAAGTAGTTCAAAACATGAATGAAGTAGTTCAAAACATGAATGAAGTAGTTCAAAACATGAATGAAGTAGCTAAAAGCTATTTCTATTAGCCCAAAGATTTCAAACGAATCACACTAAGATAATTGATACACACAAAAAAAGCCTTCCCAAGTCAAACAGACCTGAGAAGGCTTTTTTGTATGAGGTATATAAGCAAACTCCCCAACAGTTTTAAGGAGTTGTTTGTTGTATGCTAACAGTACCACTGCCAGCAGTAGCCCACTGAACAGTAATAGAAGTTGTTCCTTGTCCCGATAAAATAGTGCCACCTGTCACTATCCAATTATAGGATGTACCCGTGGAGCCAGGATTAGAGACCGTGTAAGTGGCTGTAGAACCTGCACAAGAGGTTGTTGATATGGTAGAGATATTAGGTGTTGGCAGTGGTGTTACAGTGATTGTAGCGGTCGAGCTTGCTTGGCAATTGTTGCTATTCGTGACCGTAACAGTGTATGTTCCTGCTGCTGTGATGTTGATAGCGGCAGCATTGGCAGCGTTAGACCAAAGATAGTTTGTGCCACCCGAAGCCGTCAAAGTTGTATTACCGCCTTGGCAGAATGCTGTGTTGCCTGTGATATTAGCCAGCGGCAAAGCAAATGTAGTCAGAGATTTTTGTGCAGTAGTGGAGCAACCATTCGAATTTGTGACCGTAACAGTATAAGTTCCTGCTTGCGAAACTGTTGTTGTACTACTCGATGCTCCGTTAGACCAATTATATGTACCACCACCTGAAGCCATAAGTGAGGTTGAGCTACCATCGCACACGCCATTAGCACCGCTGATACTAGCGTTTGGAAGTGAATTAACCGTAACGGTTACTTGTGCAGTGCCTGTACAAGCATTGGCATCGGTGGCAGTAACGGTGTATACTCCTGCTTGTGCAACGGTATTGTTGGCTACGCCTCCTCCGTTAGACCAAAGGTAAGTACTACCGCCCGAAGCAACAAGGCTTGTGCTACCACCTTGACAAAAACTAGTATTACCACCAATACTAACAGTTAAAGCAGCGCAAGAGGTAGGAGCGTTGAGGGTAAGGGTAGCGGTTTTAGTGCGGTCACCACTACTACTACCAGAACCACCAGCAGTATTGGCAGATAAAGTGGCTAAATAGAAAGTGACTGCTCCAACGTCGGTGGCAGGTGCTGTCCAACTAAATGTCCACACACCGCTTGCACTGGCTGCATTTTGTTTGATAAACGCAATGCTATTGCCCGAAACTGTTGCGTTGCCAATGCTGGTACCTGTTGCTGCAACAAGAGTTCCTGCACTTTGGTTGTTATTGTTGCGAACACAAGCCGCCTCAAAACCATAAGCCAAACCACCTGTGGCTGTGACCGTGATGGTGTAGGTTTGTCCAAGTGTGTAGGAGGTGGGATTGCCCGATACGCTAATGCTACAAGTAGCGTTGTTGGTGGCAGGAGCCGAATGACAGGCGGTGCAAGTAGGTTGGGTGCCATAAAGACCACAACGGTTGTTGGGTGGTCCGCCGGGATTAGTAACAGCTTGGTTTTGGGTGACAATGGCTAAAAAGATAGCACCCAAAAGAGCGAAAATCAGTTGCTGTTTTTTCATGTTTTTATTATACATTTGGCTTTTGGTAAAAAGCAAGATCGGGGAATAAGCAAAAAGACTAATAGTTGTGCCAAATAGTTAGGCATAATATTATTGCGTAAGATGTTTAAACAAACGCCACACATCATCTTGCATAGGTGGCGGAGCGGTGATAGTGAGTGGTTCTTGGGTGGTTGGGTGTGTGAAGGTCATGCTACGACAATGCAAATGGATAGAAGAGTCGGGATTGAACTCGGTTTGTCCATATTTTTTATCTCCACGAATAACACAACCCATTTTTGCCAATTGCACCCTAATTTGGTGTTGTCTGCCTGTTTTCGGATACACTTCTATGAGATGTTGTTGTCCGATGCTGGCAAGAAGTTTGTAATCCAATTCGGACCATTTGGCATTGTGTTGGGGTTTGCTATAGGCATGAACAAAGTTTTTCTTATTGTCTTTGAGCAAATAATGCGTCAAAGTGCCTTCTTCCATGGCAGGACGTTGGTTGCTCACTGCCCAATACACTTTTTGCACTTGACGGTCATGAAACTTTTTGTTCATGCGTTCGAGGGCTTTGGTGGTGCGTGCAAAAATAATTACGCCCGATACAGGACGGTCTAAGCGGTGAATAACACCCAAAAACACGCCACCGGGTTTCTGATATTTTTCTTTAATGTAGTCACGCACATCATCACCAAGTGTTCGGTCGTTGGTTTCGTCGCTTTGCGAAATGTCACCAGCTTTTTTGTTGATAGCAATGATGTGATTATCTTCGTATAGAATTTGTAAACCGTGAATGGTCATACTAAAAAGGCTTATTTTTTTGAATGCTAAATGTATTGTGGTAAGACGATATGAAAGCAACAACAGTGTTGTGCAAATATTGTGGGGGCAAATACTTGAGTTTTATATGTAGAATAAAAAAATTCTTTTGACAGGAACTTTTTTTTTGAAATTGTTAGGAAAATGCGGTAATATTGCACCCAAATTTAGCAACAATGTCTTTGACTTTTCTATATAGACGTGCAATAGCACTTTTTTTGTTTTTATTTATCATTTCTTGCACCGACACCGAAAAAACAAACACTTCTAACAAGAACCTATCTTTGTGGCAAGGGCGGTGGCGCGCTACATTGCGCCTACAAGAAACACAAGAATTGCCTTTTAATTTTGATTTGAAATACAAAAATGGGCAATATGAAATGATTATTTACAATGCAGACGAAAAAATTGTGGTGAATGATTTTACTTTTGACCACGATTCGGTATTCATTCGTTTGCCTGTATATAATGCAGAATTGCGTGGGAAGTTTAACCAAAAGCGCATTTTGGGGGCATGGTATAACTATGGGCGTGAAGTACCTACCAATATCCCTTTTTATGCCGTGCATGGTGATAGTAGTCGCTTTATTTTCAATGTTGTCGATTCTATTCCGAAGGTCGATGGCAAGTGGGAGGTAACTTTCATTGCAGGCGACAAAAGCAGCAAAGAAGATGCCATTGGCGAATTTAAGCAAAATGGCACGCACCTGACCGCCACCTTCCGAACACCTACGGGAGACTATCGCTATTTAGAAGGATGTGTAACAAACAACGAAATTTTGTTATCGACTTTTGATGGAGCACATGCTTTTTTGTTACAAGGCAATCTGACTGAATATGGCGACATAGAAGGAGATTTCTATGCAGGTTCGTCCTACTTTGCTCACTGGATAGCATTTAAAAACGACACGGCTACCTTGCCCACAATAGGTAAGTTGAGTTATTTGAAAAACCCTCAAGATGCAACGATTCGTTTTACTTTGCCCAACCTTGATGGCAAAACGGTTTCGCTTTCCGATGCCGAATTTAAGAACAAAGTAGTATTGGTGCAATTGATGGGCAGCTGGTGCCCTAATTGCTATGACGAATCGCGCTTTTTGGTTGATATAACCAAAAAATATGGCAACAAAATAGCCATTGTTGCTTTGGCATTTGAACCAAGCGGACTGTTAGAAAAAGAACGCCCCAATCTATTGCGCTACAAAAAACAAGTGGGTATTGACTATCCTATTTTGTTGGCGGGCAAAAACAAAAAACAAGAAGCGTCCAAATTGTTTCCACAACTGAATGGCATCGAAGCTTTTCCGACTTTGTTGGTCATAGACAAAACAGGCAAAGTGCGTGATGTTCATAGTGGTTTTGAAGGTCCTGCTACTTCGCAATATGTTTCGTTTACTAAAGAGTTTACGAAATTAATAGAGAATTTGTTGGCAGAATCGGCAAAATCATCTTAAAAAATAGCTCCTTTCTGTTTTATTTTAACTATTTTGTCGGAAAAAAGCTGTTTTGCCGACAAAAAATAACGATATTTTTGTTCGAATGGCGAAGCGCGTTAGGGATGCGGAGGGTGGCGTTAGCCAGTGCGGAGAGCAACGCAGCACCAAGCGAAGCGAAGCCCGCAGCAGCCCGACCCGCAGGGAAACGCCCAAAAAAATCAAT
>JAEUUX010000032.1 GCA_016787295.1 Chitinophagales bacterium
AAAACTGCCATCGCATGACAAATAATTGTTATTTAATGACAAAAAACTGCCGCTTCATGACAAAAGATTGGCATTTCATGACAAAAAACTGCTGCTTCATGACAAAAAACTGCCATCGCATGACAAATAATCGTTATTTAATGACAAAAGATTGGCATTTCATGACAAAAAACTGCCGCTTCATGACAAAAGATTGGCATTTTGTGACAAAAGATAAATATTTTGCAATAAAAGATTGATATTTTGTGACAAAAGATAAATATTTTGCAATAAAAGGTTGATATTTTGTGACAAAAATCGAACAACAACCACATCAAAAAGTAAGTATTTGCAAAAATAAACCCTGAAAAGATGACAATTTTGTAGCATAAGGCGCAATATCGTGATAATCAAAACCATTTTTTGCGGAATCATTTCACCCTTTCAGGGTTTGTGTTAAATTTTGTTTTGTTTGTTGTTGCTATAAACGTTTCACCCCTTTGGGGTTGGTTTCTTTAACCTTATTATTTTGTGTTTGTTGTTTAATGCAGACCATTTTAGGACAAAAATCAAACATTTACATCGTACAAAAAACAGGCATTTAAAAAAATAAACCCTGAAAGGCTGACAAGTTTGTAGCATAAGGCGCAATATTGTGATAATCAAAACCATTTTTTGCGGAATCATTTCACCCTTTCAGGGTTTTTGTTAAATTTTGTTTGGTTTGTTGTTGCTATAAACGTTTCACCCCTTTGGGGTTGGTTTCTTTAACCTTATTATTTTGTGTTTGTTGTTTAATGCAGACCATTTTAGGACAAAAATCAAACATTTGCATCGTACAAAAAACAGGCATTTCAAAAAATAAACCCTGAAAGGCTGACAAGTTTATAGCATAAGGCACAATATTGTGATAATCAAAACCATTTTTTGCGGAATCATTTCACCCTTTCAGGGTTTGTGTTAAATTTTGTTTGGTTTGTTGTTGCTATAAACGTTTCACTCCGTCGGATATGTTCTCTTTGGTGGTGTTGTTTTGTGTTTGTTGTTGCATGGCGAAGAAAATACTTGGATAGCAGGGGAAGGGTATGACAAAAATCAATAGTTTTTAAGGCATAAACTTGGTAGTATTTGTGACTGACAACAATTTTTTAGATGAAAAAAGCAATTTATTGTACAAAATTCCAAAAAAAATCAAAAAAAATTACAAAAAATTTGGAATTTTAAAAAATAAACAGTAACTTTGCCGCATCTTTTTATCTAAATACTATTTACGATGAATAATAACCAAGAAAATAAACGTAGTATGTACTTCAGTGTTCTGGGTACACTTAATGTTAACAAAAGTATATGGCAAGGTTTTTTGCCGTTCTCCAATGCTGTTGACCGTTTTCACATTGCCAATGAGCAAATTACGGAGCAATCTATGCTACAGTCTACTCCCATCACGGGTGTAAGCGAAGATAAAAAGCAAGTACGCGAAGAAATAGAAGCAGGCTTGGAACATCTTTGCAGAAAACTGACTGCTTTTGCCAATGTGACTAATAATATGACGCTTAGAGACAAAGTCAATTATAATTCTACCAGATTGAGTTTGCAAAGAGACACTTTGCTAATTGACTTAACCCAAAATGTTATAGATCTTGCCGATTACAACCTAAATAAATTGGGTGACTACAATATAGATGCCAATATGCTATCCAATTTACAAGAAAAATTGAACGAATTTAACGACATCTTAAGCTCACCACGCCAGCAAATCATCAATCGCAAAGGAGCTACTAAGCAATTATCTTCTTTATTCAAAGAGGGAGATTCTATTCTGAAAAATGAAATGGATTTGTTGGTGATAGAGTTTGAAAAAACTCACCCCGACTTTGTTCGCAACTACAAAAACGCTCGAATTATTATAGATTTGAGGGGTCGCCGCCGTGCTACTAAAAGTAGTGCTGGCGATAATATGCCTATAGTTTTAAAAAACGCTCCTGATATGGAAGTGTAAAACTAATTAGCGCACAAAAATCCCCCTTTATCTTTACAAAGACAAAGGGGGATTTTTTTTTATACAGAATGTTTTGGGAAAACGTTTTAGATAGCAAACATGAAAATGGTAAAAAAATGAAAATTAAATATTTTAGAACAAAAACCCAATATTTGCATCGCACAAAAAACAAGCATTTGCAAAAATAAACCCTGAAAGGGCGGCAAGTTTATAGCACAAGGCGCAATATTGTGAGAATAAAAACCATTTTTTGCGGAATCATTTCACCCTTTCAGGGTTTTTGTTACATTTTATTTGGTTTGTTGTTGCTATAAACGTTTCGGCTCTTTGGGTTTGGTTTCTTTAACCTTATTATTTTGTGTTTGTTGTTTTATAATAAAAAAAATGCTGACTAAAAGGCTATTTGGGCATAAAATAACCGCTAATGCTCTAAAATAAATACCTTTTTTTTATTTAACTCCTGCTCCAAAATTAACAAAATCAGGTTTATCACAAAAATTATTAAAAACCAAAATCCTATTTACATTTTTAAAAACACCAAATCACAAACAAAAGCAACCAACAACTGCTTTTAACTCCCTAAAAACAATAACATTATGTCATCAACAAAATATAATCGTACTTATCATTTTCCTTTTTCGGAAGGAGCTACAAATGACGACAAAATACAACACGACTGGCAAGGTATTTTGTCGCACGAAATAGTAATAACGGAAAAATTGGACGGTGAAAATACTTGTTTGAAGGCAAATGGCGTTTATGCCCGTTCTCATGCCGCTCCTACGCAAAGTCCTTGGTCAAAGAATATGCAACAAATCTGGGTGCAAGTGCATAATGACTTGGGCAATTTAGAAATATTTGGTGAAAATCTTTATGGTATCCATAGCATTGAGTATGAACGCCTGCCTGCTTATTTTTTTATCTTTGCAATACGCGACGAAGGCTATTGGTTGTCGTGGGACGAGGTGATTTTTTATGCAAAACTGTTAGATTTGCCTACTGTACCTGTTGTGGCACGCGATTATTTTACTGAAACCACCCTAAAACAACATATTGCAGGCAATATAGCTACTGGGAGTGCCTTTGGAAGCCATTGCGAGGGCTATGTTTGTCGCACCGCAAAGGGTTTTGAGAATGAATTGTTTCCTTATCATGTTTTAAAATATGTGAGAGCCAATCACGTGCAAACAGACCAGCATTGGACACGTAATTGGCAACGCGCAACTTTGTATAATCCTCCTATTGTATGAAAAATTGGTTCATCGAACAGCAACTTAATTGGACTTTTTTAGACCAACAAGACTTTATTCAAGATCTTGCGGCATGTGAGCAAGATTCTATCTGGCACGCTGAAGGTAATGTCTATGTCCATACTAAAATGGTCATCGACGCGCTTTTGCAATTGCCCGAATACCAACAATGCACGCCCAACGACCAATATATTTTGCAGTTGGCTGCCCTTTTACACGATATTGCCAAACCACAATGCACTTTTGTTGAAGATGGACGCATTGTGTCGCCGCGTCATGCCAAAGTAGGCGAAAAGGTAACGCGCGATTATCTGTGGGATATGCCCTTCGGACAGCGTGAAACCGTGTGTAGTTTGGTTCGCTTGCATGGTTTGCCTTTGTGGAGCTTAGACAAACCTAATCCTAACCGTGAAGTTATTGCTTCGAGCTGGCGCGTTCGCAACGAATTGATATATATCATCGCCAAAGCCGATGTGCTGGGGCGTATTTGCCAAGACCAAGCCGAATTGCTCGAACGTGCGGAGTATTTTAAGGAATTATGTCTTGAAAATGACTGTTATACTGCTCCCAGAACGTTCTATAATGAGCATAGTCGCTTTAAATTTTTCCAAAATAACGATGCTTATCCTGCCGATCGCTTCGATGATACGGCTTTTGAGGTTATTATTTTGTCGGGTATCGCTGGTAGTGGCAAAGATACTTATGCTGCTACGCTGGATATGCCAATGGTTAGTTTAGATGACTTGCGAATTGCTATGAAAGTCAAACGTGGTGACACTACAGGCGAAGGTCATGTTGTACAACGTGCTTATCAAATGGCAAAAACGTATGCTGCTCACCAACAAAGTTTTGTTTGGAACAGTACCAACATTACTGCTGATATGAGAGCCAAAATTATTAATGCTTTATTGCCCTATAATCCAAAATTTAAAATAGTTTACCTTGAAACAAGCGTTCAGAATGTTTTTAATCGCCGACAAGGTCAAATACCAAGGGCAGCTTTGCAAAAAATGTACCGTTCATTAGACCTTCCACAATATACCGAAGCTCATGAAGTTGTTTATATTCGCCAATAAGGTTTTGTGAACCATCATTTAGGATATTTAGTTTTTGGTGGTTGCTATTTGTTTTTATGTAATAAACATTTAAAGACAAAAAACTGCCGCTTCATGACAAAAAACTGCCGTCGCATGACAAATAATCGTTATTTAATGACAAAAAACCGCCATCGCATGACAAATAATCGTTATTTCATGACAAAAAACTGCCGCTTCATGACAAAAGATTGGCATTTCATGACAAAAAACTGCTGCTTCATGACAAAAAACTGCCATCGCATGACAAATAATCGTTATTTAATAACAAAAGATTGGCATTTCATGACAAAAAACTGCCGCTTCATGACAAAAGATTGGCATTTTGTGACAAAAGATAAATGTTTTGCAATAAAAGATTGATATTTTGTGACAAAAATCAAATAATTACATCGTACAAAAAACAGGTATTTGCAAAAATAAACCCTAAAAGTGTGACAATTTTATAGTGCAAGGCGCAATATCGTGATAATCAAAACCATTTTTTGCGGTATCATTTCACCCTTTTAGGGTTTTTGTTACATTTTGTTTGGTTTGTTGTTGCTATAAACGTTTCACCCCATCGGGCTTGGTTTCTTTGGTGTTGGTGTTTTGTGTTTATTGTTGCGGATAGACCGTTTAAAGACGAAAATAAAATATTTGCATCGTACAAAAAACAGGTATTTACAAAAATAAACCCTGAAAAGGTGACAAGTTTGCAGAGCAAGGCACAATATTGTGAGAATAAAAACCATTTTTTGCGGAATCATTTCACCCTTTCAGGGTTTTTGTTACATTTTATTTGATTTGTTTTTGCTATAAACGTTTCACCCCGTCGGGCTTGGTTTCTTTGGTGGTGTTGTTTTGTGTTTGTACTGTTTTTTCTTTACAATGATATAACGGAATAACGATTTTTAGCGCCTTTATCAGATTATTGACAAAACAATAAAGGAAAATAATTAACTAATAGACCATTTTAAGACAAAAGACAAACATTTTGTGACCAAACAACCAGTATTATGCTGCATTAGAAAAGAAAACTACTGCCTCATACCAATTATGAACTATCACAACACAAATTAATTGTTTAATTAACAACATAGCAATAACACACCACCGCTATTTATCACCCATATTGTCCCCCCATTAAAGAATATGAAAGTTTTTTGGGCTTTTATCAAAAAAGAATTTTGGCATGTCTTGCGTGACCGTCGCAGTATGCTCATCCTATTGGGTTTACCAATAGCAATGATGCTCCTATATGGCTTTGCACTCTCCAATGAGGTCAAAAATTCTAACATTGCTATATTAGATATGGCACACGACGAAGCGAGTCAGTTGCTAATAGACCGTTTCGACCACAGTCAATACTTCTCTGTTATGCAAGAGCTGCATAATGAAAGGGAAATAGCGGAAATTTTTGAGCGTGGCGCGGCTCGCATGGTAGTGATATTTCCTCAAAACTTTGCTGCCGACTTGTCGCACCATCGTGCTGCACAAATCCGTTTTATTGGAGACGCATCAGACCCCAATACTGCTAATATTGTTATCAATTATGCGGCTGCTGTTGTGCGGGACTATCAAGCAGAATTGATTAATCAAATGGAATTGCCGTATAGCATTGGTATAGAAACGCGAATGCTGTATAATCCTCAACTATTAAGCTCATTCAATTTTGTGCCGGGCGTGATGACTCTCATTTTGATGCTTTTGGGTGCGATGATGACCTCTGTTTCTATTGTGAAAGAAAAAGAAGGCGGCACAATGGAGATTTTGTTAGTCTCACCAATGCGCCCCATCTTCGTGGTCTTGAGTAAAGCTATTCCATACATGGTTTTGTGTTTTGTGGACGTATTGATAATTCTCGTGATGGCATATACTGTTCTCGGAATGCCTATGCGTGGTAGCCTGCCTTTGTTACTCGCCGAAAGTATGCTGTTTATTGTGACAACTCTCTCTTTGGGTTTGCTCATTTCTTCGTCGGTCAATTCGCAACAGGTGGCTATGTTTATCTCATTGGTGGGTTTGCTGATGCCAGCTTTGATTTTTAGTGGCTTTATGTTTCCTATCGAAAACATGCCGCTGCCGATGCAAATCATTAGCAATATTGTGCCAACGAAATGGTTTTATAGTATTATCAAAAACATCATGGTCAAAGGCTTAGACTTTTCTTATGTTTATAAACAAACGGCTATTTTGGGCGGAATGACTTTGTTTTTTATGCTTTTGGCAACCAAAAAGTTTAAAGTTCGATTGGAATAAGGTAGAAACTGTTTGAAAAAGACTTTTTGAAGGTGTGAAAAGCCTGAAGGCTTGTGAAAAGAGCCGAATATCGTTCGCGGGGCGAAGCGCGTTAGGGATTGGAAGGGCAGCCGCAGGCTGGTGCTTGCACCAAAGCCCTGTAAAGCCCGACCCGCAGGGAAACGCCCAAAAATAACACTATTTTAACACTCTCAAAACCATTATCAACATGAACAATTTAATTATTTTGTTGCGAAAAGAGTTTCGACAGATATTCCGTAACCCCACCATTTTGCGGATGATACTTGTGATGCCTATTATGCAGCTTATCTTGATACCTTTTGCGGCTGACTATGAAATAAAAAACATTTTGGTGAGCGTAGTAGACATTGACCATAGCGATTATTCGCGCCGTTTGATACAAAAAATCACCGCTACCGACTATTTTAAGTTGGTGGAATATGGTACTTCCTATCAAAATAGTCTTGGCACGGTTGGCAATAGCCGAGCAGATATTATTTTGACTATTCCTGCCAATTTTGAGCGAGATTTGGTGCGCGAAAGTAAAGCAAATGTGCATTTGGCTGCCGATGCAGTCAATGGTGTTCGGGCAGGCTTGGGTAGTAGTTATCTTGCTCAAATCATTGTCGACTTCAACCGCGAAATTCGCAGCGATTGGCTGCCTGTTAACCAAATTAGTGACCTTCCGCAGGTAGAAATTACCTCTGCCAATTGGTACAATCCTCATTTTGATTATCATTTGTTTATGGTGCCGGGCATTTTAGCCATTTTGGTGACGATGGTAGGCAGTTTTATGGCTGCGCTAAACATTGTTGCCGAGAAAGAAGCAGGCACTATCGAACAATTAAACGTTACGCCGCTCAAAAAACACGAGTTTATTCTTGGCAAACTCATTCCGTTTTGGATATTGGGCTTAGTGTCCATTTCTATAGGCATGGTGGTGGCATACATCGTGTTTGGCATTGTTCCGCTTGGACATTATTGGACGGTATATTGCTTTGCGGCGGTTTATTTATTGAGTGTGTTGGGCATAGGTCTGTTGTTGTCTACCTTCGCCGACACACAACAACAAGCAACCTTGTTTGCGTTTTTCTTTATGATGGTTTTTATTTTGATGGGAGGCTTATATACACCGATAGAGAGTATGCCCACTTGGGCGCAATGGATAGCGACGTTTAATCCACCTGCTTATTTCATCAAAATCATTCGCGCGGTTTTCATCAAAGGTAGTAGTTTTGGCGATTTACTGCCCGATTTTTATAAACTAATCGGTTTTGCTATTGTTTTTAATGCTTTAGCCATTCTCAACTACCGCAAAAGAACGGCATAAGTGCTTTAAAAGTACATCAAAAAAACGCTTGTCACAGTTGTGTGACAAGCGTTTTTGCTATTATTGTTCTATGTCAGGCGATAAAAGCCTATTGTTTGCCCATAAAAGGCATTTTTGTTACTTGATAACCAGCAGTGCTAAACATATCAGGGTTTGTTTTCCCTTTGACAATGTTTTTGATTTGAGTGAATATAGTTGAACCGTCTTTTAGGTCGGTGATAGTTGTTTCGAGGGCTACTCCTTGCAAATTAGTGGGAATTTGTTGAGCGGGAGTCGGTTTGCCAAAGTTCATGCCTTCTGTGAGGTCTATATCAAGGTCTTTGGTTATCCATGTAACCATTTTCATTTCTTCGTCTTCGGCAATATTTTCGTAACAAGTGTAGCCGTTAATGATTTTTGTTCTGCCTGTTGCCACATAGTTCGGAAAGTCTTTATTAGAATCCTGTCCTTTTTTGCTTTTAACGGTCACTTTGGGTTGTTTCATCACCATTGCACTTTTATTTTCGTCGTCAAAAATGGTGATAGTCCCTTCTTGGCGGTCAAAAATCATGCGAGTTGTTTCTGATTTCTTTTCACCTTTCATGAGCGTTGCATTTTGGTAGGTGTTAACATAGTATTGCATCAACATTTTCTCTTGTTTACCTTTTTTATCGGTCATGGTCATGTCGATATCAAACGAACCGATGAATTTGCTGGGTTGTACATTGACAGGTTTTTCGTTATTTTCCTCGATGGTCACTTCGCTATCGGCGTTTTCGACCTTAATGGATTTGTCAGTAATAACGGTTTTGGAATCTTGGGTTTTTATTTCCAAATTTCCGTCACCATTTTCGTTTATTTCCGCTTCGTTTTCGTCGGTATTCGTTTTTTGTTCTGTTTTATCAGATTTGTTTTGGTCTTTTTTTTGTTTAGCGTCTTCTTCGAAAGCTTTATCGACGGCTTCATCAATTTTTTTGTTGACATTTCGGTTAATAGCGTTTTCGAGCATTCGTCCAAACTGTGCTTGTGCAGGTATGCAATAAAACACGCCGAGTAGTAGGCAACTAAAAAGCAATAATTTTTTCATGATAAGATGGTTGTTTTTAAAAGTAAATGATATAAAAAAAGAGATTTTTTTGGGCGTTTCCCCGTTGGGGTCGGGCTGTTCTGGGCTTCGCTTTGCTTCGGTGCTGCGTTGCTCTCCGCACTGGCTAACGCCACCCGCCACATCCCTAACGCAGCCTTGCGTAGGGCAAAGATACGGTTTTATTCCGAAAAAACAATAGATGTTACCTTGCAAAGGCTTTATTGTTTTCTTTTTGTGGATAAAAGAATGAGGTATTTCAAAAAAAACTCCGCAGAATCGTTCGATTCTGCGGAGTTTTATTTTTTGACTTAAATCATCAAAGCCATAGGATTTTCCAACATTTTTTTGAGACTTTGTAAAAATTTAGCGCCTGTTGCTCCATCAACTACACGATGGTCGCACGAAAGGGTAAGTTTCATCATTTGTTGTGCCTTAACTTCGCCGTTCACCACCACTGCTTGTGCTTTGATAGACCCAACAGCCAAGATGCACGCATCGGGTGGGTTGATGATAGCCGTAAACTCGTCAATATCAAACATGCCCAAATTTGAAATGGTGAAAGTATTGCCTTGCATTTCGGTGGTTTGCAGTTTGCGGTCGCGCGACTTGGTGCCTAATTCGCGGGCTTCGGTGGCGATTTGTCCGAGTGATTTATTGTCTGCAAATTTGATGACAGGCACCACCAATCCGTTTTCTACAGCCACAGCCATACCGATATGAATGTGGTGGTTTTGGCGAATGGTATCGCCGAGCCAAGAACTATTCACGGCAGGATGTTGGCGCAGTGCCATAGCGCTTGCTTTAATCACGATGTCGTTAAAAGAAATTTTGATGTCGCCCATAGCGTTTAGTTCTTGACGAAAAGCGGTGGCGGCTTCCATATTTATGCTTATGGTGAGGTAGAAATGGGGCGCGGTATTTTTGCTTTCGGTCAATCGACGGGCAATCGTTTTGCGCATCGAGTTGATAGTGCTTTCTTGGTATTGTTCGTTGCCCACATAACTCCACGCTTGACGTTCGTTGTCGACTATTGTTGTTGTGGTAGCCGCGACGGTAGCCGTTATAAGCGGCAGTTCGACGGGTGGCGGCACAGGAAGGTGTTCTTGTGTTATTGGCTTGACTTCCACAATTTTGGTATCGACAATAGGCACATTTTTTTGCAAATATGCCTCCACATCGCGCTTGACGATTCGTCCTTCATCGCCCGAACCGCTGATATTTGCCAAATCAATTCTGCCTATTTCTGCCATTTTTTTAGCCAGTGGAGAGGCTTTTAGGCGGTCATTATCGTTTTGTATGCTTTGTTCTTCGGTTGGGGATATGGTGGTAGTTGTTGTGTCGGATTCTTGTGTTGTTTGGGCGATAGTTGTCACCGATGTTGGGTTGAGATAGGCGCTTATATCTTCTTTTTCTTGTCCAATAATGGCTAAAATACCTGTATTTACTGGCACAGCTTTGCCTGCTTCGGCATGGTAGAGCAACACGCCTTTGGTTGTTGCCTCAAATTCCATGGTTGCCTTATCGCTTTCTATTTCTGCCAATAAGTCACCCGATACTACTTTGTCTCCTACTTTTTTATGCCACACAGCCACAACACCCTCTTTCATCGTGTCGCTTAGGGCGGGCATATAAATTACTTCTGCCATAAATTGAAATTATTTTTTTGCGGTGCTTTTTTATGGGTGCAAAGGTAGGTGTTTTAGCGTAAAAAACGAAATGTAAGGGCAATATTTTTGCGAGCTTTGTCATTAAAAGGTGCTGCCATGGGTTTTGTGGGTGGTGTTGGGGGTTTGGTTGTGGTTGCACATTGGCTGCAAAGATACCGCCTTTTTCACTAAATACCATAATTACCCCTTCGGAAGCCTGAAACTTCCGTTACGTTATAAAAACGCAGACAGGGTTTTGAACCCTGTCTGCGTTCAAGCCAAATAAGCGAAACTGCCCAAACTATGGGACAAGGGTGAGGCGGAAGTTGTAGTTATTGTAGCGAATGTTGGGCGTGTTGTTGTTGCGATTAGCTACCCGACAGTCTCGTGCGTAGTTGAGCTAACCGCCGCCGCGCAAAACACGAAATGAATCCAAATCTGCTCCTGCTGGGTTATTAGCAGGACTGTTTTTGTAATAGTCAGCCGCATACCAGTCGCTGCACCATTCCCACACATTGCCACTCATGTCGTATAAACCCAATTCGTTAGGCTGTTTTGTCCTACAGGGTGCGTTTGTCGACCGCTATTGCTACCGTACCATGCCACTTGGTCTATATCATTGCCACCTGCATATTTGTACCCCTTGCTTTTTAGTCCGCCGCGCGTAGCATATTCCCATTGGGCTTCGGTGGGTAGCGCGTAGTTTTCGCCCGTTTGGGCGTTTAGTTTTCGCAAAAACTCCTGTACATCGTCCCAGCTTACATTCTCCACAGGGCATTGTGCGCAGCCGCTAAAACTGCTGGGATTATTGCCCATTATGGCTTTGCCACTGCGCTTGGGTTATTTCGTATTTGCCTATATAAAAATCGTTTAGGGTTACGCTGTGTACCGGCTTTTCGCCACCCTCACCGCTTCCCATCGTAAAGGTGCTGCCTCGTACTAATGTCATTTGTAGGTTTATTCCTGTTACTGTTTCGGTATAGGTTTCGGTGACATCGGTAGGAGTAGTAGATGTCGGTTCGGTTCCTTTTTGAGAAGTAATGCTGTCAACAAAATATACCCAACAGGCACTACTATCTTCATAAAAAACAACAAAAACAATAGGTGTGCAACAAAACATTTGCACACCTATTTAAGCTATAACTAAACCCTAATCTCGCGCCAACGGTCGCTTTGGAGATAGAACCACGACGGCACGAGCAATACTGTCCAATACACAAACTCGGCTGTCCAGATATAGGGCAGTCCCAACAACATGATTTTGGCAATCAGATAGGCATAGCCCAGATAAACCACCATGCCACAGGCTTCGATAAGCAACGAAAGTCGCATGGCACCCGTTCCCATCAAGCCATTAAACACCACAACCGACATGGAACAAGAGAAAATGACAAATATCAAAATCGGCAAAATGGTTTTGCTGCCTTGTACCACGCTCTCGGATTTGGTGAATATGTCGAGAAAGGTTTCGGGAAAAATGACCAATGTGGCACAACATACCAGCGTCATCAAAAAACTTAAAAAACAAGTGCGGTAGATAGCCGTCATCACTTCTTCTTGTTTACCTTGTCCAATGAGGTTGCTCACCACCGAGTTGGCAGTTGAGGCATAGCCCCAAGCAGGTATGCTAAAAAAGGTATAAATCTGTTTGAGAACGGTGGATATGGCTAAGGAGCGTTCGCCCATGTTTTCTATCAACACAAACAGCAAAAACCACCCGCCCAAGCCAATAAGGTATTGCAGCACCAAAGGCAGCGACAGTTGGCTAAGGCGCTTGAATATCGTTTTTTCTATGTGTGGCAGTTTCAGTAGACTATAGGTTCGGGTGTGTTTGTCCAACAACATATATGCCAAACTAACTAAGGTGGTCAACACTTCGGCGATGGAAGAGGCAAGTCCCGACCCACCGACTCCCATTTGGGGAAAACCATAGTAGCCAAAAACCAATAGATAGTTTAGTACTGCATTGACAACAAACAAAAAAATAGTCGTATAGGCAATCACACTCGTCCTGCCGATTCCCGTATAGAGCGCCATTAGCACAAAACCCAGAAAACTGAAAAATATGCCAAATGATCGATAATATAGGTATTCTAAGGAGGCTTGGTACACGGCTTGCGAACTGATGAACAAACCGATGATGTAGGGTGCTGCCAATTGCATAAACAAAAACAACACACTCGCCACCATCAACTGTAGCACCGTGAGGTTGCCCACAATGTTGCCAATGGCATCGTATCGCCCTTCGCCTGCTCGCCGTGCGATGAGGATTTGTCCGCCGCGCGAAATCCCAAATCCCATCATCACCATCACGGTATAAAAAATAGACATCAATCCCGATGCTCCCAAAGCCACCTCTCCTACCCTACCCAAAAAAATCACATCGGTCACGCCAATGAGATTTTGAGCCAAACTGCCGAGCATAATAGGGTATGATATTTTCCAAATGTCCTTATAAGAAGCACTAATTTGCATATTCGATAAGAAAAGTTTGTGTAAATTTTTTGTGTTCGTTGTATTTGTTTTGCTTGCTGCTAATTTGTTTATTGGCTTAGAGAATGCTATTTTTTTGGGCGTTTCCCTGCGGGTCGGGCTTTACAGGGCTTCGCTTTGCTACGGTGCAAGCACCTGCCTGCGGCAGCCCTTACAATCCCTAACGCGCTTCGCCATTCGGAAAAGTGTCCGTTGTTAGCCGAACTTTACCAACGTTTGAAGCCACGCCATCTGAAAAAAAGACGCTAAAAACTATCATGAACTTAGGCGACTTATGTGGTTCAATGTAACACACAGTTTGAAAAAAACCGCAAAAAATTTGGAGGTTTAGTTCAAAACCTCCAAAACAGTTCTAAAAGCCACAAAATAGGGAGCAAATTTGTCGGCATGTTCTTTCTGCAACTGTGGAGCATATTGGGCTTGATATTTTTGCAGCGTTGCCAAATCGGAGCATTCGTACTGAATGCTATAAGTAATCCCATCACTTTCGTCTTGCAGCAATAGGTGTGACATTCGGCTACTCAAAAACATTCCCGTTGCCATCACAGCAGGAATATGGTCTTCTCGCATCCATTGTAGCCATGTTCCCGCAATAGGAAGTTCTACTTTTACAGTAACATTATACAAAATCATGATGTTAACTTTTACTTGATTTGTTTTTGTGTTTGTCTAAATTGGCTGATACGCATAGCGTTTTACTTATTTGTTTGCTCCCATAAAGCAATGTGCTTCTATGGCAAAATATAGGGTGTAAATTTGGCTTTTTCGGGCAGCAAATAGCGCATAAACGCAATTTCTTCGGGTGTATTTTGTTTAATATATTGTCGGTCGGCGACTGCAAAATAGGTTTTGCCATCGGCTTTGCAATCGGCGAGGCTTTCCACAATGCGAATCGTTTGGGGGTTTACGCCCGAATTTTGAAGGTGTTGGTGCATCTGTTGCATTTTTTGGTCTATTGGTACGGTCATAAATTGTTGTCCCAAAGCATCGGTTACAGGGCGAGCAGGCACACCTGCATAAATGGTATTGTATGCCATATCAACCGTCACCACGGAACCCAACATCGCCATTGAGCGGTCTGCTGCCACAATCGGCGACACCAAACAATGTCCCACAAACCACACATCTTTGCCAATTTGCAGGTGTTTTTCGCTATTGAAGCGACAGCCGTCCAAGGTATCACCATATTTGATATGGCTCCAAAGTTGCGAATATGCCCCAATACCACAATTATCTCCAATCGTCACACCACCAATACTATCTATAACAACGTGTTGTCCGCACCACAAATTATGCCCAATTTGGCAAGGCAAATAACCATGTATATTAGTATGGTGATGGATTTTGCCATAATCACCCACCGAGAAATTATCGCAAATAATTTGCACATGGTGTCCGATATAGGTATTATCGCCTATATGAATAGTGTTGGCGTTTCCGTGCAAGCCTCTGATAACAGCAGTAGGTTCAATGACAACATTTTTCCCAATGCTTATTTGGTGGGCAAAAACATTTCTTAGTTCCATTCAATAGGGATAATTTTAAGGGAGTCATCTGAACCCCAAGGCTTTCAAAGTTTCGGTATTAAACTCGCCGATGGGCAGTTTTTTGTCGAACTGAAACTGAAACAAAGCATCTTCTAAGGGTGGTGTAACAGCATCGCTCATTTCGCCTGTGTCATAGCCTTGTGCGTTGAGGGCATAGCGAATATCACGTATGGTTACGTTTTCTATGCTTACCTTAGTTGCATAAAATGCACCATTGTCCAGAGGTGTCGAGGTGTCGTATTTCAGTAAGTTTTCAGTTGGTTTGTCGTATTGGTAAGTCAAAGCAAAAACGGCATCGCGACTTTCTTTGGTGAGATGCGTTGATGAAAAATTGTTTTGCTTCAAAAAATCTTTCCAAGCGCCACGCGTCATCGGTCCCAACAGCCCATCGATGGGTCCTGGGTCATAGCCTTTTTTGCTCAAAGCCATTTGTAGGGAATCGAGGCTAAAATCAAACCATTGCAGACCCAAGGTTTCTAAACTTTTAGTGCTTCGGTCGCCCGCCTCTATTTGGTTGCTCGTCTGAAACACCCGCAAGGCAGCCACTGTTTGGTCTTTGAGTGTGCTGTCGGCTTTTCCGGGGTCATAGCCAAAAAGGTTAAGCAACAATTGGGTTTTTGCTATGGTGGTTTTGTCTTCAAAACTACCAATGTTATTAGAGACAGGAGTAGGTTTGATAGGTTCGACAATGGTGGGTGTTTTGTCGGGTGTTGGTGGTGTTTTTTGCGCTACTTTTTTGCTTGAATGACAGGCTGTCAAACAAGTGAATAATAGACAAACACCCATGTATCTGGCTATTTGGTCAAGAGCAAACACCCTAAAATTGCTATTTAGTATCATACAAAAATGGGTATTATCAGCAAATTGGTTAGAAAGAATCTAACTGTCTTTTGTCGGATAGCAAACTCGTTTTTTGAGCATCTTCCACTCGTTTCAACCTGCGTTCCATATAGATAAGCAAAACTATCATACCCGCAAAAATGGCCAAAATAACCGCCAAGAGGACATATATTTTACCCGACGAACGCATAGCATCTGCCATCTCAACTTGCGAGCCATTTTGCGCCCACAATTTTTGTGTACCATAGAAAAGTACTAAAGCAAATTGCAAGATTCTTTTTAGTTTAAACATGTGATAGCATTATTTTTAGAAAAGGAAAGGTAAATTGAGGCTGCAAAGTACGGCAAAAAAGCCCATATTTCGAGGCTTTTTTCATTTTTTATCTTATCTTGTCACAAAAATAATGCGTTAACTATAGTATTTGCCCAAAATGCCCTAACTTTGGGCGTGAAAAAACGTGAAACATGAAAATAACCTATTACGGACACGCTTGCGTGGGAGTAGAAACACCTACCGCCCACCTACTTTTCGACCCTTTTATTACACCTAATCCTTTGGCGAGTCATATTGATATTTCGACTATTCCTGCCGATTATATTCTTTTGTCACACGGTCATGGCGACCATGTTGCCGATGCTTTGGCTATTGCACAACGAACAAAAGCCAAAATTGTGAGTAACTATGAAATCGTGACTTGGTACGAAACCCAACACCAATATAGCAACATACACCCAATGAATCATGGTGGTTCGTGGAGCTTTGGGTTTGGTAAGGTGCGCTATGTCAATGCGATACATTCGAGCGTTTTGCCCGATGGCACATACGGTGGCAATCCGGGTGGGTTTGTGGTGGAGACCGAAGTAGGCAATTGTTATTTTGCAGGTGATACTGCCCTCACCATGGATATGCAACTCATTCCGCGTTTCACACGCTTAGATGTTGCCCTGTTGCCTATTGGTAGCAATTTCACAATGGGCATCGAAGAAGCCGTTGTGGCAGCCGAATTTGTGCAATGCAAAACCATTATTGGTATTCATTATGATACTTTTGGCTTTATTAAAGTCGACCATGAGGCTGCAAAAGCAGCGTTTGCCGCCGCTGGTTGCGAACTGATTTTGTTAGATATTGGCGAAAGTTGGATGCGTTAAGTGTCTCTTTGTTGAACTATTTTGATTACAATAGCCAAAAACGTTTATCTCCATCATTATCTCCCCCAAACACCCCAAGCCAATCCACTCTACGACACCGTTTTTAAATATCTAATGGAAGACTTAGATATTGCTCGCGAACTGCTGTCACTCATCCTAAACACAGAAATTATTTCGTTGAGCGTTAAGCCACAAGAGATAACGATGGAGTATACTACTTCCGATAAAACAACCATCAATATATATAGGTTGGACTTCGTTGCTGTGTTTAAACAACCCAACGGAAAAACAAAAAAAGCGCTCATAGAACTTCAAAAATCTAAACGCACTACCGACATTATGCGGTTTAGACGTTATTTGGGCGAAAACTATCAGCGCGAAGATGTGGTAACAGAAAATGGTCTTGAAGTGCCAAAACCCTTAGAGATTATTACAATTTATCTTTTGGGTTTCATATTAGACGACGTACCTGTAGCCATTATGCAGGTCAAAAACAAGTTTGTTAATGCTGTGACGGGAGAGGCATTGCTTTACGAACCACGCGACCAATTTGTCCGTTTGCTCAACCATGAAAGCTATACGATACAAATTCCGTTGCTCACCCCCAACACAAAAAACAAAGTAGAACTGACCTTAGACATCTTTAATCAGCGCTACAAAACGGCAGATAGACACATTTTGGATTACGGAGGTACTCAAGAAACACCTTTGTTAAACAAAATCGTGCATCGCTTGACACGAGCCATAGCCGACGAACAAATGCGCAAAAAAATGGACATAGAAGACGACTTAGATTCTAAATTTCAGGATTTAGACTCTCAAATTCAAAAGTATAGACAAGAACTGCAAAGCCAAAAACAGGAGTTGCAAAGCCAAAAACAGGAGTTGCAAAGCCAAAAACAGGAGTTGCAAGACAAAGACAAAGAAATAGCAGCACTCAAAAAGTTACTTTCAAAAAAGTAAGCTTTATAATTTTTATTTCCTTTATCCCAAATTCACAAAAAAAACAACCTATCTCATGTTAGCAAACAATCACGAAATTACGCATTTGGCACAGGTTATATCCGACGAACAAATGCGCAAACAAATGGACATAAAAAAATTTTTAGATTCTAAATTTCAAGATTTAGAATCTCAAATTCAAAAGTATAAGCAGGAAATACAGCGTATAGACGAAGAAATACAGCGTGTAGACGAAGAAATAGCAGCGAAAGACAAAGAAATACAGCGTATGGACGAAATACAGCGTATGGGCGAAGAAATAGCAGCGAAAGACGAAGAAATAGCAGCACTCAAAAAGTTACTTTCAAAAAAGTAAGCTTTAATAGGTTACGATTCTGCAATCAGTTTCTCTTTTTCTAATTATTTTTTCAACGAAAAGCAAGATTATTTACTATGCCAGATTTTCACATCAAAAAACTGAAATATGATATAGACGAGATATTGCGGCGTTTTGATTTGCGGGTAAGTATGCATTGTACTATTTTGGACGAATGGTTATCGGTTGCCATTCCACTCGGACTATATATTGCCTCAACAGTTGCAACGAAAACAACAACGTTTATTAACAGAAGGAATGATGTGGAACGAAGAGGAGCTAAAAATGCACTTTTTGTCCTTGATATTTGACCATGCAGACATCGAATTACCTGACAAAATCAAACTTTTTTATGAACGTCCTTTGTCTGCTACTGTCCCAAATACACCTTTGAACGGTTTTAGCAAAACCTACGATGCTACACGCACTGACGAACTTATACAAATCATACATATCTTGCGTCATCTAAAATACCGTATTCAATACTAAACCTTCGCCAACTACTTCTCTACTCCATTTCTAGAAAACAGCAAATAACCATCATGGGAAAAATTATTGCTATCGCCAACCAAAAAGGCGGTGTAGGCAAAACCACCACAGCCGTTAATCTTTCGGCTGCTTTGGGTTTATTGGACTACAAAGTACTCCTCGTTGATGTTGACCCACAAGCCAATGCCACTTCGGGCGTGGGAGTTAATCCACGCCAAATCGCCATTAGCATGTATGAGTGCTTGATTGGTCATGCAAGTATCATGGAAGGCATGAAAAAAGTAGATGGACCTAACCTCTACCTACTGCCTTCCCACACCGACTTGGTGGGTGCCGAAATAGAGTTGGTCAATCACCCGAATCGCGAAGTTTTGATGAAAAATGTGTTGGAGACGGTCAAAGACCAATTTGATTTCATTATTGTCGACTGTTCGCCATCTCTGGGTTTGATTACTCTCAATGCGCTAACCACTGCCGATTCGGTCATTATTCCTGTTCAGTGCGAATACTTTGCATTGGAAGGTTTGGCAAAATTGCTCAATACCATCAAAATTGTCCAAACGCGCTTTAATCCAACTTTGGCAATTGAAAGCATTTTGTTAACGATGTATGACTCACGCCTCTCTTTAGCCAAACAAATTGTTTTGGAAGTGAAAGAACGTTTCAAAGGCATGGTTTTTAACACTATCATACACCGAAACACAAAATTGGGCGAGGCACCAAGTTTGGGTAAATCGGTGATTATGTATGACATTCAGTCGACAGGCTCGGTCAATTATGTCAATTTGGCAAAAGAATTGTTAGCTAAAAACAACCTACCAGCAATGAAAGGAAAATAGACAAGCGATACGAGCTATTTTTTTTGTTTGTTGCAGATTTGTATCAAAAATAAGTATGGCTGTGTATTGATGACGCATTGTTGTCGATAAAGCAGTGTAATGCTTACATTTTTTCATTTTTAGTTTTTTTATTTTTCGCTATTCAATAATGGCAAAAACCTCTAAAAAAGACGCACTTGGACAAGGTATCAAAGCCTTGTTGGGCAATATCGATATAGAATCGGATATCAATCCTGCTCGCAGTTTGCCTACTGTTACAACAGGAAGTATTACAGAAATTCCTGTTGAGCAAATCACCCCTAATCCATTCCAACCACGCATCGAATTTGATGTAGAAAAACTGCAAGAGTTGGCAGATTCTATCTATATTCATGGTGTTATTCAGCCGATTACGGTGCGTTTGTTGGGGCACAACGAATACCAACTTATTGCGGGCGAACGGCGTTGGCGAGCTACACAATTGGCGGGTATGGAGCAAATTCCGGCTTATATCCGAACTGCCGACGACCAACAAATGCTCGAAATGGCATTGATAGAGAATATTCAGCGCGAAGACCTCAACCCTATGGAGGTGGCTCTGAACTATCAGCGTTTGATTTCGGAGTGTAGTCTTACTCAAAACGATTTGGCGGTGCGCCTCGGTAAGGGACGCACTACTATCACCAATTTTTTGCGTTTACTGAAATTACCACCTGATATTCAGGCAGGTTTGAAATCGCAAAAAATAGCTATGGGTCATGCTCGCGCACTGATAGAAATTGCTGAAGTAGATGTGCAGTTGAGCATTTATCAACAGGCTATTGCCCAAGAATGGTCGGTTCGACAGGTGGAGAATGCCGTGCGACTATGGCGCGAAAGTCAACAACGTAGCCTTGTTGCACCTATTGTAGGAAATGCGCCCGAACTGTCGGTGCATTTGCGAAAAGTGCAGAACAATTTGGAACAACACTTTGGTACTAAGGTACAACTTCGGCAGTCTTCGGACGGAAAAGGGCAGATTAATATCAATTTTGCGTCGAACGAAGAATTGAACCGCATTTTGGACATGATGAACTATGAGTCATAGTTTTTGAGTGTATGGAAAGTTATGTTGGTGGCAAAATTTGTTTTTCATTGACCATTTTTTGCCCATCTATGAACATTTTGTCGAAAAAAGCCGTATCTTTGCGCCACAAAAATCGACTTCGTAGTTCAATTGGATAGAATATCAGATTTCGGCTCTGAGGGTTGGGGGTTCGAATCCCTCCGAGGTCACACAAAACCGTCATAAATGCCTGATTGTCAGTATTTTATGACGGTTTTTTTGTTACAATGTTTCGATTTCTACGTCAAACAAGCGTTTGCTAAAAACAGCTTTTGAGAATTTTAGGATTGCTGAAAAGTTGGAAACAACAATGAATTTTGTTCGAATGGCGAAGCGCGTTAGGGATTGTAAGGGCAGCCGTTAGGCTGGTGCTTGCACCGAAGCAAAGCGAAGCCCTGTAAAGCCCGACCCCAACGGGGAAACGCCCAGAAAAATAATCATGACACATTTAGTATGGGGTGTTTATGTATGTTTTTTCAGGTATTGAGCTTGGATAGTCATTTTTGTTTGTTGTGATAGCATATTTTTTATTTGTTTGTCCATTTTTTCTCCATTTTGTTTGTCAATATGCCTGCTAAAATACAAGCTATCAGCTACTATTTGCCCGAAGCAATAGTGACCAATGAAGACCTCGCCGCCCGCTTTCCTGAATGGACAGCCGACGAAATTGAACACCAAACAGGCATTCGAAACAGACATTATAGTGCCTATAATGAAATTGCATCGGACTGTGCCCAAAAAGCTGCCGAACAATTGTTTGTCGAGCATAATATTCTGCCACAGGATATCGATTTTGTGTTGTTTTGCGCACAAGGTTCGGATTATCATAGTCCAACAACGGCTTGTTTATTACAGCACCATTTGGGCATTCCCAAGTCGGCGGGAGCTATGGACATCAACTTGGGTTGTTCGGGCTTTGTGTATAGCCTTGCCATAGCCAAAGGTTTGGTGGAAACGCTGCACCGCAAAAATGTGTTGTTGCTTACGGGCGAAACGATTACCAAATCGCTGCACCCCGAAGACAAAGCAACACTGGCACTTTTTGGTGATGCGGGTGCAGCAGCATTGGTGAGCCACACAACCGAAGCGGGACACATCGGTGATTTTGTTTTGGGTAGCGACGGTAGTGGTGCCGATATTATGATGAAACGTAATGGCGGTTTTCGCAACCCTCTCCACTTGGTTTGGGGATTGGACTATGTGAACGACTACGACCAAGTTGCGAATGACAACTGTTTTCAGATGAACGGATTAGCTGTTTTTTCTTTTTCTATGCGTCAAGCGCCGCAGTTGGTCAAATCGGTTTTGGAGTTGCACAATGCTACGTTTGACGACATCGATTGTTTTATTTTCCACCAAGCCAACGGTTTTATGCTGGAAATGTTGCGAAAAAAAATGCGCATTCCGAGCGAAAAATTCTTTGTGTATATTGCAGAATGTGGCAATACAGTGTCGTCTACCATTCCGATTGCTCTGTGTGAAGCACTCCAGCAGGGCAGAGTCAAAGCTGGTGACCGTGTGCTGTTGGCTGCTTTTGGTGTGGGTTTGTCTTGGGCAGGCACTATTATTACGGTATAATTGAATGTTTTTTTTGCCTAAAACTGCTGTTAATATCAAGTATTCATTCATGGAAATCAACAAAATATATAACGAAAATTGTTTGCAAACAATGGCTGCCATGCCCACCAATTTTGTGGATATGGTGCTGACAAGCCCGCCATACGACGACTTGCGAGAGTATGATGGCTATCATTTTGATTTTGAGCCTATCGCGCAAGCTTTGTTTCGGGTGGTCAAAGATGGTGGTGTGGTGATTTGGGTGGTTGCCGACCGCACTATCAACGGTAGTGAAACGGGTAGTAGTTTTCGCCAAGCCTTGTATTTCAAACAAATTGGTTTTAATATCCACGACACGATGATTTATGCCAAAAACAATCCTATTCCGAGCGATTGTGGAAAGCGGTATAGACAGGCGTTTGAGTATATTTTTTGTTTTAGCAAAGGACAACCCAAAACTTTTAACCCTATTACACAAGCAATTAAACAAGAAAAAGCGTTCAAATCTTTTCGGATTACGAAAGATGGCAGAAACGACCTGTCGCACGACCACGTGGCACCGAAAGAACGCAAGGTGAACAATATTTTTAGCTATAATGTGGGAACATCGTCGTCGCGCGACAAAATTGCGTTCCAACATCCCGCCATTTTTCCTGAACAACTCGCCCACGACCAAATTCTGACATGGAGCAAGGAAGGAGACTTGGTGTATGACTGCTTTATGGGTAGCGGCACAACGGCAAAAATGGCTCAACAACTGAACAGAAACTGGCTTGGGTCTGAACTTTCGGCGGATTATGTGGGGATTGCTTTGGAGCGGTTGGGAATTGCTAAGAGTATGCTGTGATATGAAATAGTATAAAACACAAACCTCTCGACCATGACCAACAACAAATTTACTATCATTTTTCCTATTATTGCCGACGCTATTACCCAAATTTGTACACACAAAATTTGGGCAAATAGAGACGAAATTGCGCAATATATCCTCGACAATTTGGCGAAATACAATGCTGCCTCACCGCCTGTTTTTGATGCTTCCATCGACACGCACCAAGGTGTTGCTAATTTCGTGGATTGGTTTAGTGCTTGGTTTACGCAACAAAATGAAGCTGTTCTGCCTTATATAGCAACGTTTGAACGCATAAAACTGAATGTACCCACAGAAAAACAAGCACAGCGGGAGGTTTGGGCGTATAGACCTTTGGTAGAAAAAATACCTGAAGAAATAAGCCCAGAGGAATTAAGTCCTAATATATATACAGAAGGATTAATTACGCGAATAGCAGTTAATCAATATGAGCGAAATTTGCAAGCAAAAAAGCATTGCATTGATCATTATGGAGCTGTTTGTCTAGTGTGTGGTTTCGACTTCGAAAAAGTATATGGTGATATAGGCAAAGGTTTTATACACGTCCATCACCTAATTCCGATACATACCATTAAACAAACCTACCAAATCAATCCCATAACCGATCTTGTCCCTGTTTGCCCCAATTGTCATGCTATGTTGCACAAGAAAAAACCTCAACCATATACCATAGAGGAATTAAAAGCAATTACAACAAAATCATAACCCCCTCCCTCCATCAACCCCCTGAACGGAAGCAACCGTAAATACTAACAGAGGACAGTACAAGCGATGACAAAGGGAGAAACCACATACCGTTCATTTTTATTATTCATTTCTAAAAAAACAAACCAGCGTACTAATGATTACCGATAGCGTAGAAGAATTTGTACAAAAAGTAGAGGCAGAATTTGATGACCTCGAACCCGGCACCCTTTTGCCCGACACCAACTACCGCGAACTCGAAGACTGGAGTTCTATGCACGCCTTAGTCGTCATAGCTTTCATCGATATTGAGTATGGTGTGACTGTTAAAGGCGAAGACCTGCGCAGCACCGAAACCATGCGCGATATTTACCACATTGTTCAAAGCAAATCTAATTAAACAGTGGCAATATTTACCATACAAGGCGTAAAAATCAGCGGTATGGCTGCCTGCGCGCCTAAACAAAAAGTGTCTAATATGGACTACGAATGGATTCCTGAAAAAGAACGCAAAATGTTCGTCAAAACAGTAGGAATCGAGTTCCGCCATATTGGCCCCGATGAGCATACCACCTCCGACTGGTGTACCGTTGCCGCCGACCGCTTGCTCAACGACTTAGGTTGGCAGCGCGACGAAATCCCTTTGCTCCTTTTCGTTTCTCAATCACCCGACTACTACCTGCCCGCCACCAGCCTCTTGGTGCAGCACCGCCTCGGCTTGTCTATGAACTGTATGGCGTTTGACATCAACCTTGGCTGCTCGGGCTTCGTCTATGGCTTATCCGTTGCCACCAGCATGATGCGCTCCACAGGCTTCAAAAAAGCCCTCCTCTTGGCAGGTGACAAGTCGAGCGCCTCCACCAACTACAAAGACAAAAGCACCTACCCACTCTTTGGTGACGCAGGCATCGCCACCGCCCTCGAACTCGACGACACAGCAGAACCCATGCTCTTCAACCTCCAAAGCGACGGCTCGCGCGCCGAGGCTATCATGATCCCCGACTGCGCCACCCGCAATCCAATGAGCCCCGAAACCTACCTCGAACAACAATACGAAGGCGGACTCATCAGACATCGCCGAAACCTCGCCCTCGACGGACTATCGGTCTTTAACTTCTCCATCAACGAAGTTCCCGAAAACATCAAAGCCACCGCCGAAGCCGCAGGCAACCCGCTGGAGTTCTACGACTACCTCGTCCTCCACCAAGCCAACCGCCTTATGACCGAACAAATCCGCCGCAAACTCAAATTCCCACCCGAAAAAGTCCCCTACTCTATCCAAGAATTTGGTAACACAAGCTCCGCCTCCGTGCCGCTCACCATTTGCTGGGACACCAACGAAGCCGTCCGAACCAGCAAAAAATGGTTCCTCATGTCAGGCTTTGGCGTAGGACTCTCTTGGGCAACAGCCTCCATTTGTTTAGACCACATCGTTTGTCCCGAAGTAATGTATCTATAATTGATAGCGTACTCCACAAGGAAACACCCCAAATACCACACCCCCGAACTGCTATTTCGCTTGCTTCGTGAGCGAAATAGCTTGTTTCGCTCCTATTCGATAGCTACAGCAATAGCCATTTGCTACACCACCAACAACCAACCACTCCCGCGCACGGAATCTTTTTTATGACAAATCATAAGAATCCGTGCGCTTTTTTAGACAAAATATTATTTTTTCTTAAAAAAAACTTACTTTTGCACAATAATTCTACCAAGTTTGGCGTTTCTATTGTCCATCATCACACCACTCACAGCATAACCTGTTATTTTTTTTATTTTTTTTTATTTAACACACAATAAACAACACACACATTGCGTTAAAGCATTCACCCAACATTTTCTTATCTATTTGGGCGTTCCCCCGTTGGGGTCGGGCTATTACGGGCTTCGCTTCGCTACGGTGCTTCGACAAGCTACGCACTGGCTAACGCCACCCTCCATATCCCTAACGCAGTTTACACCCAATCAAAATAGGCAAGCTAAAAAAATAATTACAACAACACACAATAAAAAAATACCCACAGCGTTAACACATCTAAACACAAGCAAGCCAAACAACTGTCAAAATAATAGGTAGAAAAACATGGATTAACTTCGTTTTTGTAGACTTTTTATGTCTTCGAACGTTTTTTTTCCAAAATTTTTAAAAAAAATGAAAAAAAATTTCTCCATACACAATAAATCTACCACCCAAACGTTTTGGCATGAAAACATCCTTTCTACTCCGAATACTATATAATAAAATTGTATTGACTTTATTTTTTGTAGGAAATACAATTTTTGCCCAACAAATCCCACAACTCACACAATACTTTTTTAATCCCATCGTTTACAATCCGGCTGCTGTTGCTACCCGCAATAATATTAACTTCGATTTAGCTATTCGCAACCAGTGGCTACGTATCGAAGGCTTACCACTCACCCAAACCCTCTGTGCCGACCTGCCCGTTCCTTTGTTCAAAGGTGGTGTGGGTTTATCCATCACCAACGACATACTAGGAGCCGAACGCACCTCTACCCTCAACCTCTCTTATAGCTATCATCAGCCCATTGCTCGCCGCTCCATTATAGCTATAGGTATACAAGCAGGCATATTGCAAAAAGCCCTCTATGGTGATCAACTCATCACACCCAACGGCACCTACACCAACACTACCATCAACCACAACGACAATATCTTATCAAGCAACAACCGCAACGCCTTAAGTCCCAACTTTGGCATGGGTCTCTATTATGGTTCGCCCAAATTGCAAATCGGAGTAGCCGCCCAACAACTCCTCACTCCTGCTTCCAAAATAAATTTAGGTAGCGTCGACGTGACTTTTAAGCACCAATTACATCTTATAATAAATGCCGCCTATCAAATTCCGCTCAACAATTGGACACTTACTCCCACCTGCCTTTTCAAATCCGATTTCAACCAACACCAACTCGATGCCACACTCCTTGCCGATTGGAACAAAAAATACTACATCGCCACCACCTTTCGCGGCTATAGCTCTCAAACCATAGAATCGGCAGCCATCACCTTGGCATGGCAAATAAACTCCCGTTGGCGCATTGCACAATCCTACGACATCAACCTTTCGCCCCTCAAAACCTATAATAGTGGCACCCTCGAAACCACCCTCCACTACCAACTACCGCCCATCAACAACACTCGTAAAGGCAAAACTATCTATAATTCCCGCTATTTATAAGGCATAAGTTTATTTTTTGTCTTTTTTTGTATGTAATTGCCAAAAAAATAAGCGCGCATTATTACAATACATAAAAAAACCGTACTTTTACACGCCAAAAATCAACAAACAATATAGTATTTAAACCATAAAAAAATCTTAAAAATTATACCATGAAGAGACTTGCATTTGGCTATTGCTTTCTGCTCGTTTTGGCAGCTGCTGTGGGTTGCAAAAAAGCACCCGGCGGACCACAAGGACAAGTGGTAGGTGTTGAAGACCGTCCTATGTGGGATCACATTAACCCGTATGGTATGGTATATATCCCATCGGGTACATTCCAAACAGGACCAGGCGACCAAGATGTCAACAACGCCCTTGTTCAACGTACCAAAGAAAAATCTATCCAAGGTTTTTATATGGACGAGACCGAAATCACGAATAACGAATACCGTCAATTCGTCCATTATGTACGTGACTCTATTGCCCATACCATCTTAGGTCACTTTGTAGAAAGCGAAGATGGTTCAGGAACACAAAAAATCGACTGGAGCTATGACCTAGATTGGGGTGCTGGCTCAGAAGACGTAGCGGGCGTACAACAAATGTTCTATGCTGGCGATGATAAGTTTGAAGGCAAAAATGAATTGGACGTAAACCAACTCAAATACTCACGTGAATGGTACGACTGGAAAACGGCGGCAGCAAAAGGCGAACGAGGACAGGCTTCTCGTAGCAAATACATCAAAAAAGAAGAAGTAACCGTCTATCCTGATACCCTCACTTGGGTACACGATTACGCTTACTCTTACAACGAACCTATGACACGTAACTATTTCTGGCATCCGTCTTTTGACGACTATCCGGTCGTAGGTGTAAACTGGAACCAAGCCAACGCCTTCTGCTCTTGGAGAAGCCGTCTTTGGAACGATTATGCCATGCAAAACGGCGAAACCATGAACGAAGAATTCCGTATTCCGTTCGAAGGAGAGTGGGAATACGCCGCTCGTGGTGGCTTAGAAAATGCACCTTACCCTTGGGGAGGTCCTTATATTCGCAACCGCAAAGGCTGTTTGTTAGCCAACTTTAAACCCGGTCGCGGTAATTATCCCGAAGATGGAGGTTTCTATACCGTGCGCGCCGACTCCTATCACCCCAACGAATATGGTCTATATAACATGGCTGGAAACGTAGCAGAATGGACTTCTACGGCTTTCTATGAAAACTCTTATGCTTTTGACCATGACATGAACCCTGATATTCGCAAAGATGCAGGAGCCGAAGCGTCACAAACCGACCGTCGTAAAGTAATTCGTGGCGGCTCTTGGAAAGACATCGCATACCAGTTACAAACAGGTACACGTGAATGGGAATACCAAGATACTGCAAAATGTTATATCGGTTTCCGTTGTGCTTTGACGTTCTTGGGACGCTCCATAGACGACAAGTATTAATCAACAACCAAACACCGAATAAAAACTATATAGGGTTTTCGGCTGATACACAACACTTCAATATGGCACGAAGATGCTATATAGTTTTTATTCCTTTAATACAAACAAAACACACTTAATCGGATAAACAAAAAAAAAATATATTGACAATAGACCAAAATATATAAAAAATCCAAAAAAAGGTCGTATTGTTGCACCGTTTTTCAGACACTCCTTTTTTTTAAACACACCTAAGTCTTATTCAAACTGCTGTTAACAAACATTAGCTAAAAAAACATTAACAAATTATATTTTTTTATTAACTGCTAAAAAAAATCTAAGTTACTATGGCTTTTTATGAAACCTCATGGTTTTTGCGTGCCAAAAACTTTTTAATCGGTGTTGGTGCAGCCTTCATTATCTATGGTGCTTTATTAAAAATTCAGCACGACCCACTTGGTAATACGGTGTTACCAATTGCGATGACGTTTGAAGCAATTATATTCTTGCTTCAAGCTATCATTCCTCCTCACAGAGAGTATCACTGGGAAAAATTATATCCCGGTTTGGACAATGTAAATGCAAAAATACAACCTATTTCAGCAGCAGAACTAACAGGTGGTGGTACAACTGCCCAGTTAGATGATGCTTTGGCAAAAGCTGGTGTAAATCAAGACCTTATTAAACGCCTGGGTTCTCACTTAAATACTTTGGGTGACAATTTGGGTAAATTAAGCGATGTGACAGGAACGACCAGCGCTACAAGTCAATTGAACGCCAACGCAAAAGCTGCTGCTGATGCTTTGGGTAAAGTAAAATTGGCTTATGATGGAGCTGCTTCGGTAGCAACAGACTTAGCTTCTGCTACTGAAGGTACTAAGAAATATTCTGAGCAAGTAAAATTAGTTTCTAAAAACTTAGCTGCGTTGAATGCGGTGTATGAATTGGAGTTGCAAGACACCAATAATCACCTTAAAGCATTGAACCAATTCTACAGCAACTTAACTGGTGCCATCAACAACTTGAACGCTTCTGTAAAAGATACAGAAGAATACAAAAAACAAATGGCTAACTTGGCGGGTAATTTGACATCACTCAATACCATCTATGGCAATATGTTGTCTGCTATGGCTATGGGTGCTACCAAAAAATAATTCAGCTAAACACATTTATTAACTAATTTTAATTAACGCTTAAAAAATATTTCTTTAAGATATGTCTATTCCAAAGGAGCCTCGGCAGCAGATGATTAACATCATGTACTTGGTGTTGACCGCGCTGCTTGCCCTCAACGTATCTGCCGAAATCTTGAACGCTTTCCGTATCCTCAAACGTGGTATTGATAATTCTAACGCCTCTATTAACGAAAAAATTAGCAATACTATGGGAGCGTTTGAGGCAAAAGTCAATAAAGAAAAACGTGGACAAAATTGGCTTACGTCAGCCAAAGAAGTTCGTAATATGTCGGCAGAGTTTCAAAAATATATCGACGGCTTAGACCAAAAATTAATGGAAGCTGTAGGTACAGATCCTGAAACAGGTGATTTACTCAAAGCAGACGATTTGGATACTCCTACTCGTTTGTTTGTAGATGAAGGTCTGGGTAAAGAATTGTATGACAAAATCGCCCAATACCGTACTAAATATGCCTCTTTCTTACCCACAGAAGAAGAAAGAAAAGCATTATTAGCAGGTATGTCGCTCAAAACGGACAGTATTCCACCAGGGAGCGACAAAAAAAGTTGGGAAGAATATACTTTTCATAGTATGCCTGCTCAAGCGGTGCGTACTTTGTTGACCAAATTTAAAAATGACGGCATCTCTACCGAAGCGGCTGTTGTTGATGAATTGTTTGCAAAAGTGAGTGAAAAAACCATCTTATACGACCGCTTTAAAGCTGCCGTTATCCCAAGTTCTACTTATTTGTTGGTAGGTGAAAAATATTCTGCTGAAATCTATTTGGCAGCTTCAAGTTCAATGGCACGTCCTAGCATTGTAGCAGGTGGTCGTTCATTGCCCTTAGATGCTGATGGTATGGCAAAATATGAAGCTACCGCAAGTGCTCCCGGTGAGTTCTCTTTAACAGGTACAGTGTCTACCACTACCTCTACAGGTGAGAAAAAATCTTATCCTTTCACCACTAAATATACCGTGGCTACCCGCGCCGAACACGTTCCTGTAGTATCAGCCGATAAAATGAACGTATTCTATATTGGTGTGGATAACCCTATTACTTGTACTATTTCGGGTATCCGTTCCGATGCGATTAGTACTTCTATTAGTGGTGGTGGTGGTTCTGCTAAACCAAATGGTGCAGGTAAATTCGATGTTCGTGTTACCTCTCCTGGTAAAGCAACTGTTAACCTTAGTGCAAAAGACAAAGATGGCAAAGCTGTCAGTGGTGCAAAAGAATTCCGTGTTAAATACATTCCAGATCCCATTCCTACTCTTGGTGGTAAAAATGGTGGTGTGATGGGTACAGGTGAATTTAAGGCACAACTTGGTATGATTGCCGAATTGAAAGACTTTGACTTTGATGCCAAATTCCGTGTTGATGGTTTTGAAATGACCCTTTCTCAAAAAGGTCAGGACTTGCAAGTATGTTCTAACTCTGGTGCTAAATTTAGCGGTTCTTGCTCTGCTTTGCAACAGCAAGCTAAAGTAAATAGCGTATATTACTTTGATAATATCAAAGCAACAGGACCTGATGGGCGTACTCGTAACCTTGGAACTATCGCATTCAAAATTAAATAGTTGGGGAGAGAGAAAATCCCAAATTAACCACAATAAAGGGTGAAGCAATTCACCCTTTATTTACCTTATAGACAAAGCTACTTTTGTAGCCAATTAAAAATTATTCCTAATAGACCACGCGTGCGAATGGCGAAGCGCGTTAGGGATTGTAGGGGCAGCCGTTAGGCTGGTGCTTGCACCGAAGCGTAGCGAAGCCTCGCAAAGCCCGACCCCATCGGGGAAACGCCCAAAATAATTACTAAAAATGATGTTTTTTTATTGGAGTTGCATTTTTTTTAGAAGGGAACTTTTATTTGATTATTCATAATTTACATTTATAAAATCCTGATTATCAACAGTTTATGCCTTACAGTAAAGGTTATTCTATTGGTCTGAACCTTTGTGTAGTGGATACTAAATTAAAAAATTTTGTTTTTTTTTAAAAAAAAATTGCCTATCACACAATAATATTCGCACTATGGCGTTTTATAGGCAGTTTTCTATTATTTTCCACCTTTTTAAAATTAAAAAACATAAAGCAATGAAGCGAATTAACCTGATATTAAGCTTTTTGTGTTTGGCAATGTTGTTGAGTGTAAACACATTTGCACAAAAAAAAGAAAGCTACGCAGACGATAAAGGCGGTGGCAACCCTAATGACCCCTCTTCGTCTAATGCTGTTGCAGCGGCACGCGATGGTTCGTATGATAGAGTAACGATTAACGAAAAACAACAGCTCACCTACGACCACATTCGCGAAGCTGACGTATTTTGGGAAAAACGTGTTTGGCGTGTTATCGACACGCGTCAAAAAATGAACCAAAATTTTGGTTACGCCAAAGAGCCATTTATTGGCATTTTGTTGGGTTTGATAAAAGAACATGGCAAAGAAATTCGCGTTTATACAGACGACGAATTTAAAATCCCTACTTCTTTTGATGAAGTTAATAAACAATTGGGCGGAACAGACTCTACCTTTGTGGTTGACCCTGATACTGGTGAAGGCATTTGGAAAGTGGTTCAAAATGACTTTGACTGGGCAACTGTGAATCGTTTTCGTGTAAAGGAAGACTGGATTTTTGACCAAGAGGCTTCTCGTATGGTAGTTCGCATCATGGGCGTAAGTCCTATCCGTGATGTAGTAGACAAAAATACGGGTGATATTCGTGGTACTCAAGCGATGTTTTGGGCATATTATCCTGACCTTCGCCCCCACCTTATCAAAAAAGAAGTGTTTAATACAGGCAACGACTCCAATCGTTTGACTTGGGACGACTTGTTCGAAATGCGTTTGTTTAGCAGTTTCATTATGAAAGAGTCTAACTTGCAAGACCGTCGTATTGCTGATTACAAAAATGGTCGTGACCAATTGTTGGAGTCTGACAAGGTGAAAAAAGAAATTTTTGAAAAAGAACATAATTTGTGGACATACTAAAATCCACTGCTTAATGTTCGTTTGTTCATAAGCCAAACGGCTACTTCGGTATGGAAGTAGCCGTTTTGTTGTGTATGTAGTGGTTATACAAAAATAGTTCAAGAATATCGCACATTTTACAGTTTAAACATCAAAGAAACAAGTAAAAATTCGTATCTTTGCAGGCTGATTCGCCATTCGTTGTTTGTTTAATCTTTTTCCGATTTCTTTAATCATTATTCATGGTTTGAGGTTTGGGTATTGTTGAAACAAACAGCGTTTTTGTGTGTTCATTGGCGTTCTATCCTGTAAAAAATCTAAATTCGCAGATGAGATTCCAATATTTTCTATTTTTATTGGGTTTGTTCGCAGTACTTTCTTGTCAAAAAGCCCCTCAAGACAAAGCCGCACAACTGCAAGACCTCAAAAATCAACAACGCACCCTTTCTGATGAAATAAAGACATTGGAGAAAGAGATGGGTGTGAAAGACACTAATCGCGTAGCCAAACAAACAGCAGTGGAAGTGCAAGAATTGCGCCCACAGGTGTTTAATCATTATCTTGAGTTGCAAGGCGGTGTCGAAGCTGCCGATAACATTGCTGTTAGTCCGCAACAACCTGGTATTATCAAATCGGTGTTGGTGATGGAGGGTCAAAATGTGAAGAAAGGGCAATTGCTGGCTACTTTGGACGATGCTGTTTTCCAGCAAGGTGTGCAGGAATTGCAAACACAAATAGATTTTGCTAATATCATGTATCAAAAGCAAAAACAGTTGTGGGATCAAAAAATTGGCACCGAAGTGCAGTTTTTACAAGCGAAAACCAACAAAGAAGCACTTGAACGCAAATTAGCTACTTTGCGCCAACAAGCAGATTTGTATAATATCTATTCGCCGATATCTGGCACGGTGGAAGAGGTGAATGTAAAGGTGGGCGAAGGTGCTGCGATTGGTGTTCCTATTCCGCCGTTTAGAATCATCAACCTAAACACCCTCACGGTGAAAGCCGATGTGGCAGAAACTTATGTCACTAATGTTCGCAAAGGCGATGTGGCAGAGATATTTTTTCCTGATTTAGATAAGACAATTAGCGCGAAAATCACTAATATCGGAACAATTATTAATAATATCGGACGCACTTTTCCTATTGAATTGCGCATTCCCAGTTCGGTTGGCATTCGTCCAAATATGATTGCGATGGTGAAAATTAAGGATTATGCTGCTAATAGTGCCATTACTGTGCCGCTTAACACGATTCAAAACTCCGAAGAAGGACAATATGTCTTTGTGGCTGAAGAACAAAGTGGCAAATCGGTGGTAGTTAAGCGCAATGTGGCGGTGGGTTTGAGTTTTGGTGATATAGCCGAAATTAAGAACGGTTTGCGCAGCGGTGATAAGTTGATTGTAACGGGTTATCAAGATGTTGCTCCCGGACAAACCATCAAATTCTAACAAATCCCCCTCTCCTACTGTTCTCTCGCTTCGTAAATTTCTTTATTGAACCATGAATAATTCTCCTTTCAAAGAATTTAAACCCACCAGTTGGTCTATTGATAACAAAACGAGTATATATGTTATTACGTTTATTATCACCGTTTTTGGGATATTGACCTATTTTAGTCTTCCCAAAACCAACTTTCCTGATATTGTCATTCCTACTATCTATGTCAGTACTATTTATCCTGGCACTTCGCCCCAAGACATGGAAAACCTCGTAACACGCCCTATCGAAAAACAATGTAAGTCGATAGTGGGTGTAAAAAAAATTACGAGCAACTCGATTCAGGATTTTTCGAACGTGGTCATTGAGTTTAATACCGATGTGAACGTTCCCGAAGCCAAACAACGGATTAAAGATGCCGTAGATAAGGCTGCCTCTGATTTGCCCAAAGACCTGCCCGCCGCTCCAAATGTGCTGGAGGTGGATTTTTCGGAAATACCTATTATGAACATCAATATTTCGGGCGATTATGACCTGAATAAATTGAAAAAATATGCCGAAGATATTCAAGACGAGGTCGAAGGGTTGAAAGAAATCACGCGAGCCGATATGGTGGGGGCTTTGGAGCGCGAAATCCAAATCAATGTCGATATGTACAAAATGCAGGCTGCTCGCCTTAGTTTTGGCGATATTGAGCGGGCTGTTGCCTACGAAAATATGACTATTTCGGGTGGTTTGGTGGATATTGGCAATATGAAACGAGCTTTGCGCGTCAAAGGTGAGTTCACAAATCCGTTGCAAATCCAAAATATTGTGGTCAAAAACTCATCAGGTGCGCCTATCTACCTTAAAGACGTTGCAGAAATCAAAGATACCTATAAAGAAAAAGAAAGTTATGCCCGATATGATGGCAAAAATGTGATAACGCTTAACGTCATCAAACGAACAGGTGAAAATCTAATTGCTGCGTCTGATAAGATACATGAGGTAGTGGAACAGATGAAAACCGAACGTTTGCCCGCAGATTTGCATGTTGAAATTACCGCCGACCAGTCGGAACAGACACGCACCACCCTTAACGACCTTATTAACTCCATCATCATCGGTTTTTTGTTGGTGACGGTAGTGTTGATGTTCTTTATGGGTGTGACCAACGCTTTTTTTGTGGCTTTATCGGTACCTTTGTCCACTTTCATCGGCTTTATGATAATGCCTTGGATAGATTTTGAACTTAACATGATTGTGTTGTTCGGCTTGTTGTTTGCCTTGGGCATTATTGTCGACGATGCTATTGTGGTTATCGAAAACACCTATCGTTTGTTTGACAACGGCAAAATGTCGGTAGGCGAGGCTGCCAAGCGGGCGGCGGGCGAGATTTTTGTGCCTGTTTTTGCAGGAACACTCACCACCCTTGCTCCTTTTGTACCCTTAGCTTTTTGGCAGGGCATTATCGGAAAATTCATGTTTTTTCTGCCCGTAACGCTCATCATCACTCTTTTGGCATCGTTGATAGTGGCATTTGTCATCAATCCTGTGTTTGCGGCATCGTTCATGAGCCCCGAAAACACTAATCCGACCGCCGAAGAAAAGAAAAAAATATGGAAAAAACGCATTCGCATAGGTATTAGCTTGCTTGTCAGTAGCCTCACAAGTTATGGCGTGGGGCGCGGTTTGGGCAATTTTATGTTGTTTTGCTTCCTAATGTACGTGGCTTATTATCTATTCATCAAGCGCCTATTACATGCTTTTGAATATGGTCTATTACCCAAATTGATGGACTTGTACGAAGCCATTTTGTCTGCTTTGATGAACCGTTTTTATCCCTATTTGGTAGTTGCCTTCACGCTTTTTCTATTGTTTTTTTCGTTCCTATTGTTCTCGGCACGCACGCCACCTGTCGAATTTTTTCCGCAAGGCGACCCCAATTTCATCTATGCCTATCTGACGCTACCTGTCGGAACAAATACGGCATACACGGACTCGATAACCCATTTGGTGGAGCAAAAAGTGGAGCAAATTGTGGGCAAAGACAACCCTATTGTCGAATCTATTGGCAGTAATGTGGCTATTGGCGCGGTTGACCCCAATTCGGGCGACCGTAGCACCGCCTCGAACAAGGGGAAAGTAACGGTTACTTTCGTCAAATTTGCCGACCGACAAGGACAGTCCACACGCACTTATTTGGAGAAAATTCGTGCCGAAGTGAAAGATATTCCGGGTGTTCAAGTGACCGTAGCGCAAGAATCAAACGGACCTCCTGTGGGTGCGCCAATTAATTTGGAGATTAGTGGCGAAAATATTGACGAGTTAGTAAACATTACTGACGATATTAAATATTTTTTGCAAGATTCGTTGCAAATCAATGGTATAGAAGAACTAAAATCGGATTTTGTGAGCAACAATCCCGAAATTATTGTGGGTATTAACCGCGACAAAGCCAATCGCGAAGGCGTTTCGACGGCTTTTATCGGCAGCGAATTGCGGACAGCCGTGTTTGGTAAAGAAATTTCGAAGTTCAAAGACCAAGAAGACGAATATCCTATTCAGTTGCGCTACCGTGCTGACCAGCGCAACAGTGTTGATGCACTGCTGAACACCAAACTGACGTTCCGCAACGAAATGGGTATGATGAAATCGCTGCCTTTGTCTGCCGTTGCCGATGTGAAATATACGAGTACGTATGGCGGTATTAAGCGAAAAAACCTGAAAAGGGTGATAACTTTGGCATCGAACGTCACAGGAACACGCACCGCCAACGAAGTCAACGACGATATTCGTCTTGCTTTAGCCGACTATCAGCTACCCAAAGGGGTGGAAGTGAGTATGACTGGGGAGCAAGAGGAACAAGCCGAAACGAGTGCTTTCTTGGGTAAAGCCTTGTTGATTTCGCTCTTGTTGATATTCCTGATATTGGTGACGCAGTTTAATTCGTTGAGCAAAACTATCATCATTCTCACCGAAATTGTGTTTAGTATTATTGGTGTTATGTTGGGTTTTGCCATCTTTGGCATGAAGTTTTCTATTGTCATGGTAGGTATTGGCATTGTGGGTTTGGCGGGTATTGTGGTCAAAAATGGTATCCTCATTGTGGAATTTGCCGATGTGTTGCTCGAACGCGGCTATACGCTGCACGATGCAGTGGTGCTGGCAGGTAAAACACGTATCAAACCTGTATTGCTCACCGCTTCTGCCACGACACTTGGTTTGGTGCCTTTGGCTTTGGGTATGAACATTAATTTTTATACCCTTTTCACCGAACTTAATCCGCAATTTTTCTTAGGTGGTGACAGTGTGGTTTTCTGGGGACCGCTATCTTGGACTATCATCTTTGGACTTTTGTTTGCCACTTTTCTTACCCTCGTGTTTGTGCCTGCTCTCTATATGATACGCTACAGTTTTAGCAAAAAAATCAAAAAAACATACGCCATCGGCGAAGAACGCCCCGCTGGTGTGGAAGGCTAAATAGACCCAAACACCAAAAATATGGAACACTCGGATAGCCTTTGGAGGCTGTCCGAGTGTTTTTTTGGGGGGATATAACATTAAAACAACACACAAAGTATTCTGTCAAATTGCCATTGTTTTAATAAACTGTTTGTATGGTTTTTAGCTACTTATGAATATTCTTGAGTTTTTTATCAGTTGTTCTTTTAGCATCGGAGGTTTGATGATAAATACTGTCAAGAATATTGTAAATATTTTGATTAGTCAAAATTTGTTGCTGTAGCAGCTCTTTTTGTTGTTTTGATTGTAATGATATTTCTTCCTTTATTTGTTTCTGAGTTCCATCAGTAACTGATATAATACTTATAATAGCTGATATAATACTTATAATAAGAGAAAGAAGTGCTATAATTAAAGAGCACATCGAAATTTTATAAGATTTTGATGATTCTTTTTTAGCATCTTCGGCATTTTTATAAAGAAGTTCAATAATTTGCTTTTCTTCTTCTTTCATATCCAAGCGTTGAATAAGCGGAATCATTTATATTGTTTTTAATAAAGCATGGTTACTAATATTGTTTTCCATACTTAGGTGAGAAAATATTGTTTACGGTTTGAGTACGATGAGCGGTGATAGCCATAATCCTAAATTTCGCTACGAAAGTACGATTTTTTATTACGTAGCCAAGAATTAGATATTAAAAAACGTTTTATTTTATAAAGATAGCAATAAGATATATCTACATAATCGCAAGTATTTATATTCTATTTGGCAAATACTTTCTTATGAATATGATAAATTGTGTCATACTTATCTTTATTGCTTCTTAAATCTATCACATGATTGCAATTAGAACAAGTAAAAACTTTTGCTGAATCTATATTTGGAACTATAGATGGTTCAACAACCAATTGTGAAAAATTATCTTCTTTTTGATAATTTGGAATATTAAACCCAATGGATATTAGTTTCGATATTTTTTTTCTGTATTCGTCAACTGATAACTTTTTTTTCACAAATATAAACCACCACTTTCCGTATTCTCTCTGGCCACTTTTTAAAATATAAGGATTTGTATCTTTATTTTCGATAAACCAATTCAATACTTTAGGGAATTCATTGGTCAATTGATTATTATTACTCATAACTTCTCCACACTTGTTACAACATAACTGACCCAAATCTTTATGTCCAACCAAATGACAAGGATAAGGTCTATCAAGTATATTTTCATAGACCCATTGTCGTTTTTGAAGTTGAGGGCTATTACAACAAGCGTTACAGTAGTTACAAACATACCAACCACAATCTGGGTGTCCTCCTTCCGGATTACATTTTATATTATCGCGACTGTCAATAATTTCATTACATTTTCCATTCAAACAATGAGAGATGTAAATAGATTTTTCTTTTGCTTTGCAATTATCGTTTGTGCAACAAAAATCCGAGACTCCCCAAAATGAATATAATGTCTTGCCTATAGGTCTTAAAATTTCGTTACAACCCCTGCACTTTAAATGTTCTAAAAAACGATTTACCTTATTTATGACATTTAGCAAAATTTCATAGTGAGTTTCATCGAATTTAATTTTAAGAATATATAAACAATCCCAAAGTGAATACTGTTCCCATTGTTCTTTGTTATGTAATTTTCTCGATAAACTATAACATTTATCATTCTCGCACCACCAATATTCAAGCCCTGTTTTTTTGCATAATTGTTCTACTTTTCTACCATCACATATCACAGCAAACCGTGGTTTCTTGTCGGCTAGTTTTAACTGAAATTTCGTAGAATCTTCATTATCGCTATTATCATTTTGATTAACAATTGCTCTATATCTACCATTGCATTTATCAAAAAAATCTTTAATCTGAAGCAATTCATTTGGGTTTTTTACTTGTTTAGCAATTATTTCAAAGATTGTTTTCTTTTCTGTAACTCTTGCTTTAGCCAAATCATTAATTGCTTGAATAACAATACTCAAACTATAATCTATATTATCGCCTTGTATTCTTACCAAATCGACAGCATTTAAAACAATTAAACCTTCATGAATTAGTTTAATTGTTCTCTTAAAAAATTTTACCTGTTTTTCTACATTTAAATCGTTCACAAAAACAACAAATTCATCAAAATTAAAGTAATTGGAATATAGGTCAAGCCATAATTCCAATCTATAATTTGATGAGCAATTTTTTACAGTTGACGCAATAATTTCTTCGTAATTTTCAATCAAATACTGCTTGGCATATCTTAAAAAGAATATTATTTTTTTATATTTATTTAAATCATTGATATATCCTAAACTTGATAGCGTTTTTAAAATCAAATCGTTTTTTTCTGTTTCTTTGCAGCGTTTAAAAATTTGGGCAACTGTTTTTTCAGAAGGATTATTTAGTATTTTGAAAATTGCGTATTCAATATCAATATATTCATTTGTCCCTTCAAGCCAAAATTGAAAAAGCAGTTCTCTATCTAGTTTTGAAAATATTAAAGTGGTAAAATATAAATAATCACTAGGGAACAACGATTTCGCAAGAGAAATCATTGTTTTTGCTTTATCAAAAGTAAAACTGGTATTTTCTATTAGATCCGAAAATAATCTTTTAAGTTTGCTATTTATTATTTCATCTATATTAATATTAAGTTTTTGAATTGAATTAAATACCCTTTTTTGAACAAGGTTATAATCTGAATAAATTCCTTTTTCTGCGAATAGGCTTAAAAATTCAGAAAAAAGGAATATAATATTTTCTTCATTTTCTACTAGTTTAACATTATATGCTTCTAAACTATTTTCCATGCGGCTTGATTTTTTTTCAAAAACTACTACTTCATTTTCAATAAATTTTTGCATAGATTGTCCAACAGCAATACCTCTTGAGTTAAAATAAATATCACCCAATTTAGAATGCTGAATGAAACCATAATAGGCATCTCGTTGTTGGTCATGAAACCATTTTATTACACCTATATGTTTATTACCTAGTTCCATTATTTATTTTTATTTATTACCAAACAAAAAGTTTAAGTTTGTTAAAAACAAATTAACATCCCCCTCTCGCAACAAGCAGAGCAATAATTTCGGCGCAAAGATACATTTTTCCCACCACATAAGCAAACACAAAGCAAAAAAAACAATTTTACCACAAATCCCCTATGAATCCTATCTCTTTCTGGAACAAAACCCAATTATATCGCTTTTAGGCATACCTTGTTCGCGCAATCCATCTGCTACCACAGCAAACATCAATTCGTATAGTCTTCTTTCGTTGGTTCTTCATCTCAGATATAAAAATATAAGAATGGGTTTTATTTGTTATTTTAAAAACAGAAATACTTTATCTTGCAAGATATTAATTGAAAATAAATTTACTTTCGATTTGGTATAAACAGAAATTGTCCTACATTTTCTTACCCTTTTCCACCACATTTCCATCACTGTCAAAACTTATGGAATAGTCATCAATGTAGTCTTTATTTGCGACATTAATTTTTTCTAATAAAGTATTTGCTATCTGTCTCAAAGCAGTCCAGATAGGGTCGGTATCTATGGCACTCCATTGCCACTTATTACTTTCTATACTTAATGCACCTTGTTTAAAGTTCATTAATTCCTCCTTAATGGCATTGTCCAGCAATTGATACTTGAAAATAGTATCTATACAAAGGTCTGATAACGAATAATCAAGCCCATCTTGCATTTCGTATATAGGCTCAAATGTGGGTTTTTCTAACGCTTTTAGTTCAGCCGCATTTTTAGCAAACAGAATCAAAGTGTTTTTTAGATTCGTTAGAAATATGTCAGCATCTCTTTCGGTTAATTCTTGCATATTTTTAAAAGTTTATATTGTTGATTAACGTTTTCTTACCAGCCCATTAATCTCCAAGAGTCGTCTCGTGGTAGCGCTTGTTTTTTTTCTTCTTCGGTTATATGAATTTCAGGATTTTTTTGAAAGTACAGACAAAGTGTTCCACCTTCGGGATGTTCTATTGCTAATAGGTATGTTCCTGTTACATACTCGATAGTATCAATTAACATTTGTCTTCCACCGCTTATTGCATTAGAAATAAGGTTCGACTCTATAAGCGTTTGTGTATCTTGTTTTATTATTTGATAGTTGCCATAATCTGTATTTAAGTAGTTGGATTTAGGCAACCACACTTGCAGTTGTTGGCAATCGGGATAATGCACAAATTGTACGATGAGCAAACCTATTTTATCTGCATTATGACCCTGATTTTCAATTTTTTTTATTTCGATGATGCCGTTATGTATTGTCATTTTTGTTTGAAAATTTTGTATTTATTGTTAATTTGCCTCTAACCATTTTTTTACAGCCGCCCTGTATTTGTTTCTAATTTCCAAAAAATTAGGTTTTGGCTCTTTGTCTAACTCTGCTTGAATTTTCAGCATATTCGGGCGAAATTCGCTGGAGTATGCTTTGAATTGTACCTCTAACATAGTGCAAATGCCCTCCACATCTAGCATTTTTAAGTAATCCTCTTCTGCTCCAAAACTTTGTAAGCGATATTTAAGTTCTTCGGCGAGCATTTCGAGTGTTTTATTCAGTGGCTGGACAAATTCTTTGACTTGCACTACTTTGTTTTTCCTTAAGTAAACTAATGCGCTTACAAATTCCCGATTCGCACCCCAATCACTCAACATAACTTGCAGTTCCTTTTCTAGGTTTTCATTTTTTTTCAATTTAGCTAAAGCGACTTCTGTAAGGCGTTCATCTTTTCCATCATATAGGTATATTAACAAATCAGTGGTCTTATTTGTAAAGCCAATGTGGTTCAATTCTTGTTGCAATTTTTGTGCATTATATGCTTCATGGTTAGTAAGTATATGTTTCAATTGTTCTCTACCAAAATGAAATATAAGTCCAATAAGACAAGCAAGAAATAAAGGTGCTTTATACACCATCTGCGAAAGTCCGTTTTGCCATTCTGGTTTTAATAAGATAGCATAAGGTACTAACATCAGTAAAGGTATCCAAAACACTGCATAAGGTATCATCAGTTTTCCCAAGACATTTAAGGTAGAGATGTTGTGGTGGTCGCCATTGATGAAAGTAAAATAGACACATCCTGCCATTTGACATAGAAAGCCAAATCCTATTATTACATTTCTAGTAGTGGCTGACTCACTAATCCAATCAAACTTGTGGTGATAGCAAAGATTTAAAGTAAGGAGCGAACTATTAATAACGTATGCTCCCAAAAATGCCAATTGCACAAATCCCCAACCTACCATTTGGTCGCCTGTACCTCTGGGTTTATATAAATTAATGTATAATAAACCAATGTATGAGATGCAAGTTAGTCCGAAAAAAAGATTACCCATTTTTATTTTTTTGAAACTTTTAAGTCTTGATTTGTCTCCCGACTCCTCTCTGTATAACTCCTTCCATAAAACCCCAGTTATCAGTGAAATGTTTGCCAGCGCAAAATGTGTGTATATAGTAATTTTCTTACCTTAATCACTCCCATTTGCGAAAACAGAACAATCATTCCAAAGGCAAAGATACAGATTTTTCAAAACACAATCAGGTTTTGAGTAATTTTCCCTTTCATACTCACCCCAAATCAAACCTCTATTAACAACCATCAAACGCCTATTCTCTTTGATGGTTGTTAGATTTTGGAGGAAAGAAGGAATTTGGGATTGATATCAGAGAACAACACCGCCATTAACAAATCTGTCACCCGTCTTTGGCTTTGTAGGTTGTGCGTTTGGTGTTCGGCTATGGAGTTATATTTTTATTAACTATTTCATTTCTAAAAAAGACACCCCAATTCAGCAGCTCCTCCAACAATTTATGTAAAGATTGTCCCAAAGTTGTGAGGGAATACTCGACGTTCGACACCCGCTCACGATCGTAATGTGTACGACTAATTATTTTGTAGGCTTCTAATGCCTTTAATTCTTGCGACAACATTTTGGGCGAAATGTCTGTAATATCCCGCTGTATTTCGCCAAAACGCTTGTTACCATACGTCAGGGATATAATAATAGGAATGCGCCATTTTCCTTGAATCACCTCTAAAGCATCTCTTGATGCCATGAGTTTGAATTGGCAAAGTTGTTCTTTTTGTTTCATAACTATTTGATTATCAATATACTTACTTGGAGGTAATTGGTTACGTATAGGTAACTACTATACTTTCGTAAGCAAAGATACCGTAATTTTGCGGCATAAATCAAGTTTTTCGATAATTTTTTTTATCAAGCCAATAAAACATTTTTCAATTGTGTCAAAATTGGGTCAATAATTTAGGTTTTATACATTAAAAATAGGTATTTTATCATCAAATAAAAAATAAGCATGAAAATTTTAGTCATAGGTGGCAGCAATAGTCGAAACTCTATCAATCGTAAGTTTGCCGAGTTTACAGCATCTCTATTCGGAAGCACATCAAGAGAATTGGTGGATATTAGCCAATTAGCCGTGCCTTTATACAGCGTGGATAGAGAAAATGAAAACGGATTTCCAGATGTTGTGCTTGAATTTGCCAACAAAATAGACAATACCGATATAATTGTATTGTCGCTTGCCGAAAACAATGGCTCATATAATGCTGGGTTTAAAAATCTGATGGACTGGACATCACGCATCAAAAATCGCAAAATGTGGGGCAACAAAGCGATGTTGTTGCTATCTACTTCGCCCGGTGCGCGAGGCGGAGCAACGGTTTTAGAAGCAGCTAAAAACTATTTCCCGTACATAGGAGCAGACATTAAAGGCAGTTTCTCATTACCCAAATTTTATGAAAATTTTGATTCAGAAAAAGGTATTACCAATCCTGAATGGTTGCAAAATCTAAAAAATATTGTTAACTCTATCAAAAATGCTTAAAAATGTCTGGTTTTATCCCTTTTTTCAACAAACGTAGAGACTTTCTTAAAAGTGTCGTGGCAGGTACTGCCTTAACTATTATTCATCCGTTCAAAATTTTTGCGAACATTAAAAAAGAAAATCAAGCAATGATACGTGTCATAAAAAAATCCGAACAGTTCAATGATGTCATATTTGGCGGACGCTTTCATGCCAATAAACCTGTTTTCCAAGGAAAAACAACCGTAAAACCCTATTCTTCCTTGTTTTATTGGAGCAATGGTTATGTGCATGAAAAATGCGAATTTGGCTTACATCCGCATCAAGGTTTTGAAATTATGACCTTTTTATTTGAAGGTAAAATTTCACATTTTGATACACAAACGCAGGTTTGGACAGATTTGGAAGCAGGTGGTTTTCAAGTAATTCAATCCAATAGTGGCATCCAACATCAAGAACGCATTACCGAAGGCTCACGAGCTTTTCAAATTTGGTTTGACCCAAATTTTAAGCAAGCAGTTCAGCAAAAACCCGCTTATGTTGATTATCACAGCAACGACTTTCAGCCTACTATGGAGGCAGGTGTAGCAACGATTAGTTATATAGGAAGCGGCAGTAAAGTCCAAGCCCTAACTCCTGATTTGACGATAAAAAAGTTAATTTTCCAGCAAAAAACGAAAAAGTCAATTGCGTTGAATGAACAATGCAGCTATACCTTTTATGTATTGAAAGGAGACGGAATTGTTGAGAACAGTCCAATTGCACAAGATGATGCCATAAGGGTTTCAGGAAGTTCGAGTCTAAACATTGACTTCGAAGGCGAATTGTTTTATATCGAATTACCTACTGTTTTGCCCTACAAAGCAGTTTGGGAATAATCGAACAGTGTGTTCTTGTAGGGCAGAAGGTCATGCCAAGTAATCTCTCCCTGCATAAAACTTTCATTTTCTGTGTTTGTGATGCTCCCTTCGAGGTGTTGGTTTTATAAAACACAAAGGTATAGAAAAACGGTCACTTGCCAAAGAGTGACCGTTTTTTTTTGAGATGATACTTGAAAAAAATCATGTTAAGTTTTTGGCTTAAATGCTGAAATATCTACTTTTAGTGTTTTGTATTTTATCTATGTTTGTCGAAAAAAAACTGTTCTTGTGGTATGGGTATATGGACTATAGCATTGCATCAACAATCGGGTTCTATGGCTAAAAAAATAACGATATTTTTTTCGAATGGCGAAGCGCGTTAGGATGCGGAGGGTGGCGTTAGCCAGTGCGGAGAGCAACGCAGCACCAAGCGTAGCGAAGCCCGTAGCAGCCCGACCCGCAGGGAAACGCCCAAAAAAATCAATGCGTTATCGAACTTAACCCAAATGGAGGTAGTGTCAATACCATTCAATTAGCTGCTATTTTTCTAAAATACGCAGCAACATTCAAAAAATTAGGTTCTGTAGGGTTATTATACCAAACGCTATAAAAACGCCCATCTTGATTCATCTCAATTTGATACCTACTTGGGTCAAGCCATTCTTCCTGTTCTGTTTACCGAAAAAAAGTATGGGTTAGCATTTGTCGTAAAGTATCTACATACGGCATAATTATTTCTTTTTCTGCTACAGTATTCTTGCCTTTTTTGCCTTCAGCATAATTTTTTAATATCCTATCTTCTCGCAGTTCATTGGTCAAGATGTACTTAATCCTAACCTTTGCCTTTTGTATATCCAAAGGAAAAATTGAAATAACAACAGCCGAATCAAAAGAAGGCTGATAAATCATTCTATAATAATTGTCACATTCATTACTTTCATCAAAACATGGTTCGTCAAAAGTATATAATAGTATACAACGAGCAGTGTCCTGGCTATAGCATTTTTTTTGCGTCTGTGTTTGGTTATTACAAGCAAAGAAAATCATTATAATAACAAACATTAATATTTTTAAAAAATTCATTTATTTTATAGTATTTTTAATTTATTAGTCTTCTATAGACCCAAATCGGTGTGTTTCTGAAAACACGCATTTCCGTTGGACAGTTTGAGGTAGAATACTGACAATATCAGGTTAAATAGCATCATTTTGTCACAATATTAGCATCATTTTTGCTTTTTTCTGTCCAACGAATTAAAGAACACGCCCCCAAATCTATTATTGTTCTATGAAAAAATTAAGTTTTACAATAAATTAGCGATATTTAATCAAAAATGCGTATTTTTGTTGCGAAAATGTTCTTATGGTCAAAAACTACACAAAAAGCACACTTTATAAACAATTGTTTAAAATAAAAATAACTATGAGTGCAACCAATTTACAAAGTATCGTTCCCGTTTTACCCTCGGCAGACATCGAGCGCGATCTTGCTTGGTATGAAGACCAAATAGGTTTTAAAGCTATCTATGCCGACAAAATGTATGCCGTTTTACAACGCGACAATTTGACCCTCCACCTCCAATGGCACGCCGACACAACAGAAGACCCTCTGTTGGGTGGGTCAGTTATTCGCCTAATGGTGTCGAATATCAAACCTATTTTTGAAGAACTTGTCACCAGAAAAATTGTGGATAGCCAACAACTTAAGTTGCACACACCTTGGAACACCCACGAATTTGGTTTGTATGACCTCAACAAAAATGGTATTTTCTGGGTAGAAAACTTAGATAAACCAACTAAACCTGATATACAAGTGGGGTTAGGTGGTGTGTTTTTCAAATCCCACAACCCGAAACAATTGATGGAGTGGTATGCCGAACATCTCGGTTTTAAGGTAGATGACTATGGGGCAAGTTTTTTGCTGTATTCCGAAAACCGCACACCCGAACATCTTGTTTGGAGTGTTTTCAAGCAACAAACCAATTATTTTCAGCCTTCTGACAAAGATTTTATGATAAACTATAGAGTAAAGGGACTGGAGGCATTATTGGCACAGCTAAAAGCAAAAGGTGTGACCATTGTGGGGGAGTTGCAGCAGTATGAATACGGCACATTTGCTCATATCCTCGACATCGAAAACAATAAAATAGAACTTTGGGAGGCGGTAGAAGAAGCATTTGCAGCTCTTGTCGAAAAGGAAAGTTGAGTTTTTGTAAAAAAAACAACACCCTCATCAGGGAAAACTGATGGGGGTGTTTTATGCACACTATTCGCCTTCGACCTGAACATTGGTCTCCAGCGTATTGGCTTTTTTATTGTTCCGCCACCAAATATAGCCGATAATAGCGACAATGAGGTAAGGCGTAAAAAATAAATATAATATCCCTGTATTTAAGCCCAAAGCTGCCGTACCACCATCTTTCAAGTTAGATTCAGCGGCGGCTTTACACATCGGGCATTGTGCTACGGCTATGACAGTAGAAGACAACATAGCCAAAATTATTGCGAAAATATTTTTTTTCATGTTCGTTTTTTTACAAGCTTGGTGTGAATTTTGCGAAAATTAAGGTTTTTCGGGACAAAACTACGGCATTTATGGCAAAAAACAAGGCTTAGTGTTGATAATAGGGCGAAATCATCAAATAAACAATAACACCCGTCACCGAAACATAGAGCCAAAGTGGAAAAGTCCAGCGCGCTATTTTGCGGTGTTGTTCAAATTTGTTGGCAAAAGCATAGAGAAAGGTGAACAAAATAATAGGCAAAATAATGGCAGCTAAAACAATGTGGGTTAGCAATAAGAAATAGTATATGTAGCGTATTGCTCCCTCACCACCAAATTTGGTCGATTCTGTAAAAGTATGGTACGTTACATACGAAACTAAAAAGGTGGCAGATAATACCAAAGCAGTCAAATTACAGATTTTGTGGGCTTGTACGTTTTTGTTTTTGATAAAATAGAAACTTAACACCAACAAAACAGCTACACTGCCATTGAGGAAAGCATGGAAAGGAGGCAGCACAGAAAAATCGAAACTATTCGCCATTTGTGGAGGCTGCACATAGAACAGCAAAGTCACCAAAACAGGCACAAGAATAGAAACAATGACGATAATTTTTGCCCACAATTGTTCGTTGTTGGCAAAGAAATTGGTAGGTTGGTTCATGGTTACAAATCACTTTTGCGTTTAATAGTCGGGCGTTCTTCAGGATATTCGAGCATCAATATCAACAAATCACTAATGAGGCGATGCGGAAAATCGGCATCTTGTACCCTATAATGCCCTCTAATGGTTTGATTTTTGTCTATCAAAACAATAGGTGGATTGTTAATCAAATCGCTGCTGCTTGTTGTTGCTACATTGTTGTTCGCCTTAAACTGCTCAACTGCTGTTTTATATATGCTCAAAGAATCCGCACTTGCAAACAAACATCGACTCGAATCTACCTCAAAACGGTCGGCATAGTTGCGCAAATCTGGCATTGGGTCTGCTTGCGGACTTAGTGTAGCAACAAGGAAAAACACATCGCGACGGTCTTTGAATTTTTCGTACAATACTTGATAGGCTTTTATCACCAATTCGCTGTTAGGATTTTTAGTGGATAAAAAACTTGTCACACAAACTTTGTTTTCCAAAGTTTTTTGTGTGATTTTTTTATTATGATAGCCTTCCCATTCAAATGAACCGATGGTGTGCCATGTTGTATCTTTGAGGGTTATTTTATTGTTTTGGGTATCAGTATTGCTAAGAGCGTGGAAATGAGGTAGGCGCGGTTTTGTAGGCAGCCCGCGTCCGCCTTCGAATAGCATAAAGAATAGCACTGGCACCCCTACTGCCACCAAAATTGCTAAAATGGTGTTGCGTTTCATATATTGTTTTTATCTACAAAGGCACAAAACGCCGTTTTTCGTAACAACAGAAAAACAGCGTTTTATGAAAATATAAAAAGTAGAACGACGTTCTTTGCTTTAAGCAGTGTTCAATTCAGAAAAACAGATGTCTGGCGTACTATATTTTTGAGTCGCCATATAGGTTGTCTTAGCTGATTTAGTGTCCTTTGTGTTCTTCGGCAGGTTTAGCATGAGTGTCACCCTGTCCATGACCTTCCGCGCCATGTCCTTGCATCGGAGTTCGGTGTTCTTCGACCTCTACGCCCCAAAAAGTACGGTTATTTTGCCATTCTGCACCTTCCCAAAGAAATGCAATAATGAACCAAATCAAGAAGAACAAAGGAGCTAAGATGGTAATAATCAAGGCGCGGGTTTCATAGCGCAAGTGCATAAACTCACCTACAATGAAATAAGCTTTGAGCAAACTCATCATGATGAAACCGACATTGAGCAACATACGGGGACCGTCACCATTTGGATAGGCTTGCATATAGAACAAAGCTATAGCTACCTCTACAATAGTAACGATAGATAAAATGATAGTAGCGCGCCAAACCGCACTTACTTGACTATTATATTGTTCAACACTAAAATCGTGTGCCATATAGATTTAATTTTTGTGTGTGGTTTATAAAAGATAAAAAGCAAGGAATACGAATACCCAAACCAAGTCTACAAAGTGCCAATAAAGACCTACTTTTTCGATAAGTTCGTAGTGTCCGCGACGTTCCAGAGAGCCTGTGGCTGCTAAAGAACAAGCAATAACGTTCAGCACCACTCCACTAAATACGTGGAAGCCGTGAAAACCTGTAATTAAGAAGAATAGTTGTCCAAAAGCGGGTGGGCCAAAAGGATTACCGGATAGTGTTTGTCCTTGATGAATAAGGTGTGACCACTCCCAAGCTTGGCAACCCAAGAATGCCAAACCGCCCAATATGCCAAGCAACATCCACTTGACCACACCCTTGCGGTTCATCATATGCCCTTCTTGTACGGCACGCACCACAAATACACTACTCAAAATCAAGATAAAGGTCATTACACTCACAAACCCAAGCGGAATGTTGTAGCCTTCCAAAAGCGGGAAAGAGTTAAACACTTTGTTCGGGTCTGCCCATGTAGGACTACTAAAGCGGATAGTACCGTAGGTGATTAGTAAGGCAGAGAAAGTAAAGGCATCTGATACCAAAAAGTACCACATCATTAGCTTTCCATAACTGACTGAAAAGGGCGATTTACCACCCGACCAATCTTGTTGCCCTACATTTCCGGCTGTTAATTCTGTAGCCATGCAGTATACTATATGTTTTAATTAGTTACAAAAATGAAGGTTGTTGGTTGTGCGTAGATAATTTTTATTTAACTACTACTATTTAATAACTAAAGTAATATTATTTTATTACATTTATTTTTACAATCTCATAGATTTCCGAATCATTACACCATGATTTTTTTAACAAATTATTGATAATACATAAAAAATCCAAATAAATACAGCCACAAAATGCCAATAAAGTGCCAATAAGTTGACAAAATATCAATCCCCAGATTAGGATATTCTTGTGGATAAGGCAATTTGAAGCTTTTTATCCAAAAAATCAGCAAAAAAACTATGCCTCCCAAAACGTGAGTAGCATGTAAACCCGATATGACGTATAAGAAAGCGCCCGACGGTGTTTGATCGCTCAACAAAATTCCCACATTCATTAGCGCCTGCCAGCCTTTGTATTGTAACACGCAAAACACTATGCCCAACAGTAGGGTAATACCCAAAAAATTTCTGTAGGTCGAATAGTTATTTCGTTTATAGTTGGCAGATGCCACAAAAAGGCAAATACTGCTTAATATAAGCACACCACTACTTATCCAAAAAATAGTAGGTAATTGATACGCCTCCCAATTGCCTTGCATACGCCGCACAATGTAGGCGCTTGTCAAGCCAGCAAACATCATAATGATGCTACCTATGGCTATCCATAGCAAGAACATTTTGGGGTGTATACGTTTAGTAGGTTTTGCAGGTATTGTAGACATAAAGTAAAACCAAAGATTAACAATTAAGAAAACACATCAAAAAAAACAATATGCAATGATGTTTTATTTTATCCAAACATGGTCAACTACCATAAGAATTTGTAACAAAGGTAGGTAGATAATAGAAGCAAACATCAATTTCAGGGCGGCAGCATTATCACATTTTTGAAACAGATGAATACCGGCTCCCAAGAAAAACAAACCCAACAATAGGGCAAATACTGCATATAAATAAGATGTTTGTCCGATTAAGGTAGGGAATAAAGAAACAACCATCAGAATCAGAATATAGGATATGACATGTATGGCTGTTCTTTGATTGCGTTCTTCGGGGGTTGGCACCAATTTAAAACCAGCTTTGGCATATTCTTCGGCACCAAGCCAGCCAATTGCCCAAAAGTGTGGGAACTGCCACAAGAATTGGATAGCAAACAACACATAAGCTTCGTAACTCAACACCGATGTAGCCGCTACCCAACCAATAGTGGGCGGTAACGCTCCCGGAATCGCTCCTACCAAGATAGCAATAGGGCTAATGCGTTTTAGGGGTGTATATACAAAGGCATACGACAACATAGAAATAGCTCCTATGAGTGCTGCCAAATCATTGAACCAATACCAAAGAATAAGTAAACCCGCAATACCACACAAACCCGCTATTAATACGCCTTCGGTAGTTGTCATACGTCCTGCCGCAATAGGTCTATTGGCAGTACGTTTCATTAACTTATCATAATCTTTTTCCAATACTTGGTTAAAACCATTGGCGGCACCAGTTATAAGGAATCCTGCAAGGCTTAACAAAAGTATTTTTACCCATTCAATTTGTCCATTATAAGCCATCAAATATCCCAAAACTGACGAAAAAACAACGGTCAAGTTCAGTCGATATTTGGTCAAAATGGCGTAATCATTTAGCTTAAGTATAAGGTTAGATGATGTTGTTGTTTGAGTTGTTGATAACATTTGGTTGATAGGTACTTTTTAAATGGTCAATTAACAACAGCATAAAGTTCAAGCAAAACAACTCTATGAGAGGCATTAGGTATTTGCGAATTGCGCCAATACCTAATGCTGTTCTTTTAGATATAGAGTAGAAATAATTACTTATTTCAAGGCACTATCAGGAGTAGTTTGCGGAATAAAATCGTGTCCGTCTTTGTAGTACTCATAAGGACCACGATGCACAGCAGGTATAGCACCTTCCCAGTTACCATGTCCGGGTTCGATAGGTGTTGTCCATTCCAAGGTATTGTAATTGAACGGGTTTTCGGTAGTCATTTTTTTACCTTTGAAAGCACTATAGAAAAAGTTGATGACAAACAACAACTGTGCTGCAAATACAATAATAGCAGAAACACTAATAAATACATTTAGGTTTTCATACATATTAAATGTATTAAAGTACTCATCAGTGTAGTATCGACGTGGAACACCAGTCATACCCAAATAGTGCATAGGCCAAAATATGCAATAACTTCCCACAAAAGTCACCCAAAAGTGAATAGCTCCCATGGTATCGTTCATCTGGCGACCTTTCCACATTTTTGGGAACCAGTGATAAATACCTGCCAACATACCAAAACCACCTGCCATCGCCATAACAATATGGAAGTGTGCCGTAACAAAATAAGTATCGTGCAATGGAATATCAAGAGTAGAATTACCCAAGAAAATACCGGTCAAACCACCTGAAATAAACATCGAAACGAAACCTACTGCAAACAAAGTAGCAGGTGTATAGTTGATATTAGCACGCCACATTGTTCCTATCCAATTGAATACTTTGATAGCAGAAGGCACTGCAATCAACAAAGTAAACAATACGAAAATAGAACCAACAAACGGATTCATACCCGACATAAACATGTGGTGCGCCCACACTAAGAAAGCCAATACGGTGATGGCTAATATAGACAACACCATTGCCGAATAACCAAAGATAGGTTTGCGACAGTTGGCAGCCAAAATTTCAGATACCATACCCATCGCAGGCAAGATGATGATGTATACTTCGGGGTGTCCGAGAAACCAGAACAAGTGCTGGAACAAAATTGGGCTACCACCTTGTACCAATTCGCCTGCGCTATTAGTGAATTGCTGACCTGCAATGTAGATGTCTGACAAATAGAAGTTTGTACCTAAGCTACGGTCAAAAATCAACAGCAAAGCACCCGACAAAAGCACGGGGAAAGATAATACACCTAAGATAGCGGTAAAGAAAAATGCCCACATGGTCAAAGGCATACGCATCATGGTCATACCTTTGGTGCGCATATTCAAGATAGTGGCAATATAGTTGAGACTTCCCAACAAAGAGGAAACCACAAACACTGCCATACTCAACAACCATAGGGTCATACCGGTACCTGAACCTATATTAGCTTGGGGCAAGGCACTCAAGGGCGGATATACTGTCCAACCACCTGCTGCAGGACCCGTTTGTAAGAAGAGCGAGATGAACAACAGTACACTCGCCGTAAAAAAGAACCAATATGAAAGCATATTGAGGAATGGTGCTGCCATATCGCGAGCACCAATCTGCAATGGAATTAGCAAATTACTGAAAGTACCACTCAAGCCTGCCGTCAATACAAAGAATACCATGATAGTACCGTGCATTGTCACCAAAGCATAGTAAAATTGAGGATCTAATTTACCACCTTTTGCCCAACCACCCAAGAACATTTCCAATAACGGAAAACTTTCATCGGGCCAACCTAATTGAAAGCGGAACAAAACAGAGAAAAATACGCCTATTAATGACCAAACAATACCTGTGATAAGGAATTGTTTTGAAATCATTTTATGGTCTTGACTAAATATATATTTGGTGATAAAAGACTCTTTGTGGTGTCCATGTCCTTCTTCATGATGGTCTGCATCATGGTGAATAACGTCATGGCTCAAGTCATTATGTAATGTATCTTGGTGCATGTTAGCCATATACAATATGTTTTGGGTGTTATTATTTTAAAGATACCTTTTTAGAGGTCGTTGCACTACTATTTTCTTCTGTTTGTTGCGAAGCCGTAGTGGGTGTTGTATTGCTTTCTTTGGCAGCCACATTTTGTTTTTTGTAGAGTGACTCTTGCGAAGCCAACCATTTTTTGAATTTGGCTTCTTCTTCCACTACCACAACACGGCGCATATTGAAGTGTGATACACCACACAATTCGGCACATGCCAATTCGTATTCAAATTTGGGGTTGTTCAAATCTTGGCGCATTTGCTCAGTAGTTTTGGTAGGAATAAACCAAAACTGTGTAGGAATGCCCGGAACAGCGTCCATTTTCACTTTGAAATGTGGCAAATAAAAATTGTGCAACACATCTAAAGCATTGATTTTCACCAATACAGCTTTGTTCAAAGGCAAGTGCAAGGTATCTGCCTGAAAATCATCTTTGTTATTGGCATCTTTCCAATCCTGACCAAAGGCGTTTTCCGATGAGATATATTTAATTTGTTTGTTGCCTAATTTGTTGTCTAAACCCGAATAGCGAAAATCCCACGCAAATTGTTTAGCAGTTGCTTCAATAATGTATGCATCAGCAGGAGCATCACCCATAATTCGATACCACGAACTAATTCCTTGGTATACTAACAATATCATCACAAAAGCGGGAATCATGGTCCATATCATCTCCAATTTGTTAGAGCCGGGGAAATAGTATGATTTTTTTGTCGCAGAACCGCTATATATGTAAGAAAAAACAAACAAAACGATGTGTGTCAATACAAATACAGGAACAGTTGCCACCAATGTCCAGAAGAACATACTTTCGATTTCGGCTCCGTGTACAGAGGATGCCGGTGGCAAAAACCAGTCCTTATAATACCAAGTTGCCCAGAATGAAAGGGGCAAACCAACTATCATAAATATCAAAAACAGCATACCGTGTATTTTGTTGTTGCGTTCTTGGCTTGTCATGTTGTTGCCGCGCAACACACCAATTAGCTCGCCTGCTCTCGATATTTGAAATAAAATAATGAGTACCAATAGGACAATAATTAATCCTAATAAGGTCGTATTCATAGCTAGATGTTTTACGATGAGAAAATAAGTGGCGCGTATGCCAAAGACCTGCAAAGGTCTATGTATGATGCACAAAACTTTCTTTCACAAATGGGTGATTGACAGGCAACATAGGTGCCGCTGCCAAATTGCGGAAGAAGACAAACAGAAACAAACCAATATAGAAACAGAAAATCCCAATTTCTAACAAACCAATGCCGCTAAAATGAACTTCATGACCACCATGAGACATATTTGCCAAAGCACCGGGCATTGACATTTGGAAAAAATCCATCCAGTGTCCAAAGATAATAACAGCGCCCAAAGTACAAGCTACTTTAAAGTTGCGTTTTGCACCTCTTGTTACCAAGATAAGGAAAGGCGTAATGAAGTTAAGGATAAACGTAAACCACATTAATATAGGATAATGTGCATTACGAATCTCATAATACTTTGTTTCTTCGGGCATATTGCTATACCAAATCAACATAAATTGCGAAAAATACAGATAAGTCCAAGCAATGCTAAAGCCAAACATGAACTTACCAATATCATGGAAGTGTTCGTCGGTCATATAGGGCAAATAGCCGCGTGTCTTGAGATAGGCACACAACAAATAGGTCACAGACATGCCTGTCACAAAATAACTAATGAAGTTATACCAACCCCACAAAGTACTGTACCAATGTGGTTGAATGGACATAAACAAATCCCAAGATGCCATCGACTCCGATACCGCAAAAAATACGATAAAGAATGCAGCGATGTATTTGCTGTTTTGATACAATTTTTGGTTATATCCCTTGTCTCCTTCCAAAGAATTGCGACGCAAGAACCAAGCAAAGGCACTCCAAGCCACTACATACAGCACGATACGTCCTAAGAAGAAAGGTTTATTTAAATAGGCACTTTTTCCTGCCAAAATTTTATCATAGTGCGGACTTGCTGGGTCGGTCAAAGATGGGTCTAACCAGTGATAGATATGTCCCATGCCCAAAAAGACAACTACTAACAACAATATGCCACCCACAGGCAAGTACAAGGACATAGCTTCCATCACACGACGAAACATGATGTACCAACCGCCATAACCTTGCGTATTAGCGGCAATAAAAAAGGTAGCAGCTAAGGCAATGCCAACTGTAAAAAAAGTATTGTATAACAACGCCGTCCAAATGCGCGTTGGATTATCTATATTTAAGAATACACCTACCAAAGCCAAGACCAAACCCACCACCATAAGTATCATGATGTTGCGTTGTTCTTTGCCCGTAGCGACAAATTGTAAGTGGTCAATATTAGCCATTATTGGAAATAGATTTCTTAGATTAAACAGATACCAAACAACTTCCATACCACACAGACATGGCAATTTATTTGGGATATAAGGGATATGTGGAAAACAAACAACGTTGGCAGCAAAATCGCCCCAAACAGTATACTTCATTTCACACACATAATTACTAACTACTTAGTTTTTTTAACTGTAGATTTAGTGGTGGTGGTAGTAGTGGTAGTAACTCCTTCCACTTTGGTAGTAGTAGTGGTAGTGGTTTTGGAGGCAGTACTATCAGCAGTGGCTGTGGTCGTAGCCGCCGCCGCAGGTACAGCGCCTTTTGATGAATAGGTTGCTGCATCTTTGTAGGTCAAGCGACCCGTAATGAGCGCCAAAGCTTCGTTTTTGGTCAATTTTTTGTTAGAGGCAATATGAGCTGCTTGTAAGTCTTTAATATAAGACACTACTTTCCAGCGTTCTTCTTTGCTCATCTGCCCTGCATAAGAACCCATGTTGTTTTTGCCATATTGGATAGAATGAAACATTTTTCCTTCGGGCATTTCCAACAAACGGTCAATAAAATATGAGGGAGGTCCGCCGGGATATTTACCACTTTTCACAATTTCGCCTTGTCCGTCTCCTTTGTCACCATGACAAATAGCACAATTTGTGGCATATAACGCTTTTCCGTCTCCCAATACGCCACTATGTTGGGCGTTCATGGGATTAAACAATTCTACTCCCGCTCTTTCATAGTCTTCGGGAGTATCAGCAAAAGGATAAGGTGTATAGCCTTGCGGAATAGTACCTTTAACTGGTAAGCGGGCAGACTGTCCTGTTGCCGATAAACGAATAGTGTCCCCTTCGGGGCTTATTATATCGCGACTCGGAGAATAGTATTCGTAGGCTTGTGAATGTACCATATCGGGCATATACTCACGTCCCGTATAGTCACCTTCGGCTTTGCAGCCTGTGAAATAAATGGCAACACCCACCAATAACAACAAATAAATTTGAGTATGCTTCAACATCGTAGTATTTTTTTACAGTCAATTAATGGTGTGCGGCATGAGCATGCTCGTCGCCATGTTTATACAAATTGGGTAATAATTCATTGTTGAGTAGGCGGTCGTTCACCTCTTCCGCGCCAGTTTCGCGCATCAATTGGCGAATGGCTTGTTGCTCGTCATCTTTGTTGTATTGTTTGCAACACATCACCAAAGCGAATTTACAATCCGTAGTGCGACGGTCAACAATTTCTACAGGTTTGAAAATAGAGAAACCATTGCGCAAATAGTAAGTAACAGTCATACCAACAGCAGCAAACAAAACTGTTAACTCAAACGTAATTGGCACAAATGAAGGAAGGGCAAAGAAAGGTTTACCACCTACAATAAGAGGCCAATCCATCACCTGAATAAGTGTCATTGTTATGACCGCAGTAAGTGTTCCTGTTGCGCCATACACAAAACCTGCTGTATGCAAGCGGGTATCTTGCAAGTTCATAGCTATATCCAAGCCATGCACCGGAAAAGGAGTATAACATTCATGAACACGATAACCTTCTTGGGCAAAACGCTTTACGGCATCTACCAATTTGTCATCATCATCATAAATACCGACAATATATTTATGTTTCATTGTTTTATTGATTTTGAATTTACAAATCCGATTAGCGATATTTAAAATTACTAATCTTTGTGGTGCAAAGCACCTGCCAAATGTCCGCCATGTCCATGATGTTCAACATCATGAATTGCTTTGTCTGCCAAAGAAACGCCTCTGTTGTGCAAATCGGTTTCTTCTTGTCCAATTTTGGCAATGTATTGGTCTCCCGATGTTTTAAGGATACTTTTCACCTCTGCAATTGCCACTACGGGTAGTGTCCGACAGAATATCAAGAAAAATGTCATGAATATACCCATCGTACCGACATAAATACCCACCTCAACCCAAGTTGGGGAATAGTATGCCCAACTGGAGGGCAAGAAGTCGCGGTGAAGCGAAGTAACGATAATCACAAAACGCTCAAACCACATACCAACATTAATGACGAGGGACAATATAAATGTCACCCACAAGTTGCGGCGCAAAGCTTTTATCCAGAAAAATTGCGGAGAGATTACGTTACAAGTCATCATAGACCAATATGCCCACCAATAAGGGGCTGGTTCAACACCAAACAAAGGTCCAAAGATATAGGGGTCGGCAACACGGTTGCGGATAAACACCCAACGCTCGAACGTATTGACCGAATACCAAGCCGTAAAAAACTCGGTGATATAGGCAATACCGACTATAGACCCTGTTAATACGATGATTTTGTTCATCGACTCAACGTGGGCTATGGTGATATAGTTTTCTAAACTCATTACTTTACGGGCAATCAACATCAGTGTTAACACCATCGCAAAACCCGAGAAAATCGCACCCGCTACGAAGTAGGGAGGAAATATCGTGGTATGCCAACCCGGAATGACAGACGTAGCAAAGTCAAAACTTACTATTGAGTGAACAGAAAGTACCAAGGGTGTGGATAAACCTGCCAAAATCAAACTCAACGACTCGAAACGTTGCCATTGTTTGGCGGTACCCGTCCAGCCGAAGCTCAAAATTTGGTAAACACGCTCACGGAAAGACCCTTCTTTGGTACGGTCGCGGACGGTGGCAATGTCAGGTAACAAACCTGTATACCAGAACAATAGGGATACCGTAAAATAGGTACTAATCGCAAATACGTCCCACAACAAAGGGGAGTTGAAATTGACCCAAAGGGGACCACGTGTGTTGGGATAAGGGAAAATGAAAAAACCTATCCACACACGTCCCATATGGAACACGGGGAACAAACCCGCACAAATTACGGCAAAGATAGTCATCGCTTCGGCGGCGCGGTTTACTCCTGTACGCCATTTCTGGCGGAACAATAACAAAATCGCTGAAATAAGCGTACCTGCGTGACCAATACCAATCCACCATACAAAGTTGGTAATATCCCATGCCCAGTCTACGGTTCGGTTGGCACCCCAAACACCTATACCTTTCCAAACGGTATAAGCAATACTCAATACCCCAATAAGGGCAACAACGGCAGAAATGGCAGTAGCCACAACCCAAATCATGCCTACTTTTCCTTCTGTACCTTTGGCTATATCTTCGGTAATATCTGCATACGTGCGATTACCCTGAATTAGCGGCTCTCTTATAGGCGAACTATAATGCATATATGAGGAGTTGTAAATTAACAAATTTTAGAAAGACGCATTTCCTCACAAAAAGGACATTGCGCTATGAATGCTATGTAAAGCTGGGTGTATATTATATTTGTAATAATGCAAACTTACTTAACAAACAACCTTAGTGACTACCACCATGAACTGTGGTGGTATCAGCGGCAGCTCCATGTCCTTCAGCAGGTTGCTGGTGCGCACCGTGTCCTGCATCGGCAGTATGTTCTTTGGGTGTTGGCGTATCAATACCGGGGCGTTCTTCGCGATTCTTGATTTTGGTCATATAACCCACACCTGGCACAACGTGCAATTCTTCTAAAGAATAGTAATTGCGTTCGTTGGTATGTAATTTTGCCACTTTGGTTTCAGGATTATTGAAGTCGCCAAAAATAATTGCTTCGGTAGGACAAGCTGTTTGGCACGCTGTTTTGATTTCGCCGTCTTTCAATTGGCGATTTTCGCGTTTAGCAGCCAATTTGCCTTCTTGAATACGTTGCACACAGAAAGAACATTTTTCGATAACCCCTCTTGAACGTACCGTAACATCAGGATTCAATACCATGCGTGTTAAATCGTTGAACATCGCATATTCATCATTATCAAAAACAGTATCTTTGTAGAAGCTATCCGCAGAATGATAGTCGAACCAATTGAAACGACGCACTTTGTAGGGACAGTTGTTAGCGCAATAACGCGTACCAATACAACGGTTGTAGGTCATTTGGTTCAAACCTTCACCGCTGTGGTTGGTGGCTGCCACCGGGCATACATTTTCGCAAGGTGCGTTTTCGCAGTGCTGACACATCATTGGCATAAACACTACTTCTGGATTTTCGGTATCAGCCCCCATATAGTAGCGGTCGATACGCATCCAGTGCATTTCATGAACACGCACCACTTCGTTTTGTCCAACAACAGGTACATTGTTTTCAATATGACAAGCAGGCACACAAGCACCACAACCTATACAAGAGTTAAGGTCAACCGACAAAGCCCAACGGTGTCCGCGACGATATGATTCGCCATGCGGACCATAGTCTATATCAGGACCGTAAAGGGTAAAATATTCACCCTCTTCTCGTTTTTCGTCCCACTCTTTGGAATAGGCATTTCCTGCAAATTTATCTTTTTTGTAGGTATCCAACGATGCCAAACCGACAATAAAGCGTTCGTCATCAATAGTACTGTGTGTTTGTGTACGGGCTAAAGCATAGTTCACACCGACTTTGGTTAGACTAACACCACCACGAACATAGTTAAATGTTCCGTCGGCATTGGTGCTAACGAAAGGATAGGCATTTTTACCCACATTAAACTCTTTGGCACCCGCTTTTGTGCGACCATAGCCAATAGCTAAGGCACATGAACCGTCAGCTTGTCCGGGTTGGAAAATCACAGGTACTTCTACTTTGTAGTTACCTGCTTTTACTTCGATAATATCTCTTTCTTTCCAGCCTTGTTCTTTGCCATATTTGGGCGATACCAACAACACATTATCCCAGCAAACTTTGCTAATGGGTTCGGGAGATTCTTGCAAGAATGGATTGGCACTATAGCTACCATCACCCATCATTACATTTTCATAAATCAACAACTCCATACCATTTGCTTTGCCCGCTGCACCAATGGCGCTGATAGCATTTGCCGCATTAACGGTCACATATTTGGGTGTTACAGCTTCTTCGGTGACGGTTTCTACTACGGCTGCCGCTACCTGCTGACGTGTGGTATCGGAACTTGCCGTAACAGGTGTACTTTCGCCTGCCATAAGCATTGTGCCTTTGGTTTTGTTGGGATTATCGGTCTCAAAAATACCATCATGCAAGGCTGCTTCCCAGAAAGCATTGAAACTGCCAAACTTATTTTGGCGACCAAAAACGTTGGCTTGCCAATAAGCTCGGATATAATTATAGAAATTGCTTGTATTGCCTGCCCATGTCAATAAAGATTCTTGGGCTTGACGTGTGTCGAAAAGCGGAGCGATGGCAGGTTGCGCCAAGCTATAGTAACCACTTTTAGGTTCAGCATCGTTCCAAGACTCCAAGTAATGATTATCGGGACAAAGGTATTTAACATTGGTAGCTGTTTCGTCTTCACGGTCGTTGAACGAAATAGAAACGGGTACTTTTTTCAAGCCAGCTACAAATTTATCGGCTTCGGGGTAGCTATAAGCAGGATTAACACCGTAAAAAATAACAGCACCCACACTGCCAGCATTCATATCGTTCACCAAAGCAGTCATAGCTTTATCATCGCCTTGACCAACATTGTAGGTACGCTCGATGCTAAGGGTGTTGCCATAGTTGCCCAACATGCCATTGATAGCATTCACTACCATTTGCACATTGCTATCGTTAGAACCAGCTACAACCAAAGATTTACCTGCATTGGCTTTGAGTTCCATTGCCAATTGCTCGATACCTTTTTGGGCGTTGGCATCTGATAGACCACCACCGCTGCCAGATAGCGCATTATATAGTGCTACAACGGCTGCTCCTTCTTGTGAAGGAAGGATAGTGTAGCGTTTATCGGCATTGGCACCGGTCAAAGACATAGTGCCTTCAAATTGCCAGTGTTTTGACATAACGGGGTTTTCGCGGCTCACTTTTCTGCCTTTGGCATACTGCGAGGCAAATTCTATGGGCGAAACCCACGTACCCAAGAAGTCGGCACCAAAACTGGCAATAATGCTGGCTTTGTCAAAACGGTAAGAAGCAATGGCTTTTGTACCGAATTGCTGTTCGTTGGCATACAACATACCAGCGTTCGACATGGGTTCATAAACAACATGGCGTGTATTTGGGTATCTATTTCTAAATTCGGCGATAGCGGCGCGCGTAGAGGGGCTAATGACCGAGCTGGTGACCAGCGCAATGCTACCACTCACGCCCGACAATTTGCCTGCGATTTCGCCATCGATGATTTTCCAAGTGGTTTTTTTACCGTCTTTTTTGGGATAACGCAAGCGGTGCATATCATACAAAGACATGATAGAGGCTTGTGTGCGGGCAGATGTGCCACCATGCGTAAGTCCCGAGGCGGTGTTACCTTCTATTTTGATAGGACGACCTTCGCGGGTTTTGACCAACACGCTGCAATAATCACTACCATTGATGAAAGAGGAAGCATAATAGTTGGCGATTCCCGGAACGATTTCTTCTGGTTTAAAAACGTAGGGGATAGCTTTGCGGACAGGCATCTCGCAACTTGCTGCAATAGCCGCCGCCGAAACACTAAAGCCTAATACTTTGAGGAAGTCGCGGCGCGATGTCTCGATAGTGGCATCACCCAATAGCGGCAATTCCTCGTTAAACTCTTGGTGTTTGTTGGTGTTTTCGTTATTGAGTTGTTCAAACCCTTGCCAAATTTGTTGTTTCATGGCTATATTATGGAGAACTTTTTTTATGAATTGGAAATGGCTTTTCTATAATTAGAAAAGTGATAGACAATAGAACACAGCTAAGACACACTATCAATAAATGGCAGACACTGATGTTTACCTAATTTATTAATAATCAGAGATAAACTCGATTAATAGTGGCATTTCTGGCATTCCAAACCACCGATGTCACTCACAGTAACTTTCGAAATGTCGTCATTTTTTAATTTATCGTGCAATATTTCGTAGTCTTTATAGAAATTATTGCCACTAAAATTGACTTCGGTTTGGCGGTGACAGTTAACACACCAGCCCATACCAAGGGTAGCATGTTGTTTCAACAAGTCCATTTCTTGCACTTCGCCGTGGCAGGTTTGACATTTGACGTTACCTGCTTTAACGTGTTGGGAGTGGTTAAAATAAACGTGGTCGGGAAGGTTGTGGATGCGCACCCACTCTATTGGTTGAGGTGGGTTAAGGTATTTCATGCTATCGGGATTCCAACCGGTGGCGGCATAGATTTTACCAATTTCTTCTTTGCCATATACAGGTCCTTCTTTGATGGCTTTGTGGCAATTCATACATAGGCTTGGACCAGGTATGACCGCAGATTTACCTTTGGAAGCACCAGAGTGGCAGTATTGGCAATCTATTTTATTGATTCCTGCGTGAATTTTGTGGGAGAACTTAATGGGCTGCACAGGGGCATAATTTTGCTGACGACCCAAAGATTGGGCTTGTTCTACTGTGGCATAGCCCAATAAAATAAAAGCAACTAAGGTAAGAAATGCCAAGGCTTTTTTGCTGAACAAAATACTCATCCAAGAGTATGAGTCTGGCACCAATTGTCCCGCTTTTTCTTTGACCAATTTGTTCAAAGAACCTGTTACACGTGACAAAACCAACATTACTGCCAATAAGATAAAAGTAATGATGGCTAAAAAGAGGGTCATGTTGTTGCTCACACCACCACCTTCGGCAGGAGCAGCGGCAGCAGGAGCGGCGGCTACAGGGTTTTCTACCTCTACTTTTACATAGGTAAGGATGTTGTCAATCTGTTTATCAGACAAATTGAAAGCGGGCATGATAGATTTGTTGAATTTGTTAAACAATTCAACAGCATAAGGGTCGCCCGATTTAACTACGGCTTGTGAGTTTTTCACCCAATTGTTTATCCAAGCAGCATCGCGGCGGTCTTGTATGCCTGCCAAAGCGGGACCAACTACTTGTTTCGACACAGCGTGGCAACTTGCACATTGCCCTTTGAAGGTAGCTTCTCCTTCTTTATAGGCAGCATCGGCACGCGGGTCTTGGGCAGAGACTGACCAAACATTGCTCACCAGCAATAGTAAGGCTAACAGATGAAGTAAAAATTTACTTTGCATATTATTGAGAGTCCTTTATTAGGTAGATAGCACAGAGAGTAGTATTGAGACGGAGAGTATAAAAATACTAACCAACAACCTGATAGTGGTTGTACTATCAAATTGCAGGATATAGAACAATTATATGAAGGAACTAAAATTGGGTAGGAGTAAGTTAGGCAAGAAAATTAGGTGTGTGACCAATTAAATTCGCTGTCAAATAACCAACAGTTCAATCTGATCAACTACAAAAAGTGACATATTGCTATGCAATGGGGCGGGATTAGTGGCAGTGGTGTTGTTAAGTTTTTTTAACACTTATCTGAATGCGGGTGCAAAGGTAAGAGTCTATACGTTATTATGCAACAAGTTGTGTATTTTTTTTTGTTATTTAGATAGTTTCTAAATAACAAACGTTTTTTTGTAGCATTTAATTATGAGATTTGCGAATTGTTTATTGTGAATAAGGAGCAGATAATGCCCTAAACATTTTTAGTATTTGGTATAGTTGTCAACATTATCTTTCAAAACTTTCAATTTTTTTTGAAAGATGCCTTGTTTTTATCCCTGAAATAGCCTTATTTTGGGGTGCAAAGTTACAAAAGTGTATACGATTTTTGTACCTTTTAGGCACTTTTTTTTCTATTTTTGGCGCATTTTTTTGTTTTTGCTGCTATTTTTTGTGACATTGCCATGAAACTTGTGCTTATTATCGCCTTTTTTGTTGGAGATATGCATTTCATATAGCTCACAAGGTTGTTTTCATTTTTTTCTGAAAGTTTTGAAAGTATGTTAATAGGTCTGTCATCTTAATTATCCTAATGGTCGTGCTTTTGTTCTTCGTTGTGTGGGTCATATAAACCTTCGACTTCTGTATCCAAAGGCATATTGCTGTAGGTGGTGTCTAAGGGATTTTCTTGTTCCCATTTTTTATAGGCTTCCGATGCCCAAAATTCTTGGTATTCGTTAGTGGGCAGAAAATTAGCTGGGTTATAGCCAAATTTTTCTTTGATAGGCGCAAAATAGTCTACGGCTTCGTCATATTTACCCATATCTATCAACAAACCCGAAATGCGCAAATAAGCATCTTGTAGGTTAGGTTCTTGTTTAATGACCTCGCGCAACAAAGTGGCTGCTTTTTCGGGTTGTTTAAATTCATAGTATACATCAGACAAAATAACTTTGAGGTAGTTGTCGCCGCCCAAGGTTTTGTCCATTTTTTCTATTGCTGGAAAAATGGCGTTGGTGTCGCGCTTGGCTAAGGCATGTTGCATTTGCATATAGACCAAAGCGGGGTCATCGGGATAGATTTTTTGGTAGCCATCGACGGCTTGTTGATAAGCGGACTCATCCTTGGAGGCTGCTGCCAAATTAATTTTCATCACTTGAAGCATTTTATCCTCTTGCAAAACGTTGGGCATTTTTTTGTATAAAGCCAAGGCTTCTTCAAATTGTTGTGCTTGTGCCATGGCGGTTATAGAGTCGATGGTAGCAAAATTTCCGATATAGGCTTTGTCTGCGGCAGGTGTCTTGCTTAAATCCAACAGTTGGATAGAATCAACCAAAGGTGTGTAGTAGAGTCGGCGCAAAGTGGGTGCAAAACTCAAACCACCTTGATAGACATAAAAATCGCTAATTTTGATTCCATCACGCGTATTTTTGAGATAGGCTTCCATATAGTTGAGACCCTCAGACGAGGCAAAGCGAAACAAAGCGGTGGGTTTATCAGGAAAATTACGCAAGCGCAAAAATTTGATACTTCCCAAACCGTCCTTGCCCATCATGCTCATAAAGGTAGCTCCCACATTGAGTTCTTGTTTGATGTTGTTGCGAAAACTTTTTTCGTGGTCTTCGGGTGTACCCACAGAGGCGACGATATCATCGATAATGGCATCGAACTCGAAGTGGTCATTAAAAAAACTAGGGTCTCCTTTTTGAATGTGCGATTCTATTTCTTTCGCAAAATCTTCGTATTTACTTTGGGAAGCATTGTTTTTGCAGCCAATAGCGATAAACAATAAGCAGCAACTGCAAAACAACCAAATACTTTTATACATAGTTCGGGGATAGAGTTTACACTATCTTGGGTTGCGCGCGGGTGTGTGGCAACGGATAGTTGGGTTAAGAATGGTCGGGTGTGGGTGTTGTGGGTGTGATATAAAAACCTATTAAATCTTGTGATTCGTTATTTCGAATAACGGTTTTTCGCAATTGTGGGTCGTAGACAAAACCGCATCGCAGCAGTACTTGTTGGGAGCGATGATTCCACACCATTGTATAGGCATAGAGGCGTGGTATTTGCCATTTTTGAAAAACATATTGCACAAAAAATCGCAATATTGTGGTCATTATTCCTTGTCCCCAATAGGGTCGTGCTAACCAATAACCAATTTCCACTTGGCTGTCTTGGGGCGTAAGAATGGCATTATTAACCAAACCAATACCGCCAATTATTTCGTCAGTCGGGCGATGACAAATAGAAAACTCACGAACAAAACCATGTTCAAGTTCAAATTCATGGACATAGTTGTAGAACCATGTAGCAGAGTCGAGGGTATAGGGGTATGGTATTCCTCCGGTTGTGCGATGATACTCGGGGTCGTTTAGGTATTTTACCAAGGTAGCTCGGTCTTTCCAACGCAAAGCTACTAATTCAAAGGTGTCATTAATAGCTATCATGGTAACAATTAGTGGTGGTATTCTTTTTGGGGCGCAAAGGTACGCTTTTCGCAATAAAATGCACAACTTTTGCTGTATAATTGCTTTTTTCGACAAAAAAAATTGTTGTTGGTGGCTTGATTTTGTTAAAAAGTTGTACCTTTGTATGCCTATATTCACTATTCAAGTTCGCGAACGACAAACATAGGTTTTGTTATTTCATCTTCCTGTATTTCTATTTTATAACACCTCATTTTGTAGTATGAACAAGACAATTAAACGCATTGGCGTATTTACTTCGGGTGGCGACTCACCCGGCATGAATGCTTGTATTAGGGCTGTGGTGCGCACTGCTTTGTATCATGGCTTGCATGTAACAGGGATTATGCGCGGCTATGAAGGCATGATAGACGGCGATTTTAAAGAAATGAATCGCGATTCGGTGAGCAACATCTTGCACCGCGGCGGTACTATCCTCAAAACAGCCCGCAGCGAACGTTTCAGAACAGAGGAAGGCATGAAAACCGCTTATAGGGCGCTCAAAGCCGAACGGATTGATGCTGTTGTGGCAATTGGTGGGGACGGAACTTTTAGGGGGGCAACAGAGTTTTCGAGCAAATATGACATTCCTTTTATTGGTGTTCCCGGCACCATCGACAACGACCTCTTTGGCACAGATTATACCATAGGTTACGACACCGCCCTCAATACGGTCATCGAAGCCGTCGACAAAATCAGAGATACCGCCCAATCGCACGACCGCATATTTTTTATTGAAGTGATGGGGCGCGATGCGGGTTTCATTGCCCTGAATGCTGGTATTGCTGTTGGCTCCGAAGCTATCCTCATTCCCGAAACACCTACCGACCTCCAAAGTGTTGCCGACCATTTGGAAGACGACTGGGTACGCAAAAAAACATCGAGCATCGTCATTGTGGCAGAAGGAGAGGAAGAAGGCGGCGCTCTCAAAATTGCTGAAAAAATAAAAGCCATCTTGCCTAAACATTTCGACATCAAAGTGACCATCTTGGGGCATATTCAGCGCGGTGGCAACCCCACTTGCTTAGACCGCGTGTTGGCAAGCCGCTTGGGTTGTGCGGCTGTCGAAGCCCTACTCAAAGGCAAACACACCGAAATGGCAGGTCTGATTCATGACAAAGTTGTTTTCACACCTTTTGCCAAAGCCGTCAAACACCACGTTGAGCCTGATAACGAGTTGGTGCATCTGGCAGATTTGTTGGGGCATTAAAAGTATCATTTAGTTTATGTTATTACTCCAAGCCATGATGGGTTTAGGAATGCTCCTGTTTCCTTTATACATCTTAGTACTATTAGTTGCAACACCTTTGTTGACTGCAAAAGTCTATGAAGCGGGTGCAAAATATGTTGATTGGAATATTGTTGTAGCATTTGTTTGGTTTATCATCAGCATCATTGTGGCTTTTAGTATAGCATTATGTTTGCTTTTAGCCATTACTATGGCTTTTTCATTGTTACTCGATTCAACTCTCAATTGAGCAAAGCTAAGTAGAAAAATTTCTCTGCATTTTACTTATATCATCTGCCCATACACATTGTATCATGTTTGCTTTCAAAAACTATCGTATGAAAGCGATAATCCCTTTCTTAATTTTTATAGTTTTTATACTGTCGTTTATTTTATTCCTTTTTTGGATTGTTATAAAGGTATACGGTTATGGTGTAACTCGTAAGTCACACGTGTCGGTATTTGCTACATTTGTCTGGCTATTCATAAGTTTTATAACAGCTTGTCTATGTTTTGTGCTGATAGCAAATATCGCATACATTATAGATTATTGGTTATTTGACCAAACTTTTTCTACCCCATATCCAGCCGATTTTAACGACATAGAAGGTGATATGATAGATTAATTAGGTTTTATTGTCTAAAAAAATACGGATTCGTTCAAAAAACGAATCCGTATTTTTTTAGTACTTAACCTATCTTCACAAATCAAACAATAGGCTGCCTCCGCGTCGGGAGACAGCCTATTAAAAGTTTTTGGGAGATGCTTACCACCTTATCACCACTTCACCAATTTATTGATAGAGCGATGATCGCCATTGATGTGTTCCACAAAATATAAACCTGCGGGCAATGCCGCTACATCGATTTGGTCAGCTTGGCGGGCATACATGACACAAGTGCCTGCTTGGTTCCAAACGTACACTTGCTCTGAGAAAGGAAAAAAAGCTATATCTCGACAGGGATTAGGAAACAAAGCCAACGTATTAGATAGAGGCAAACTTGGAGAATCAATGCTTGTGGCATAACAATCTAAAATTTTTGTGGTGAACTGGGTATATGGAATAGTATCACGTACAAAATCATTATCAATAAAACCTATAGCTTGTTCATTGCGGATATTTACTATATAGTTACCACAACCATCTAAATGATAGTCTCCATTTATTTCTAAAGAGTTATTAGGATCAATACCCCGTATAATAGCCATGACCAAGGTGTCATTATCTTGCAAATAGTCGACAAAACCTCTACAACTTGCACCTGTCCAATCTCCCCAAATCATCAATGAATCGCGAGTTTCGTTGCCATACAAATACTCAAGTACATCAACTTTGATGCCATGTGCTATATGCTCTTTAACAACCATTTTTGCGATGCAGTTTCCTTGATATTGATCCAAAAATAAATTAAGGCGGAATATGCTTTCACAGAAACTGTTAGGAACATCTAAACACAAACAAGCGTGTAAAGAAGAAGAGAAAAACAATAGTAGGAATAGTAGTTTTTTCATGTTTATTTGATTCATTTGGCAAAGGTTCGCTTCTGTTGGAAAACAACAAAAACGAACCTTTGTATATTTTTTATTGAACAATAATTTTGGCTGTGTGTTGTCGATTTTCTGCACGCAAAACGGCTATGTACATACCGCTTTGCAAATGGTCGGCATTGGTATAGGTCTCTATTCTTTCACAAAACGATAGCCCAAACCAAGACTAAACATCCAAGCCAACTCTCCACCATCAAGTCCAAACACATTCTTGTCTGTGTTTTTGTACGAAGCAATGCCACCGCCTATTTTTTGGTTAATATACCACCGTTTGTTGATATTGCCCCGAAAACCCACACAAAAATGTTGTTCTACAGCTAATATTGGACCAAGCCAAGTGCCTTTTGTATAGTAAAGGTCTAATGTATCGGTAGTACCTTCCTTAATGCCCTGTCCTGCCCAATAATAGGATTTTTGGTATATAGACGAGTGTGACATAGAAACATCATACGACAAATAAGGTTCTATATTGCCTTTGGGAAAGCGAAAAGGGACATAGTCAATACTAAGATAAGCACCCAAACGTTCGGTGGCATTATTGGGACGAAAACGGTTTTTATAAAAATGTCCTCTTGTATCAATAATACCCATCCATTGTATGACTTTCACACCTCCACCAAGCGTAAAACGATTGGGAAATTGGTAAGAAACACCACCTCTATAGCTCCAACCTGTCTGAGATTTGTTGAAAGAGGCATCTATGCCCACTTGGGCGTGTAGTAGTTGGGAGATGGCTATACATACTACAAAAACTAAGTATTGCATGGGGATTTTGTTGGTTTTTTTGATGAAGTAAATCTAAACACCTACTTGACGCAAAAAAACACAAAAAGGTTGTTTGCTTGGAAAGAAAATATTTTACCTCCAAAAAGACATCTCCCGCCCTATAGCCTCAAAAGCCATAGAGCGGGAGATGTTGTTTGCCTTATTCCGTAACCGTTGGAGTGTCTACGGCTGTTTCTTTGTCTTCTCGTTCGGCTCGAAAATTAAACTCGTCTAACTCTTGCACGGCAGCATCTAAGGAAGGGTCAATACCATTACGGCTTTTTAGGGCATCATGTACCAATTTGGTGAAGGTCATGGCATCAATACCCAAAGCCATCAGCGTGTCGTCTATGCTTTCGGTGAGCAAAACGAGATAGTCAAGCACCGGAGCCAATAAAGCACGATGCTTCATTAGCTCAACAAAATCTTTGGGATTGAACGAGCGCGGCATAGCGTCTTCGTGCAACATACCATAACGAGTAATTCCAACCCTTTGGGGGTTTTGAACCCCCAAAGGGTTTTTCTTTGATGTTTTGAACTACTTCTTTGATGTTTTGAACTACTTCTTTGATGTTTTGAACTACTTCTTTGATGTTTTGAACTACTTCTTTGATGTTTTGAACTACTTCTTTGATGTTCTGAACTACTTCTTTGATGTTCTGAACTACTTCTTTGATGTTATGAACTACTTCTTTGATGTTCTGAACTACTTCTTTGATGTTCTGAACTACTTCTTTGATGTTCTGAACTACTTCTTTGATGTTCTGAACTACTTCAATGAACCTTTTACCCCAATAATACAACCCTTTGCAGGTTTCGAGCCTCCAAAGGGTTTTTAAGCAAATAGGGAAAATTTTACTAAAAAATGTTATTATCATCACCCTTTTTGTCACTTTTTGAACAAACGGAGTCTAAAGAAATGGGGTATATTTTAGGCTTTTTTTTCTATTTCTTACAAAAAACCGTACCTTTGTGCTATGTTTTGGATTAATGTTACCAACTCAAGTATTTTCGCACTTTAATCTAACTATTATGATTACTAAAATTACACTTCCATTTTTGTTGTTCATCACTTGTTTGTTATTCTCTTGCGACCCCTATCATTGGCGCGATTGCAGTGCCTTTTATTATGACTATAAGCAATGGCAACCCATAGCCGAACAAGATACCATGTCTTTTGTTAGCAATGCCAGCGATACTATAGATTTTATATTACAATCATCTTGGTTGAACGAACCATATACAGAGGATTATATTGGCGGAGATGCTTTGGGGAATGATCCTCATGATGTTATTTGTTCTATGTCTGCTGTTTTCAAATACTATTCACCGCAGTTGGCAACAGAACTATCCTTTGAATTTTCGCAAAAAGAAGAATATGAACAACCAATAGAAAAACAAAATGTTTACTTACATAGCTATTTTCAGCAAAAAACTGATAGTGTGACAACAGCCATATCTGTTTTTTTTCTAAAAATAGAGCCTGAATTTTTGCGCTATGAGGAACATCAAATTAGGCACGATTCTTTACTGCTCAACAACCATTGGTATTATAAAGTAGTGGAATGTTCGCCGCGAAATGTTCATTCAGATTTGCCTCCTATCCTCTCAAAAGTGATTTTTAGCAGAGGCGTAGGCTTGATTTGCTTGGCAGACATAAATGGGAAAAAATACTTTTTACAAGGACAATAATCATCATAACCGTTTAACCCAACTTTGTGCATTTTTTTAGGGCAGTGAAATAATCAGGCTGTTACAAAAAAAATGAAAAGCAGGATTTATTCCTTCCATTTCTAATTTTTCAATATTTCCTCATGTCTTTATCCCGCATAGAACAAATAAAAAGTTTTTTGGAGCAAAAACCCAATGATCCATTTTTGCACTTTGCTTTGGCGTTGGAGCATCTAAAACTCGATGATTCTGCCACTGCCAAAGCCATTTTCAACCAACTATTACAAGAGCAACCCGATTATGTAGGTACTTATTACCATTTGGGCAAATTGTTGGAACAAGAGAAAGCCTACGAACAAGCCTTTGAGGTGTATCAAAAAGGCATCGCCACCGCCACTCGCGCCAACGACCGTCATGCAGCACAAGAGTTGCGCGGAGCCTACCAAATGCTCTCCGACGAATTGCTATAAAAAAGTTTTTTCTATTAACAAAAGAGCATGTACCGACTCAATAAACTTAAGCAATGGATAGCCGACGGTGAAAGCAATACCATTGATTTTAAACAAAGTATTACATCTGCCCCCAAGATTGCCCGCAATATCGTGGCTTTTGCCAACAGCCGTGGCGGACGTATCTTGGTGGGTGTGGACGACAAAGGGCGCATCGTCGGCGTAGAGGTAGCAGAAGAACAATTTGAATTGGACCGTGCTGCCGAAAAATTTTGTGACCCACCTGTCACCATTTCCTACGAAATATACCATGTCGAAGGCAAAAAAGTATTGATTGCAGAAGTCCTCGAAAGCCGTCGAAAACCTCATTTTGCCATAGATAAAAACGGACAAAAGAAAATCTTTGTCCGCCTCAATGACACCTGCCTCGAACCAACACCCACCATCGAAGCGGTATTGCGGCGTGGCGACCTCAACGGCATCGAACGGCGTGAGGCAGTATATAACCAACTCAAGAAAGAACTGCAAACGTATTTCGAAACCCACACAAGTATCAATTTTGCAGCCTACCAAGAACTAAAAAAATGTAGCGAAAAAAGCGCTCAACGCAGCCTAACTGACCTGCTGCTAACAGGCTTCTTGCGCCAAATAGATGACAATACTTTTGAGTTAAATAGCACCAAATCTAATCCCCGATAATCTTTTCAATACCATGTTAAAAGCATTTTTATACCTATTTATTTGTGGCAGTAGTTTGTCATTACTTGCCCAATCGTCGGAGTCAAATGACCTTAAAACGGTTGCCGATTCCAATGTCATTCGTTATAACTATCCCCAAGAAACAGAATATGTTTCGGGCATGAAAACCGCCATCAAAATCATGGACAAAGGCATGAGTGTGGAACAACTGCAACAAGCCGCCAATTTTTTTGAGGATATGTCCTATCGCTACCCCAGCGATTGGCTGTCGCCCTACTATGCTGCCTATTGTTATTCGGTGATGAGTTTTATGGAAAAAATAAAACTGTTGAAAGATAAATACTTGGACGATGCCCAAAAACAAGTCGATGTTGCCAAACGATTGTCACCCAATAATGCCGAAGTTTTGGCTGTTCAGGCTTATATCTACCAACTGCGCGTCGAGGTGAATCCCGAACAACGCGTCGAAGAATTTGGCACTATGGCAGAACTCACGTTTAAACAAGCCCTAAGTGTTGATACTGATAATCCGCGTGTGTATTATTTGCGGGCGCAAAATGCTTTTTTCTCACCCCAAATTTCGCGCGAGGCGGCTTGCGAAATCGTCATAGAAGCACAAGGCAAATATGCGGTTTTTTCGCCTGCCAACGAATTAGCTCCTAAATGGGGCGAGGCAATGGTGGATTTTATGTCGCAAACCTGCCAAAAAATGTTTGCTCGTCAAAGCACGCAACCGCCTGCCAACACTACACCCGAAGGCACAATGCCTACTAACACCAATAAAGAACAACAGGATAAATAGTTGGCAAAACTGTATTGTTTGCCTAAATTTGATAACGACATTAAAAAAGCGTTACTTATTGTATCATCAAATAAGCCAAAGGATGTGAAATTATTCGAAAAAACACAACATAATGCCACCCCGTCGGGGTTTATACCTTTTTTGCTCCGTTTTTTTGCTATAAACCTATCACCCTTTCAGGGTTTATTTGAATACTTTCTTATCGTTGCTATTTTCAGAAATACCACTTAATAATGTCGTTATCAAAATATAAGGCGTAATCAATCGGAGTTTTGTTAGACCTTTATCGATAAACAACACAGCCCTATATCCATTATTGTGGATATAGGGCTGTTGTTTTTGTCGTTTTTTTTGTGTTCGTTCTTTGGCTATAGTTGGCAGGCGTTAGCCGCCGCAAAAAAGTGTTGGGTGTGAAAGTTCGAATGGCGAAGCGCGTTAGGGATTGTAGAGGCTGCCGTTAGGCTGGTGCTTGCACCGAAGCGTAGCGAAGCCTCGTAAAGCCCGACCCGCAAGGGAAACGCCCAAAAAATAATTTTTAAATGAGAAATTTGGCAAAAAACGGTTTTTTTTGTGGCTAAGATGTGGTCATGTTCGCAGTTTTACGTCCAACGCATCGCGCAGACCATTGCCCAGCAAATTGAACGCTAAAACCAATAACATTATGGCTCCGCCGGGCAATAGGGCTAAGTATTCTTTACCTGTGCCGAGATAGCTGTAATATTCGTTGAGCATATTGCCCCACGATGGTTGCGGAGGACGAATGCCTATGCCCAAATAGCTTAGACCTGCTTCGATGATGATGGCTGAAGCAAAATCTGCTGCTGCAACGACCATAATGGGTCCCATAATGTTGGGTAAAATGTGGCGAAACATGATGCGAAATTGACTAAATCCAAAACTGCGGGCAGCTTCGACAAATTCTTTTTCGCGCCAACTCATCACCTGCCCACGCACCATGCGGGCTACTTCGACCCACATCGTTAGCCCAACAGCTACGTACAAATGCCAAAACTCGCGCTTGTCGCTGCCAAAAACAAACACTATGGCAAAGACCAACAACAACAAAGGAACAGACCAAAAAACGCTCATGAACCAAAGTAGTAAATCGTCTATCCAACCACCAAAATAACCTGCCAACATGCCTATCGTAATGCCAACCAATAAAGCAATGAAAACTGCCATTAGCCCAACAGATAAAGATACGCGAATGCCCAACAATAGCCGACTCAAAATGTCGCGCCCATGCTTGTCGGTGCCAAGGTAGTAGTGGCGCGTTTCGAGGCGTTCGGTTTTAAATTGTTGAGACATCGCAGACAAGGGAACGGTCATTGTTTGCTCGCCTTTGCGGAAGTGTACGCTGCCTCCGCTCAAACTAATGGGCAAACTGTCGGGAAGTTGATAGAGTAAATGTGCCAAAGAAAGACTGTCGCGCAAGGGCGGCATTTGGTCGCCTGTATAGCGATTGAGCCACAAGGTATTGCCGTCTAATTGGTAATCAACAATGGGGGCTGCTTTGTACAAATTTTCTTCACCAAACCACATTTTTTGCCACCAATTAGTTTTTTCTACTGTTATTGAGCGGTTTTCGAGCAAAATTTGGGCAGAAAAACCGGGACGGCGTGTGGCAATTTCGGGTATTTGTTCGTTGGCATTGGGCGTGCTATCGGGTGCTAATAGATAGGCAAAAATAGCTAAGAATAGGGCTATGATAATGACAACCATACCAAAAACCGCCGACTTGTTTTTCAACAAACGGCGCAAAGCTTTTTGGTTTGGTGATAAATACTGGGTATCGGACATGGTGATATGCGGGCTATAAAAATAGGCGATAAAGTGTTTGGGAGTTTGTTTGGTTTTTCTTATTTTTTTCTAAGACTTACGCCAATTTCTAAGGCTTGTGCCAAATCGTCGATTAAATCTTCGGCATCTTCTATACCCACACTTAGGCGAATAAGCGAATCTAATACGCCTGTTTGTCGGCGTTGCTCGACGGGAATGGAAGCGTGTGTCATGCTTGCGGGATGTCCGATGAGCGACTCCACGCCGCCCAAAGACTCTGCCAAAGAGAATAAATTGGTGGCAGACATGACCGCAACGGCTTTTTCAAGACTGTCATTTTTGAGGGTGAAAGACACCATTGCACCAAAACGACGCATTTGTTTTTTGGCGATTTCGTGTCCTGGGTGTTGTGGAAATCCGGGAAAGTTCACCTGTCCTACCAAAGGATGTTGTTGTAAGAAAAGGGCAATTTTTTCGGCATTGTTGCAATGTTGCTCCATGCGCAAGTGCAAAGTTTTGATGCCACGCAAACACAAAAAACAATCCATCGGAGCAGGGACAGCACCTACGGCATTTTGCAAAAACTTGAGGCGTTCATACAAGTCGGAATCGTTGCAGATAAGCGCGCCCATAATGACATCGGAATGCCCATTGATGTATTTGGTGGCAGAATGGACTACCAAATCGGCACCCAAATCTAAGGGATTTTGCAAATAAGGTGAGGCAAAGGTGTTGTCAACTGCCAAAAGAACTTGGTTTTGGCGAGCAATATCGGCTACAGCGGCAATATCAACCACATTGAGCATGGGATTGGTGGGCGTTTCTGTCCAAATCAAGCGGGTTTTGGCATTGACGTGGCGCGCTACTTCGTCCAAATTTTGCATTTCGATGAAGTGAAATTTAATGCCCAAAGGTGCAAAAACGCGCTGAAAAATGCGATAAGTACCGCCATACAAATCGTTGGAGGCAATGACTTCGTCGCCCGGTTGTAGGAGTTTGATAACGGCATCGGTAGCCGCCAAACCACTTGCGAAACAAAGGGCATGGTTGCCATTTTCGAGGGCTGCCAAATTGCGCTGCAATGCGTCGCGCGTGGGATTTTGGGTGCGTCCGTATTCATAACCTTTGTGTTTGCCGGGTTCTTCTTGGACGTAGGTAGATGTTTGGAAAATAGGAGTCATAATGGCTCCTGTACTTGGGTCGGGTTCTATGCCCGCATGTATGGCTTTTGTTCCGAATTGCATATTTTTTTTGTTTTGGTTTTTTTTATGGACGTTGTTCAAAGTAGTCTATTCAAACAACTTTAATTAGCTATTAAATCTCCTCCCGTAAAGAAAGTCGTTCAAAATAATCATAAATTTCGTTCTGACTTCTAAAGGGAGGTTGATTGTCGGTTTTATAACTATTAGGGCGCGAATCGTTGAGCAAACGTGCTTTGGTATTGTCTTGGAGTTGATAGTTTAGCATGGTTTTGAGTTCCTGTTGTAGTGCGGGGTCAAGCACCGGACAAGCTATCTCTATACGGCGGTGCAAATTTCGGTCCATAAAATCGGCGGAGGCAATATAAATTTGCTCCCTTTCACCTGTACCAAAGAGATAGATTCGGGAGTGTTCGAGGTATTTATCTACAATACTAATAGCATTAATGTTTTCGCTCAATTTTGGAATTTGCGGAATGATAGAACAAATGCCACGCACAATCAAGTCAATTTTTACTCCAGCAGCGGAGGCTTCATAGAGTTTTTCGATGAGGTGTGCTTCGTTCAGGCTGTTGAGTTTAAACAACAAATAGGCAGATTTACCTGCTTTGGCAAACTTAATTTCACGGTCTATCAGTTGTAAAACTTTGCGATACAGATGGTTGGGAGACAAAAGCAGGTGGCGGAACTGCGGCATTTTGCGGATTTCTATCAATTCAAACACCCGCGCCACATCTTTCACCAATTCGGAATGACTTGTAAAAAGGCTATCATCGGCATAAGTGCGGGCTGTTTTTTCGTGAAAATTGCCCGTGCTAATGTTGGCATAAAGGCGTGTTTTTTTGTTTTCTTGTCTGCCAATGAGGATTAGTTTAGCATGAATCTTAATACCCTGCTGTCCGTGCAACACTTTGATACCATTTTCTTGCAATTGGTTAGACCATTCTATATTGGCTTCTTCGTCAAAACGAGCTTGTAGTTCTACCACAGCAGTCACCTCTTTGCCATTTTTGCGTGCATTGATGAGGGCGTTCATCACGTCGGATTGCCGAGCCAAGCGATAGATGGTCATTTTGATAAACTTCACATCAGGGTCGATGGCTGCCTCACGCAAAAAGTCAATAACAGGGTGAAAAGAATGATACGGAAAATGCAGCATGACATCTTTTTGGCGCAGCAATTGCAAAAAACTGCGGCGCGGATTGATGTCAGGATGTACCAAAGGCGGATTGGAGCGCTTATCCAAATTAGGCTTTCCGAGTGACGGAAAGTTCATAAAATCCTTAAAATTGTGGTAGCGTCCCGCAGGAATAATGTTATCCGATTTGCGAATCTTTAGTTTTTGGGTCAAAAATTTCAGCAAGTCTTTGTCTATTTTTTTGTCATAGATAAAGCGCGTCATCTGCCCAAATTTTCGGTTTTGAATGCCTTGTGAAATTTGTTCCATAAAACTTTTAGACACGTCTTCTGCCAAATCCATCTCGGCATCTTTGGTTGCTTTGACGGTATAGGCTTCAAATTCGTTATAGCCAAAAAGGTTAAAAATGTCTGCCAAACAATATCGCACAACATCGTCCAACAAAATCACATATTGGCGGTCGTCTTGGCGAAAGACAAAAAAACGTGGTAGTTTTTCAGTAGGTAGTTCTATGAGGGCATATTGCAACGAAGTATGTCGTTGTTTTTTATCGGTAAGACGAAGTGCCAAATAAATAGAGCCATCGGTGAGTGGTGGCACTTTGGTGGTGCGCAACAACATAAGTGGCACCAACAAAGGACGTACTATATCATGAAAATAGGTGCGCACAATATCGCCTTGCTCATCGGTGAGTTGTTTTTCGTCGACAACAAAAATTTGGTGGTCTTGTAATGCCAACAAGATATTGGCATAAATCGCCTCAAAAGACTGTTGTTGCTCCACAACGGTCTGATGAATATTTTTTAGTGTGCGGCGCGAATGGGTGGATATTTTGGAACCATTCAGTTTGACACTCGCCAAACGGCGCAATGCCGCTACGCGCACCCTAAAAAATTCGTCTAAATTGTTAGAAAATATCCCCAAAAATTTGAGCCGCATTAATAAAGGAACTTTAGGATCGGCGGCTTCTTGCAATACGCGTGCATTAAAATCTAACCAACTAAGGTCGCGCAATACCATGCGTTGTTCTTTGCGGTGTGGCATCTACAATTTTTTTAAAGCATTTTTAACATTGAGCATAATTTGGGTGCAAAAATAATCTTTTTTAGGGGCTTTTGGTTAACAATGTACCAAAACCTATACAAAAAATATGGTTTGCTTATTTTGGGAAAGAGATAACAGCAATAATTTTGGGATAAAATGAAAAAAAGCGCATTTCTCGGGAACTTTTTGCCTATTTGGGTAGTTTATAGGATATAAAAACATTGTAGCGAAGCCAAAAATAAAAAAACAAAAAAAAAATACACTCTTTGGGAACTTTTTGGCATTGTTAATAGTTAATGTAATGTGTGATAGGTTTAAAACCTGCAAAATGTCTTCAAATGTTATTATTTGGGCAAAAGATGTTAAAAAGTGCAAAAAAATAAGCTCCAACGCAACTATTTAGCCACTTTTCTCGTTATATTAGTATACAGTTTTTTGTTTGACAGCAAGCACTATTTTTTATCAATCTTTGTCAAATAAAAAGTGCTTACTCATTAAACCAACCATTCACAACGCAGTCCAACCCGCTATACGACAAGTATTTTATTAAAAACTAAAAAACGTACCCATGCTAAACGCATACCTAAACTATTTTTTACATACCATCATTAATACTTTATCGGATTGTTGTAAAAAAACAGTAGACTTGTTTGCCAATATGCCGCAAACGAGTAGCGCGCCAGCATACGTTGTAAACGACACAAAACGACAAAATTTAAATAAATACGGTTACTATAAACATTATGGGAAGCCAATACCCAACAAAAGTTAAGTGTGTATTGTATGGTAAAGTATACCAACAATCTATTTTACACCCTTATCCTTTATTGATAGGTATCGCACTCCGCAATGTTTGTAGCCTTAAGCAAGCCAAACATTGCGGAGTGCTGTTTTTTTTGTCACCTATACCACACCAAGCCAACCGCAACCACAATAAACAGTAATAGCAGTACTTTGGAATATTTTTTTCTCAAAGTTGGATAAATACTTTGAAACCACCTTTTGATTTTTTTAATTGGAAAACAAACGATAGAAAACCTGTTAGGAATACAACTTCCTCAACAAAAGCCACATCTTAACAGGTTTTTTTCACAAAAAACTATTATCATATCAACTCTTGGCACGCAAATTGGGATAATAAAGAGAATTGATGATTTACGCCTGCTTTTTTGAGATTCATGGAAATAACAGCCAACCTGCCAAGTAAGTTTTCTATTTGGCAGGTAACAATCAAACTTTAAAGACATAGCCGATACTGAGCATAAAGCTTACTTCGTAACTCAATTGGTAGAGTAGTGTATTGTTAATACATCTGTTGTGGGTTCAAATCCCGCCAAAACATCTTTTTGATGTTTGTGTAGCTTTGGCAATTTTGTTCGGCTTTTTTTTCATTCATTCATCTCGTTTTTTCTTATACGGATATAGTTCAAAGGTAGAACTACGGACTCCAAACCCGTTCATGTGCGTTCGAATCGCGCTATCCGTACCTTTCTTTTTTCCATTTTTAAAAACCAAAAGTCATGTTCAAGTTCCAAGTTTTCCGCAAAAAGAATGCCACTAAAGGCGTTCGCGCTCCTCAATTGGTGGTTATTCCCGAAAACCGCAACACCATAGCTCGCTTCACCAGCGCACTAGCATTGATACCCGAAGCGCGCTTTTCGACTTATCAGCCCGAGGTCACCCCACAACCCGACCTAAGTCCCGATAATTCCGAACCTGTGCGTTTCTGGTATGCAGATCCCGAAATGGTATCATTAAAAAATGATTCAGCGCATAAAAATAGTTGTGCTAATGTATAAGGCGCAAGTTTCATTACGGAATATAGACTCTTTGTTATTCATTGAGTCTTGCTAAATCCGCAATGTACTTGCTTAGTGTAGGTATATTGCGGATTTTTTGCGCCCATACAATAATAATTTAGTTTTTTATCTATATATAATTCAAGCGCTTGTAGCTTAGTTGGTAGAGCATCGCACTTTTAATGCGAGGGTCATGGGTTCGAATCCCGTCAAGCGTACTCCGATTTTTTTTGTGTAAGTAGCTTAATGGCAGAGCGTATGCTTTGGGAGCATAAAGGTATAGGTTCGAGTCCTATTTTACGCACCATTTTTTGATAAATTGTGATGGTAGCAATGGCGGTTCATGCACTTGTCTGAAGCACAAGCCATGTTGGTTCGACTCCAACTCATCACACCAAATCCAACAGCAGATACTGAGTATTGGTCATACTTCGTTGCACAATGGCTAGTGCTTTTGTTTGTGGTACAAAAGGTTATAGGTTCGAATCCTATCGAGATCCCCCTGACCATGCAATTTTGTTCTGTTGTTGTTTTTTTTTAGGTCTATTGGGGTAATGGCTATCCTGTTCGACTGTCCATCGAGCGATGTGGGTTCGATTCCCACATAGACCGCTTTTTATTTTTCTTCACCTTTTAAAAAAACACCCACTCATGGCTTTGTTCAACTTCTTGAAACGAAAAACCTCTACACCCAACACCACTAACTTGGCAAGGGGAACAGCCTATACCTTGACTCCCGAAATGGAATTGGTGACGTTCTTATTCACTTCATTTGTGCAAGAACAGTTCTACCGTTCTACCAATGCGAGCATCGAGCAGTTGCGCCAATTGTTGGGCAAAGTCGAGCCTGAATTTGCTGCAAAAGCCGCTGTTTATGTTCGAACAACTTTAGGAATGCGTTCTATTTCGCATGTTTTGGCTTCCGAATTAGCTCCTTATATTTCGGGTGTTACTTGGGGACGTGCTTTTTTCAACCAAATTGTTTTCCGTCCTGACGATATGACCGAAATTTTGGGATATGCGATGCAAAACAACCCAAAATTCAAATTGCCAAACGCTATGCGAAAAGGTTTCTCTTCTGCTTTTGACCGTTTTGATACTTACCAGTTGGCGAAATATCGTTCTGACGGCAAACAAGTCAAATTGGTTGATGTGGTTAATATGGTTCGCCCTACTCCTACCGACCGCAACGCTGTTGCTTTGAGCGATTTGGTCAAAGGTCGTTTGCGAAATACCAATACATGGGAAGCACGTTTGACTCAAGCGGGTCAAATTGCAGAGACAGCCGAGCAAAAAAGTGAATTGAAAGCCGAAGTGTGGAAAGATTTGTTACAAAAACGCCAAATTGGTTACTTTGCTTTGTTGCGAAACTTGCGTAATATTGTTGTACAAGCACCTGAATTGACTTATTTGGCAAGCGAACTGTTGACCAATCCGATGGCAATCAAAAAATCTTTGGTGTTGCCATTCCGTTTCGATACCGCTTATCGCGAAATCAAGCAATTATCCGACTCTATGGCGCGAACTATTGTTTTGGCAGCTATTGAAAAAGCTTTGTCTATCTCGGTAGATAATGTACCTATTTTCAAAGGCAAAACCTTAGTTGTTTTGGATACATCGGGTTCTATGCAAGGAAAACCTGCTCAAATTGGTGGTTTGTTGGCTGTTGTTGTTGCACAATCCAATAATGCCGATTTTATGACTTTTAGCGACGCGGCTCGTTATGAACAGTATAACTGGAAAAACAGCACTTTGTCGTTGGTCAATGAATTGAAATTTGTGTGGGGCGGTACGAATTTTGACAGTATTTTCGAAACTGCCAAACGGGCATACGACCGAATTATCATCTTGTCGGATATGCAGGCATGGGTAGGAGGCGGCGCTCCTGTGGAATCTTTTGCCAACTACTGCAAACGTACAGGTGCTAATCCGTTTATCTACTCTTTTGATTTGCAAGGCTATGGCTCTATTCAATTTCCATTGGACAAAGTATTCTGCTTGGCAGGGTTTTCGGATAAAATTTTTGACATCATGTCGTTGTTAGAAACCGACCGAAATGCTATGGTCAACGAAATCAAAAAAATTAGCTGGAACAAAATATAATAAAATCCCTTTCTTGGCTGTATGCAAGAGAGGGATTTTTGTTTTTGGTTACATTTTTTTGGAAAAATGGTGTTGTGGAAATCCTAAGTTTGGGGTGTTTTTTTTTCGAGTGGCGAAGCGCGTTAGGGATGCGGAGGGTGGCGTTAGCCAGTGCGGAGAGCAACGCAGCACCAAGCGTAGCGAAGCCCGTAGCAGCCCGCCCGCCAGGGAACGCCCAAAAAATGATTCTAATTTTTCGATATTTTTTTTCTGAAAAAGATAATTATGCCAAAAGGACTACTTACCAGAAGGCTGGTAAATAGTCCTTTTTTGTGGAGAGCTTATCGTGCGAAAGAAATGGCGCGTTTTTCGCGAATGACGGTCACTTTGATTTGACCGGGATATTGCATTTCGGTTTGTATTTTTTGGGCGATTTTGAAGGATAGCTCTTCGGCTTTGTCGTCGGCAACTTTTTCGCTTTCGACAATGACCCGCAATTCGCGTCCTGCTTGAATGGCATATGCTTTTTCTACGCCTTCGTAGCTTTGTGCCAACTGTTCGAGTTCGCCGATTCGTTTGAGGTAGGTTTCGAGGATTTCGCGTCTGGCACCGGGGCGTGCGCCCGATATGGCATCGCAGGCTTGTATGATGGGCGAAATGATGTAGGTCATTTCGATTTCGTCGTGGTGCGCTCCGATGGCGTTAATGACTGCGGGGTGTTCTTTGCATTTTTCGGCAATTTTCATACCGAGCAAGGCGTGTGATAGTTCGGTTTCGTCTTCTGGTACTTTACCGATGTCGTGCAACAGTCCTGCTCTTTTGGCGAGTTTGATATTGTTTTGTCCCAGTCCCAATTCTGATGCCATAATGGCGCAAAGTTTGGCGGTTTCGATGGAGTGTTGCAAGAGGTTTTGTCCATAAGAGGAGCGGAAACGCATTCTACCGACGGCTTTGATGAGGTCGGGGTGCAAACCATGAATGTTGAGGTCGATGACTGTTCTTTCGCCGATTTCGATGATTTGTTGCTCCAATTGCTTTTGTGTTTTGGCAACTACTTCTTCGATTCGGGCGGGGTGTATCCGTCCGTCTGTTACGAGGCGTTGCAACGACAAGCGGGCAACTTCGCGTCTGATGGGGTCGAAGCCTGATATAACGATGGCTTCGGGAGTGTCGTCGACGATGATTTCTACACCTGTGGCTGCTTCTAAAGCGCGGATATTTCGCCCTTCGCGCCCGATGATTTGTCCTTTGATGTCGTCAGTTTCGAGGTTGAATACCGACACTGTGTTTTCGATGGTATGTTCGGCGGCGGTACGTTGAATGGTTTGGATAATGATTTTTTTGGCTTCTTTGTTAGCTTTGAGTTTGGCATCGTCAATCACTTCTTTGATGTATGCCATTGCATCGGCTTCGGCTTTGTTGAGCATTTGGCTGATGAGTTGTTGTTTAGCTTCTTCGGCGGTCATGGCAGCGGCTTTTTCCAACTGTTTGAGGTAGTCGGTTTCGACGGCTGCTCGAATTTTTTCGGCTTCGTTAATTTTTTCGTCTAAGGTAGCTTTTTGTTTGTCTATTTGTTCTTTAGCTTTGTCTAATTGCTCTTGTTTGTCGGTAGTAATTTTTAGTTGTTTGTCTAAATGTTCTTTTGCCTTGCCAATTTCTTCTTCCTGAATTTTGACAGTAGATAGTTTTTGGGTCAAGACACCTTCTTTTTGCTTAAATTGTCGTTCGGCTTCTTCGAGTTTTCGTTGCTGTTGAAGGGCGTATTTGTCTGATTCGGCTTTGGTTCGTTCAGCCTCAGATTTGGCTTTGAGTAGTGTTTCGCTACCCGCCAATTCTTTTTCTTTCTTTTTGGTTTCGCCTTCTTCTTTAGCAAGTTCTACTATACGTTTGGCTTCGTTATTGGCTTCTTGGATTTGTTGAGCAGACATTTTTTCCGTAAATGTTTTACTCACCCAAAAGCCTAAAGCAACACCGACGACAATTCCTATAATAGTGAGAATAATTATAATTATAGATGTGTCCATGTTTTTTTTAAGTAACTCTGAATTTAATAATGTTTTGTTGGATTTTTTATGTTACAAACTCCTTTCCACCAAGCATTTTTATTGCGGTTTATAGCAGCAAATTAATACATTGTTGGTTGGGGGGTGATTAGGAATTGTTGTTAGATGTGTTGTATTATATTTTGAGGTTATTGCAAAGCCAAACTCCAATGGATTTATAGGCAAGTTTTTTCAGGCTTTCAAATACTATTTTTGGGGTTGATGTGTTTGATAAATATCCGCCTGAAATAGGAAAAGCCTCAAAAAACGCCCAAAAATACAAAAAAAATACCGATTTTTGCTATGTTTTATTGTTATTTTGCACGTTTTGAAGCAAACAAACAAGATATATAAAAAAAAATTGTTCATAACTACCTAATAATCAGCACATTACAAACATTATTTTGTATTATTCTATTTTTTGTTTTTTATAAAACTATCGGTAAAGTTGCCTAATTTTGCTGCTTTGACAAGAAAACAAGTGTTATTATCCTAAAAAAATTTCATCTATTGAAAACTTATTTTAATGCAGATGTTCGCAATTTTTTGAGCAAACTAACTGTTGCACGAATAGCCAATATCTTGCAAGTTGTCGGTTCTTTTTTTGTGTCGAAATGGACAGGAAAAGCAGTTCAATGGGGAGTGCCAATGACAGTTTCGTTTGAGCCTACTACCCATTGCAACCTTCGTTGTCCGGAATGTCCAAGTGGTTTGCGGGCGTTTACGCGTCCGACGGGAATGTTAAAAGAAGATTTTTTTAGACAGACGGTTGACGAAATTGCTGACCGTTTGTTGTATTTGTATTTTTATTTTCAAGGTGAGCCTTATCTAAATCCCGATTTTTTGGAGATGGTGCGCTATGCCTCCCAACGTGGAATCTACACTGTGACCTCGACCAACGCTCATTTTTTGACCGACAAAAACGCACAAAAAACTGTTGAGGTTGGTTTAGACCGCATCATTATTTCTATTGATGGCACAACCCAAAGTACTTATGAATCGTATCGAGTAGGTGGTAAATTGGAGAAAGTGTTAGAAGGCACGCGCCGTTTGGTGCATTGGAAAAGAGAGTTAAAATCCTCAACACCACACATTATTTTTCAATTTTTGGTGGTGCGTCCCAACGAACACCAAATTTCGGAAGTTTATCAATTGGCAAAAGAATTGGGTGTTGATGAGGTAAAACTCAAAACTGCGCAAATTTATGACTATGAAAATGGCAACCCTTTAATACCTACTATTGACCAATTTTCCCGATACCGCCGCAATACTAATGGCACATATAGTATCAAAAATCAATTACTGAACCATTGCTGGAAACTGTGGCATTCGTGCGTCATTACTTGGGACGGAAAAGTGGTTCCTTGCTGTTTTGATAAAGATGCTACGCATCAATTAGGCGATTTAAGGCAAAATTCTTTTCAAAATATCTGGCAAAATGCTGCTTATCGGCAGTTCAGGACAGCTATTTTGCAGTCGCGCTCCAAAATTGATATTTGTGCCAACTGCTCCGAAGGCACCAAAGTTTGGGCATAATTATCGTTCATCTAACTACACAACACACTTTGAAAGGTGTGTTTTTTCCCGACTCAAAAACCACATTGTTTTTGAAAAATACGATATGGTTAACTACCTTTGTACTATCATTATTGAGCATAGCCTCCTCAATAATATTGTTACTCCTTATTCATTTATGTTCTAAAAAACATCTTTCTTATGTTTAGAACCAAAAAAAGTATTATTTGCCGTGATATATCCGACTATGCGGTAAATGAGGAATTGATTACTCACTATGTTCCCAAAGCAGGCGATGTAGCTATTTTTGAAGTGGGCGAAATTGGTCGGCATCGCAATATCCAGTCCATCGACAAACGCAATATTCCCATTATGCCTGGCGACTTGCTCATTGCTACCTTTGCAGACCGCTATGCCACTTCGCAATTTGAGGGTTATGTGCCAAGCGAAGCCATGACGACTGTTCATATCTTGTCGGCAGGCGGGGCAATTGGTATTGTTCGCACCAAAAACGCCTCTTTAGAAGATGTTGAGCCTACAAACGTGCATATTATCGGTTATTTGACAGAACCAGATGGTTCTGTTATCAATACCAAATTTAGGAATATCCCCCGAAAAACTTTTAGAGGCGAAATACCCAACAATGCTAAAGTTATGTTGTCTATTGGTTCTACAATGGATAGCGGTAAAACAACCACAGCAGCTCACTTGGCGCGCGGCTTGAAATACACAGGCGGCACTGTGGCATTCATCAAACTAACAGGCACCGTCTATACCAAAGATAAAGATTATGTTTATGATTTGGGAGCTGATATTGCCATCGATTTCTCCGATGCAGGTTTTCCGTCTACTTATATGTGTGATGAACAAGACATTTTAGACCTTTATCAAACACTATTAGACCAACTTGAACCGCATCAACCTGACTATATTGTGATGGAAATTGCCGATGGTTTAATGCAGCGCGAAACCGCTTATTTGCTCCAAAACAAAGATTTCATGCAAACTATTTACAATGTTGTTTTTTCTTGTGGTGATAGTTTGAGTGCCTTGCATGGAGTTGGGATGTTGCGCAACATGGGCATTCAACCTGCTGCCATTAGTGGTCGTTTTACGATGAGTCCTTTGCTTATCCAAGAAGTCCATAGCTGTTCGGGTATACCAACTTTGACCATCGACGAACTGATGACAGGACAATGTAATGCCATCTTTATGGACGAATCTGTAGCTTTGTTGGCGGAAAAAATATAAACCCATCGCCCAAAATTTCTATTTTTCAACGGTTATCAAACAGTTCTTCGGGCTGTTTGATGACCGTTTTGTGTTATACACCTATTTTTACTTCTTCGTCCAAAAGTTTCACAGGACGATTGGCGCGTTCCTCTAACGAAATAAAAGTTTCGGTGCGCTGGATACCATTAATATGTTGTATCTTGTCATGCAACACCAACTTGAGGTGGTTAGTGTCGCGGCAGATAATTTTGACAAACATACTATAGTTACCTGTTGTATAGTTGATGCTCACAACCTCATGCATAGCTTGTAGTTCGGTTACAACTTCTTCATACAAAGAACTTTTTTGTAGGTATATACCAATAAAAGCAGTCACATCATAACCCAATTTTTCGTAGTCAACCACAATCTGTTGCCGCTTAATAACACCCATTTGCTCCAATTTTTGGACGCGCACATGTACTGTTCCCGGTGAAACGAACAATGCCTTGCCTATTTGGCTATAAGTCACCCTCGAATCGTCCATCAAAATGGATAAAATTTGAAGATCTAAATTATCTAAATCATAATTTTTGGCTTTCATTTGTTGTGAATTTTGAATTTTTTGCAAAAATACGGACTTTTTTTGATTTTTTTCTATTTTTTGGCGGCTTTTTAAAACAAAATGTATTTATGAGCCTTTTTTCTTAGAAAAAAATCAAAGAGCCTTAGAAATTTTCTAAAGCAACAGCTTTTTTTAAGCACTTTTTTAAAAAAAATATACCAAAACAAACAAAAAACAATATAAAATCAAAAAAAACAATAATTTTGTTGAAAAATTTGCAAAATCCAGAAAACCGCCGTAACTTTGCATCATCAAAACGAACATAATAGTTTAATACTGTGAGGTGACGAAACAGGCAGACGTACCCACTTGTCCCGTGGGTGGAGAGCTTTGGGAAAAAGTTGCATCAGCAACCTAACCGCTCCGTGAAGGTTCAAGTCCTTCCCTTACAGCCGTTTTTAATTCCAAAGCAAAAGACTTTGCCCCTATCGGTGGTGGAGTTTTTTTGTTTTTGGTGATTTCCATAATTTTCAAAAAGGCGCGCAAATTGGCATTTGCGCGCCTTTTTAGTGAATAGATTATTATTTGTTCATTTTGATGCCAATGTGCTTTGAAAACCACTTTTATTCAACTTCATATTTCACTATCATTTAGTAGGTTAATAAAAGTTTGTTTATCTGGCAACACTGTTTGGTATTGGCTGGCAAAGATTTGGTCGTTGTTTTCGGGTAGGGTAATTTCCACTAATACCCTGCTTCTCTGTTTGCAAAGTATGATGCCAATGGTTTTGTTTTCGTCGGGTAGTTTTACAAAACGGTCGTGGTAGTGTACATACATTTGCATTTGTCCGAGGTCTTGGTGTGTCAGTTCGCCTATTTTGAGGTCAATGATAACGAAACATCGGAGCAAACGGTTAAAGAAAACCAAGTCCGCCTTAAAATGCTTTTCGTCAATGGTCATACGGAATTGCCGTGCCACAAAAGTAAAGCCTTTACCGAGTTCGAGCAGGAAATGTTCGAGTTTATCAATAATGGCGCTTTCAAGGTCACTTTCGGAGTATTGGTGCTTTTCGGGCAAGTCAAGAAATTCGAGAATATAGGGGTCTTTGAGCAGGTCAGTTGGGTTTTCGATGATTTGCCCTTTTTCAGCGAGTTGTTTAATACCTTCTTTATCGCGGCTGAGAGATAATCTTTCGTATAGCGCAGCATCAAATTGGCGTTGCAATTCTTTTAGTGTCCAATTATTTGTGGAACATTCTATTTCATAAAAACGGCGTTCGTCGGGGTTTTTGATGCGGATCAGTTTCAGGTAGTGCGACCATGACAAGGTAAATTTCGCAGAAATCGTCTGCGAAATTGGATAAATGAGATATAATTGCCTCATTTGCTCTAAATTTCTTTCCGAAAACCCTTTACCAAATTCGGCAGTAAGTTTTTTTGAAAGTTCTTTTAGTAGCTGTTTTCCATATGCAGCACGTTGCTCACCGTGTTGTTCTTCTTCCACAATCATCTGTCCTATTTCGTAATAGGTATAAACCATTGTTTGGTTTACTGTTCGTGCTACATTTTGTCTTGCAGTTTTCAATAAATCTGCAATTTTTGAATACAGCTTGTTATGTTCAGTTAATTGACTCATAAGCTATTTTTTGAGTGGGACAAAAAGGGTTTCAAACGAAGTATTATTTGTTTTTGCCCGAATAGCAGTTATTTGTGACACCTTTTTAGACTCCATACAGTTTTTCAAACCGTATGGAGTCGGGATAATCAGTGGTTGACATTGCTACAAAACCCAATTGCAAGAATAAGCGTTGAGAAGCCTTATTGCTGTTTTTCACAAAACCCACAATGGTTATTGTTTTTTGCCATTTTTGCACAAAGAACAAAATACCTTCGCCCAATATGAATCTACCATACCCTTTTCCGCGATGTGCTTCGCCAATGGCATAACCCACTATGGCGTAGGTGTTGTCGGCTTGCAGTTCAAATCGGATTTGTCCAACAGCCACGTTTGTTTGGTCTTCGCACAAAACATACATTTTGGTGTTGGGTGATGCCAATTTTTGTTCAAACCAGCGCAGGTGGTCGCTATAGGGAATGGTTTGAGAACTATATGATTGTTGGCGTGTTGAGGCTTCGTTTGCCCATTCAAAATACTGTAGGACATCGGTGCCAGTAGCAGGGCGAAAATAAGGCATATATGGTGGTGATTATGCGTTGTTCAAGAGTTGTTTTACTGTTTCGGCGACCAATTTTCCATCGGCAACAGCGGCAAATTTCTTTGACGCAACCCCCATCACTTTGCCCATATCTTTGGGACCAGCAGCGCCCAATTCGGCAATAATTGCTTGTAAAGCAGTTTTTAGTTCATCGGCAGACAGTTGTTGGGGCATAAAACTTTCTATGACGGCTATTTCTTCTTGCTCTTTGGCGGCGAGGTCGGCGCGTTGTTGGCTTTGGTATACGGACAAGGAGTCGCGTCTTTGTTTGAGCATACGCGTCAAAATTTTTATCTCATCGTCTTCGGATAGGCTACCCGAAAAACCTTCAGCGGTTTTGGCTTTCAGGATTTCGGCTTTAATGGCTCGCAAACTGCGCAAAGTGGCTTCCGCTTTGGCTTTCATAGCGGTTTTGATGTCTTCATTGATTTTTAATTCTAAACTCATGATAATATTAATGGTATGTTAGAAATGGGAATAACTTTTTTTGAAAAAGTATGTTTTTTATTGTGGCACAAAAATACGGCAAATTTGCAAGTATAGCAAATTTGCCGCATTTTTTATGGGATTATTAGTGTTGTTGTGCAAATTAGCCCATATTTTTTACAAGATGTTCGCCAAAACACTTGGATATATGCCCAAGGCTAAGGAGGTAATAGTGGTGATAATCAAGACTATTTTGTACACAAAAGGCAACTCCAAAGCTGTTGGAAGGCTATTTTCGTCAGGTATATACATATTGATGATAATGCGGAAATAATAAACAATGCTCACAATAGAACTCAATATGGCAACCACCACCAAAGACGTATGACCTGCGGCTATGGCTTGGGTGAAAAGGTAGTATTTACCAAAAAATCCTGCTGTTGGCGGAATGCCTGCCAAAGAAAGCATGGAAACGGTGACTGCTGCTGCCAACCATGGTGAGGTAGTGGCTAAACCTTTGAAATGTTCGCCATTTTCGTCATCATATTTGTAGGACAACAACAAAAGCACGGCAAAAGCGCTAATGGTTGCCACAGAATAGGCAATTAAATAGAACAATAATGCGTTATTGGCATTGTTGTTAGCGGCTATCAATCCCAGCAAGAGATAACCCGCATTTGCTACGCCCGAATAAGCCAATAGTCGTTTGAAACTTGTTTGTTGCAAAGCACCCAAGCTACCAACTAGCAAAGTAAGGGCGGTCAGTATCCACCAAATTTTTGACATACTTGGCATAGCAGGATACAAGGCATAGCTAAACAAACGAGCTGCGGCACCAAATGCTGCAATTTTGACAATGGTGGACATGCTCAAGGTGACAATAGTGGGAGAACCATCGTATACGTCGGGTGCCCAGAAGTGGAAAGGGGCAGCCGACACCTTAAAGGCAAGGGCAAGAGTGATGAAAAAGGTACCAAGGTAGAAATAACCGGACAAGTTGCCTTTAGTAGAATAGGCAGCAATGGTTGCCAAATCGAAACTGCCAGCGGCTGCGTATACCAAAGCAATGCCCATGAGCAAGAAACTCGACCAAAATGCACCCATAAGGAAGTATTTGAGCGCTGCTTCGTTGGAATATAGGTTGCGTTTGTCGGTACCTGCCAAGATGTAGGAAGCAATGGATAGCAATTCTATGCCAATAAAAAACATGGATAAATTGCTGAATGACACCATGAGCAATCCGCCCGCCATGAGAAACAACAATTGTGCATAGCTTTCCGACTCGCTGGTTTCTACCACTTTAAAAAAGTGGGGAGACAGCAATACCACCGCCAAGCCACACAAGAGTATGGCACCCGTAAAAGCTACAGAAAAATTATCATATTGCATCATATTGCTAAAATAGCTGATATTGGTGTTCCAATCCATAAAATTGAGGACAAGAGTCACCAGCAAACCGATAATCAGTAGAACATTGGTTTGGCGTTTGAAGCCAAAAATTTCGCCTGCCAAACTCAAAATGGCAAGTGCCGAAAGGGATATAAGTGCTTTCATGTATGGTGATTAGGCACGTAAATTTCAATGAGTAATGTTTTTTAGGGAGTGGTGTGGGTGATGCTTTGGTCAATTATCCACTGCAATAGCTCCAAAACCAGAAAAGGGTTTTTGAAGGTGAGCGGTATATAGTTGGGGTCGATGCGGAGGTGGTTGTTTTGGAGGTGTAGGAACGCCCAACTAAATCCCGAAGTAGCGCAACCAAAAATTATATTGTTTGGAAACGCCTCTTGTGCGTTATGCAATTGCGCCGCATACATTTCTGCTCCACATTGTGCAAAATCGTCGTAGCTGGGTTCTATTTTTTTTGCTTCTACAATACAAAAAATAGGTGCTTGTATGGTCAGTTTATGCGTTTTTGCAGATATAATATAGTCACAAAAACCATTAAGGTCACTTTTTTTGTCAACATTAAACTCATAACCCGAAAAAAGAGTGAATTTATCCATATTTTGTCGCCTAAGCGCCTGCAAAGTAGGTGCTATAATAAATTCAGACCTCGCTTTTTCGCTATGCAAAGATTCTGTTTCTGCATAGAATAAATTTTGCAGCAATAGTTCATCTTTCGGAAAAGTTGGCATCGTATCTGGAAGCCATTTTTGCATCGATACATTCAACTTCAAATGATTTTCTAAATCGCTTATTTTGAATTTTTTGTATGACATTTTGTATCTTTTAGCTCAACAACATTTGCTCAAAAAGCTACCAACAACTTACTGCCCAATAGCTCCCATCAACTGCAAAATAGCAGGTTGTGCCAAATCCATGAGGTATTTGGGATATATGCCCATGACCAATATCAGTATGACTAAGGGATACAAGACCCATTTTTCGGGGCTATGTACAAAAGCAACGTGCTGGGTGTTGGCATTGAGTTCGCCAAACATGGTGCTGCGATAGACGCGCAACATATAAACTGCGCCAAAAATAATGGTCAGTCCTGCTATGGCTGCTAAGATTGGGTTGAAAATAAAAATACTGTTGAGCAACAAAAACTCTCCGACAAAGGCATTGGTCAAGGGCAAAGCAACGCTACCTGCTACGATGATGAAAAACAAAATAGCAAATTCGCGGTCGTTGTTGGCAATACCACTTATTTCGTCGATGTTGCGCGTCTGGGTTTTTCGCTCCAAAAGGTCAATGACATAGAACAAAGCTACCACATTGATACCATGCGCCAACATGTGGAAAACACCACCTTGTAGACCTTGTGTGGTCATGGCTAAGACACCCGCAGCAATTAATCCGACGTGTGAAAAAGAGGAATATGCTGCCAGCCGTTTGAGGTCGCGCTGCTGTAGGGCGATGATAGCTCCATATATAATACCAATAATGGATAATACAATAACTAAATTTGCCCATGTTTGCACGCCTTGGGGCGCGATGGGCAATAGCCAGCGAATCAAACCATAGACACCCATTTTGAGCATTATCCCACTGAGGAGCATTGTGCCTTGTGTGGGGGCGGTGGTATAGGTATCGGGTTGCCACGTGTGGAACGGAAAGATGGGGATTTTGATGGCAAAAGCGATAAACATTGCCCAAAATATTCCCGATTGTGCGTTACTACTTAGGGCTACATTGTAAAGGGCTGCAATGTCAAAGGAATGTGGAATCGGGGTTTGGAGGTAGAGATAGGTTAAACCCAAAAGCATAAACAAACTACCTGCCAAAGTATAGATAAAGAATTTCAGGGTGATTCGAACACGGTTTTCGCCGCCCCACAACAAGCAAATTAGCCAGATGGGTAGCAAAGCCAACTCCCAGAAGACATAGAACAGAAAACCGTCCATAGCAGTAAATACACCCACCAAAGCTGCTTGCATGGCAAGTATCAGGCTATAGCGCGTGTTCGCCCTATTGTCGATGGGGTCGAGGGCGCTGCCTGATAAGACGATGAAGGGTAACAAGGCATTGGTTAACAGCACCAACAATAGGCTAATGCCGTCCATAGCTACTTTAAAATGTATGCCCAAAGGTGCTATCCATGTCGCATCGAAAGCCATGAGGCTCGAATTTTGCGAAAAGGTAAGGACACAATATATGGTAATACACAATTGGGCAAGCGTGCTTAGTAGTGCCACTTGTCGCGCGTTGTTTGGACTCAACGCGGCTACAATGGCACCAAGTATCGGTAAAACGATGAGTAATACTGTAAGCATATCTATTGTTAGGCATTAGCGGTCGATTGCTACCGCCGATTAGTTTTTTTTGATGTGATAAAAAACGAGACTTATTCTTTGATGAATTTGGTGAAATAGGAATCTATTTCAGGGCGAAGTTCGATACCTACTTGCTCAAAAACATCTAAAAGCGGTTGATAGCAGTTTTCTCCCCCCAGAAAATCCCAAAATTCCTCTGCAACTTTGAGTTCCTGCTCAAGGTCGAGCATACCGCGCATCGTCCAGCGACTATAAGGATTGGGGTGATACGGATTATAAGGTATGGCAATAAAAGAATGCACTTTTGCCGTTGGGTCATTAGCTAATACGGCTGCTACCCATTCTAAGAGTGTTCGCTTAAATTCTTTGAAACCTCCTGCATTGGGTTTCGCGGTTTTAATATCAAACAAAAACAATTCGTCATCGTGGTTGGTAATCAAAACGTCTACTTTGGTTAGTTTTACCTTTTGCATTTTACCACTGCGACATACTGCCCTAATTTTTTCTATTTCAACCAATTTATTAGGAACACTTCATTGTTTAATCATATCTAATTGGCTCCTGTAAAACCTAATAATAATAGTAATAAAATAAAATTAGTCATTAATAATATCACTAAAATTATTTCATACGTAAAAAACAAAAACACTTTAGCAAATTTATTTTTATTTTTTGTAAAAAAGTAAAATTCTCTTATTATAGCTATCCCCAAATACACAAAAGTGCCGGTTGCAATATAGATATGCAACAGGTTGAATTTGTATACTAAAATATTTGTAAATATAAATAGCAAGAAAAAAATATTACAATAAGGTCTAATATGTACATTT
>JAEUUX010000042.1 GCA_016787295.1 Chitinophagales bacterium
CTTTGATGTTTTGAACTACTTCTTTGATGTTTTGAACTACTTCTTTGATGTTTTGAACTACTTCTTTGATGTTTTGAACTACTTCTTTGATGTTTTGAACTACTTCTTTGATGTTTTGAACTACTTCTTTGATGTTCTGAACTACTTCTTTGATGTTTTGAACTACAATAAAGTAGCCTATTTTATCCCCACAATAACTTTCTTTACAAAACCTTTCTCAATGGCAATATTTCTTTCGGGTCAAACAAACCCGCTCCTCTCCTACCCAAAAAAATCAGACCCCCCACCAAAAATTTGGTAGAGGGTCTGTTATATTTATTGCTAATGTTTCGCTTATTCGGTCTCCAAATCAGGCGAAGCAGCGAGGTCGAGTCTCACGCCCAAGGTGTGTGTTCCTTGATAAGGATTAGAGGCTTTGAAGCTATAGTCGACACCAATGCGAGGACCATCTTTTTTCAAAGGCACATTCACCGATACGCCCGCGCTCAAACCTGTATAGGCAGATGAACGTTCGTTGGGGTTAAGGCTGCCCGAAATGCCATTTTCGTAGCGGTAGCCACCACGTAGCATAAACATTTCTTTGTAGGCATACTCTAAGCCGCCACCAATAAAGTCTTTGGTGAAAGAGTTAGAGGTAAAGTTGGCTAACAAAGTAATGCGATGTTTTTTGGCAGCTAACAAAAAGTCATAGCCCGCACCGATGTTCAATTGCGAAGGCATCTCAAATTTTTCGGAGCGTTGCTGAACAGTCAGGTTGTAACCTTGTGGCGAAGTAAGTTGGATCGCCATACCATCGCCCGAAAAACGCATAGGTGTTCCGATGTTGCGCAACGCAATGCCAAAGTGCATATTGTTGTCTTTGCCTGTCACGTATTGAATGCCCATATCCATGCAAATACCAGAGGCTTTTACGTCGGAGATAGACTCGTTTACCAACGTACCCATGAAACCAACATGGATACTTTCGGAGAACGAGCGGGCATAACCAATACTCACATTGAGCAATTGTGGGCGGAAAGTAGCACCAGAATTACCTTCGGGTGCATCAATGGTGGTTATAGGGATTTCGCCAAACCCCATAGACATCATGCTCAAACCGATGACACTGCCTTCGCCAATGCGTTGAGCAAAACCAAAAGCATTGATGCTAATATCGCTACCTTTGAGGTATTGAGAATTGGCGAACACGACTTGGGTTTTGTTCAAAAATGCCAAACCACCCACATTGCTGCGCATCGCTTCAATACCTTTGACAGTGGAGCTATTCATACCATGAAAACCACCACTTTGTCCCCAAGGATTGATGAGCAGTTCTGTTGCCCCTGCTTGTCCCGCTCGGTCGCGGTTGCCTGCCCAGATGTTGGCAGCGGTAGCAACGAAAAGGAATAAAGAAAATAATAGAATGTTTATTTTGCGCATATTAATTTTGTTTAGAAAAAATGAACAAGTGTAATGAGGTAGCTAATGCCATAGTACATCGCTACAGCATTAGCTTGCTCATTATGTTTGAACTTTTTAGAATACGTCCAAATCGATAGGACGGCTAATACAGAACCATTTGAGGGTACGCTCTACGCCCAAATCAGGTGCTTCGACGTGGATAAGGTACACACCACTCGATATTGGGATATTTTTGAAGTTGGTCAAATCCCAATCGACCGAGTTGATTTTTTTAGTGCTTGTTTCGTTACCCACAGAAGTATCCAAACCAGTATTGTCTACTTTTATTTGTTCTATCAAAGTACCTTCGAGGGTGAAGATAGAGATAGTGGCGCGCGAAGGCAAGTTGGTGATGCGAACGCGGTTGTCTAACTGCGAATTTTCGTACTTAGAAAACGCATAGTATGGATTTGGTACGATTTGCACCATATCCAAGGCATTTTTCGCTACTTCGGTTTGTTGCACTTTGGCAGCATAGTTGCCCATATCAAATTGATAGCGATACAGTCTCTGAATAGTATCTAATTGTCGATAGGGGTTGGTCATGCGAACTTTCATCGTGGCTACTGACGGAATAATGCCGTCTGCTACTGATTTAAGTGCAAAACCACCTGACAACATAGTGGTAGAAACATACATACAGTTGCGGTATACTGCCTCTTTGTTGGCAAGATAATCCTCTTCGTCGGTGGCTAATTCGCTTGCTACTAAACTGCTGTGGATAGCTTGTCCGCCGTCGTAGCGGCTGTTCATCACATATACATAATGTTCGCCACCATAGCGCAAGTTGTTACCGCTTGGACCAAAAGTACTAGTCATCACGCGGTCAGAAGGATTCCAAATCATGTCTTTACCGTTGTCAGTTCCATAGAAAGAGTTTTCGGAGAACATTACGTTAAGGCGTTCGCCGGTCTCTACATTGATGGCATAACCGGGGAACCAAGAATAACCTACATCTTCGGCAGCATATAGCTCGGCAGCATTGGTAGTTGTAAAGCTACTATTGCTATCAGCAGTAAAGAATGTGAAAGCCGCCGCAGTCACACTGCTACCACTTGCATTGGTATAGGCAACACTCGAAGCAGACGTACCACCAACATAGTAGGTTTTACCAGACTGCAAATTACCTGATATAGGGCTGGCATAGTTATTGCCATCTTTGTTCCAAGAAGCATGGTGGCGAAGGTTGTTTTTCTCGGCTTTACCTTCAGAGATAGCTGTGCTTTTTGCCATTTCCACCACTGCACATTTTGTCCATTTGGATTTGTCGGGTGTGAAAACAATATCTACGCTTTGCATTTCTGCCAAGGTGTAAGGAATACCGTTGGGGAAACAATCGGAACAAGCAGGTGCTAATAAAGGTTGTTGGTCAGACAACGGTTCTTTGTTCACCAAGCAATAAGGTGCTAATTTGCCATCTACCAGCGATTCATAATACTGTTTGGGATCATAATAACTGTTGATGCTAAAACGGTGGTCGCTATAAGCGGCTTTATCAAATTCTCCTGAACGAATCCAGTTGTAAATACTTTGTCCATCTGTGTCTTGGATAGGTGCTAACCATTGTTTTTGAACCTCGACAAAGTTTAGACTGGAAGTAATCGTAGCATCAGTAGTATTGCTGGGGAAGTTTTTCTGTTGCATACCAATAGCAAAACCATGACTGCCAATTGTCCAACCACCAACAGCTTCTTCATCGAATTTTCTGATAGAATCTGCTGAATGGAATACCTCGCCAGTCGTTAAATCAGTTAAAGTCCAGTAAGCTTGGGTTGTAAGGGTTTTTCTAATAGGTAAAAACCCAGATGGTATATATACTAGTGCATTATTAACATATTGTTCTACATATGTGGTATCGGCAGTATTAACCAACTTCAATTCGTATTGGTGCGGTTTGACTTTTACAGGGTCAAAAATTCGGAGGAAAATAGGTGTGAAACCGCCTTTGTAGACCGGGTCAGCGGCAAAACCATTTTGTAGGATTTCGCTAATACTTTCTTCGGTCAGTTCCAAATTAAGTCCGCCACAACCAAAACCATCTAATTGCGTAACATCAGGCGAATCGCCATATTCTGAGCCTAATACGATGCCGTCAAACTGTGGTGTAGGACGGTGTGGTACCGCACTATATTTTTTGATATTATTACGTCCTACCAAATAAGGCGTTTTTTGTCCGCCTGCTGATGGATTGGCAGGGTCATAAGGGGTATGCTTATTGTAGGCATACGCAATAGCTGAATAGTAGTAGGCTTTGTTGTTTACTAAGCGTTTATCGCCCACAGCAAACAAATCTTCAGTGATCTTGAAAGTATGACTTATACCCGCATCAGGAGACTCTACTTCCAAAGAAGCAACTTCGCTAACCAAGTCTCCATCAAAGGTATAATTAATCAATTTACTAACACCATTGTCAATATCTACTATTGCTACCAAACGCGCACGATCGGGGTTTCCAAATTCTGAAGACGAGACAGTAGCATCGGCTAATTGATACAATTTGTAACCTTCGAAAAAATACAAAGAGTCAGGAATACCAGCAGCTCGCAATACGGGGTCTGCCTCACGGTAGCCTTCGTTGGCGTTGTTAGATTTGTTGGGGTCGTTCCACAAACCAATTACTATTTCTTGGTCTAATTCGCGGATAGCCAATTCGGGAGCATCGGAACCGTCAAGCAAATCGAAACAGTTATCGAACAAGGCTTGTGCTTTTTTATCAGCACGCAACAACAAGTCAAAAGCGGGACAAGGGTGAACAGCACCACGTGTCCAAACAACTCCCACAATAACATCGTTCACAGCTCCCGGTTCCAAAACAAAAGGACCAGAAGACTGTAAGAAACGACGGTCAGCAGGTGTGTTGCCATTGGCACACTCTGACCATGCCTCCAAATCTGTGACAGGATCAATAGAGCCACTTGCCCAAGTTGGGTCGCTTGGGAACATATAGGGATAAGGTAGGGTACCACCTTTACCTGTTCCGCCAAAAGTAAATGGCGTACCGTCTTTCCAAACACCCGCTAAATAGCCATAGAAGTGTGAGGCATTTTCGGGATTTCCTGTATCGGAAAAGTCATTGTTATAGTAAACAAAGGCAGACATACCTAATTCTTCATAAACGGGTGTTCCATCAGCATTGGTACCTATGCGTTTTTTGGGTCCTTGGAAAAAGTCAACACCCAAATAAGGTGGATTTTCGCCATAAAAACCTTCGTCAACCGCATCACCATTATATACAACACCCAAACCTTCGGTAGGCACGCAACCCACAAAGTCGTCGGTATATTGTCCCAAATCGGGGTCTACCCATTGCCCAAAATAGGTGCTGTCTAAAGGTGTGGCAGAAAGGTTATCAACAGTATAGCGATAGAAAGTCATGTTGTTTACTTCGTCGTTGGTCTGGAAACCAAATGCCAAAGCACCTACCTCCAAGCCAATCGCCTCGCCACCTGTTTCGGTGTGTGAATTACCTCTGTCGTTGAATACCCACCATATCATTTGGTCGGCATAAGAGGGTTTACAGTCCAAGATAACCGGATAGTCGCCATCAAGTGGGTCATAGACACCATCACCTGTTCTGTCCCAGAAAGGAGCTAAGTTTTTGTTAGCGGGCAGGTCAAAGGTATTGTAATCACCAAAATATGGGTTATTTTTTGCGGGCCAACTCATGATATTAGTAGGCACTTGCGAGGCAGAAGAGATTAAGCCATTTTCATAGCGGCTCACAAAATCGGCTATTTCGGTACCATATACTGTCCAGAAACGGTCATAGTCATTACACGTTTCGGCAGTAGTTTGTCCATTAGCATCTAATGGACCAGGAAAAAAGTCGTTACCTGTTTGGCGATATGTTTGTGCTGCCACTTTCAAAGCGCCTGTGGCTCCGTCGATACCACCAATCCACAAAGCACCTGCATAAATGGAGTGCAAAGAAGGCAATCCTGAATTGATAGGCACTTTGGGTACTTCATATTTGGCTTCGCTTGCTACAGGATCCCACCAAAGGTCGCCACCGGTCAAAAGGCGAGTCCTTACGTTATTAATGGCAAGTTCTATTTGTGCGGTAGAGGCATTACAATCGGCAACTTCTGTTTTTTGGCTGGTATTGGGGTGTTTCCCTGTTTGACCAACGTTTTGTTTAGCCGCAACGATGTGGCTCGCGCACAAGAGTACTATCCATATCAATAGTCGGTTAGTATTCATTGTATATTATTTTTGTTTTTTTTAGAAAGAGATTATACTAATAGCTATGCTCACGATGTAGGTGTTGTTTGGTATCGCAACATGGCTATTAGCAGAGTACGAAAGAAATGGATAGATTAGAAAGTAAGAATAGCGCCTACACGAATACGGCGAGGAATGCTATAATTGTTCGGGTCTTGTATTTTCATACGATACTGGTCGATAAAAGCTTGGGCGTTGGTTTGCGAAGCGATAATTTCTTGACCTTGTGCCGAAGAAATGAAACCGTCATCTAAGGCGCTACCTGTATAACTATATACGCCGATGATGTTTTGGGTGTTCAATAAGTTTTGGGTCAAGACATATACACTAAATCCGGGAGCGTTTTTGTCTCCGTTGGTTTTGAATTTAAATTCTTTTTCCAAACGGGCATCAATACGGAAGTTGAATGGCAAACGCGAACCGTTGATAGTGCCGTCCAATGCACCGCGCGAACGCACACCAAATTGTGCTTCAGGTGTGGGATTGGCTTGTTGTGTATAGGGTTCGCCTGAACGCGCACGCAAGATAACGTTTAAGTTGGTATATGACAAGATGTTTTTGCCAAACAATTTGGGACCATTGTAGTCTTTACCACCACCAAAACCATAGTCTGCACTAACATTGATGAGATGACGCGAGTCGTAGCTCAAAGGGAAAATACTTCGCAAATTAGGACGACCAAAGTCAATCAAGTTGGCTTGTGAACGGTCTCCTGAACCTGTACCATCAGCAAATTGCAAAGTATAGTTGAACGTCATACGTAAGTTTTGGGTACGACGAAGGTCATAGTTAAAGTCAAATCCTTTAACCGTACCAAAGTCGATGTTGTTATAGGTATTGTAACCATTCACAGGATAAGTATTGTTAACACGATAAAGTTGTACCATGTCTTTCAACTCGCGATAGAAACCCGAAATGGTCAAAGCAGATGTTTTGCTCAATTTTTGTTTGAAACCGATTTGGTAATCGATGGTTCGTTCGGGTTTGAGGTTGGGGTTGTCAATCACGCCACCAGCACCTACTGTTTGTTCAAAGAAGTAGTAATCTTTGGCAGTTGGCATAAAACGGTCTTGTGGGCGTTGTGCCAATACATCGTAGTGAGCAAAGAATATGGCGTTTTCAGACAATTCGAACGAGAAGGCTACACGAGGCGATACAGAAATCTGTGGATTATAGTCCGTGAATGCCAAAGAAGTATTGTAATTAGGTGTTTTGTGACCGTTTTCCAATTGACCTTCAATGAGGTATGGGATAGTCTGTGTACCTGTTTGCAATACGCGTGGGTCTTCTACTGCCAAACCGTCTTTGTTGTACCATTGGTTGCCACTGCGATAGCCTGTAATAGCTGTTGGGTCTTCTTCGCTATCCACATACACCACATAGTCGTCACCGACGGTAGTGGGATGTGCGCCAAATTCGGTCACTTCGCTGGCTGTTTTCACACCATACAAAGGAGAATAAATATCTTTAGGCACTTTTTGGTTCGCATCAAAGCGATCAACACGTACACCTATATTGAAAATCAAATCTTTAAACGCAAATTTATCTTGCACAAAACCTGCCATATAGATAGGACGGAAAGCACCCAAAGGACGTGTATAGATACCTTTTTCGGCATCAAAAGCTGTCCAATAATCTTGGAAATCAGGTTGTGTAGCAAAAGAATTGCCGGTATAGTCATAACCTGCGTAGGTATAACTGCTGTTGTTACCATCATTAGAAAGTTCGTCGGGTGACAACATATCCAAAGAGTATTCATCAGGACTGTGGGAATACACATCTGCAAATTGCAGCGTACTATAACCAAATTTATCACGGAACTGTTTGTCAAAATAGCTTTGTCCTGTTGTCGTAAGATTATAGATGATACTATCATTTTCGCTAAACAACAAACCAGATTCGCCATTATATTCGGCTAAAGGAATTTGCTGACCATCGATAAGCAAAATAGGATTAGCCAAATCTAAGCCGATGCCATTGCCATAACGCCCAACATTGTTAAACATCAAGCGCCACAATTGTTCGGGAGCTAAGAAAAACTCGCGGTCGATACGTTGTTCATATTCAAAACCAAACTCAATGGCGTGTTTGTTTCGTTCGCTACCTGCTTTTTTCAAGTCGAATGAACCGTTAAAGGTCAAACGGTATTGATCGTTGTTGGAGAAACCATAGCTACCCCAAGGTGTACCGGGGACATAAGTAAGGTTATAGGCAGAGTACAATGAAGCACCTGCATAGTCTCCATTGATATAACCCCCATTGTTCAGGATTTGAAAGATGTTAGAATAATAGCTAGCTCCGTCATCGCCTGCCAAGGCAAAATAGTTGAGGTTGTGTGCATCTTTTTCGGGATTAACACCGCCTGCTTCATACGTCACTAAGGTATCGGCATAACCTACCATAGTCCAGCCTTGCAAGTTTCCTACTTTTTGTTGTTGAAAAATTGGTGAGCCATACGATTTGAATTTACCTGCATAGCCATATTCAAACAAATTGTCTCCAAAAATAGGGTCTTTTTGTTTAGAGGTAGAGCGTGTATAGTCGAACTGTACAGAGTAGTACGCATTTTGCAATGGTGAGGCTTTTCTCGTTTCACCTTCTTTGGGTGGGGCAGGATTAGCAAAGCGTTGTGTAAAACGAGCATAACCACGATACACATTGGCAGTTACCAAAGGACTGTGTTCCCAGTTATAAACTTCATAACGACGCATCAAGTCGCGATAGCCCGCACTACGTCCAACAGCACCACCTTTTTCTATGTTCAAGTTACCGCCCAACACAAAGTTGATATTGGTGACAGGCTGAAAATCTATTTTTCCTGCCAACGAAATATTATCTTTGGTAACGTTTTGTTTTGCCTTAACTTTTTCAAAATTTTCGGCAGTCAACAAATCTACTACTTTTGTAAAACCGGTATTGTTTTCAGAACGTACTAATGGCGTGGCAGTAATGTCTGCCAATACGTCGTCTTTCACTTTCCAGATGCCAACAGCAGAAGGGTCGTCGTCTTTTTCGTGCAAATACTCACCCGATACGAAGAAACCCAACAAGGTGCGGCGATTAGATTTGTCTTTGCCTATTTTGGCAATCGGACCTGCCAAGCTAAAGTTCGCCAAATTGTAGTCGTATGCTTCTAAGAATTTAGAAGTGACCAACTCGATACCACCCGAAAAAGTAGAGGACGGACCACGAGTCGTGATGTTAATAACACCACCTGTCGCATCACCATAACGAGCAGGTAAACCGCCCGTGATAACCGACAACTGCTCGATGGCAGACGCAGGCAAGGTCGATGACCCGCGCACTTTGATACCATCAATATAGTAGTCTGTTGCTTCGGCACGCGCACCACGCACGTTCAGGTTGCTACCTTCATCGGCTTGGTATACACCCGCCGTTTGAGAAGCGATGGACTGAACGTTACGTGTAGGGAGGTTCTGAATTTCTTCTTTGGTAATCGTTCCTCCTGTTGCTGTCTCGTCTGTTTGTAACAGAGGCACTTTATAGGCAACAATCTCTACTACGTCCAATACCGTGCCTTCTTCATTTAACTGTACATCTAAGAAAGTAATTTTATCAGTACGCACCAATACTTTCTCGATTTGTTGTGTTGCATAGCCAACAAATGACACTTTGACCGTATACTCACCCGCAGGAATGGGTTTAATGGAGTAGAAGCCGTCAAAGTCTGTTGCTATACCCGCCAACGCTCCATTGATGGTCACATTGACATTGGCATACGGAATCGGTTCGCCACTTTTGGCATCTGTTACCTTTCCTTGAATCTCGCCCGAAGCCTGCCCAAAGACAAGCACCGAACTGAACAAGCAAAGGAATAAGAGGGTTAAAATTTGCTTCATACTGTTTATTTTATAGTTTGTGATTTCGTTAATCAATAATAGTGTAAGCAAGACTGCTGCGTTAAAAAATGTTAAAGCAGTTTTCAGTCCGCAAAAGTAGTTTTTTTTTGTAAGCAAGTTCACCTTTTTTGCATTTTATTGTGCTATACCACCACAAAATTTACAAAAACCATACAATTGCCTATCAAACACCCATCAAACGTAACCTTTGACAAGGGCTTTAAGCGAAATAAAAACACACCAACAAAGCATATACAAAAAACAAATTATTTTTTATTAACAAGCAATGGTTTCCTACCACACAGTATAGCAATGACATAAAAAACCAGCGAAAGGCATGGCAACCAAACCACTTTGGGAACCACACTAATAGTTTGATAGTGTCTATTGTGCGAAATGTTGAATGATTTTTTTTGCCAAAACATCGGCAATTTTGAAGCTCGAATTTTGTGTAATGCCTGCCAAATGTGGTGTCAATACTACATTAGGCAATTTTCGCAAACTATCCATCTGCTCTTGCTCCAAAGCAGAAAAAGTAGCTGGCTTTTCGTTTTCAAACACATCTAAACAAGCCCCTTTTACCTTACCACTATGTAAACCGTCGAGCAAAGCCGCTGTATCGACAATGCCACCACGCGACGTATTGACCAAATAAAAATCGTTCTCGAAGCGGTCGATAAAATCTCGGTTCACTATATGGTGCGTTTCGGTGTTCAACGGTAAGTGGAAACTCACAATGCTTGCTCGACCGAAAATCGTTGCCATATCTACTTCTGCCAAGAAAGGTGTAGCAAAGCCAACTTTGTATTTGTCATAGCCCAACAAAGTTATACCAAAACTTGACAAACGTTGTGCAACAGCGCTCCCCATATTGCCATAACCAATAATTCCAAGGGTGTGTTGCATCAGTTCGGTGCCAGCATTGAGGTTGCGCTGCCAAATACCTTGCTGCATTTCGGCATGAGATTTGGTAATATTGTGCAACAAAGCCAACAACATACCTATCGTATGTTCTGCCACCGAGTCGCGGTTGCCTTCGGGAGAATTGAAGCACACAATATGGCGTTGTTGCGCAAAAGCGGTATCTATCAACTCCATGCCTGACCCCACGCGTCCCACAAATCGCAAACGAACTGCTTTTTCTAACAAAGCACTATCTACGCGAATACTGCTCCGTACCACCAAACCATCATACTCCTCAATGATTTGTGACACCTCTTCATAAGTAGTCGCTGGAAGATGCGTACATACCCAATTTTGTTCGCTTAACTGTTGTTCCAAAGTCGGGTGAATAGTTTCTGTAATGAGGATTTTCAATGTTTGTGCAAATTTAAGTGGATATTTTAAAATAGGGAAATAAAAAATTGCCCTTTTATCGAAGTATATAGACAAATAAAAAATTTATAAAACACTGATAATCAAGGTTTTATTTCAAAAAAAACGCATTTTTTTGCTATATTTTGCCACTTTTTTATAGGGCTAAAAAAAGCTAATTAGGTTGCCAAGCATTGGCTAATTGTATAAATTCTGCCACCCCCAACTGTTCGGCGCGACGGTCGAGCCATGCCACAGGAAATTGTGAGGTGTCAAACGACAAAGCTCCCAAAGCGTTGCTCAATTTTTTTCGGCGTTGATTAAAAGCTGTTTTTACCACCGTTTTAAAGTATCTTTCGTTCTTAATCAAGCCATCATATTGCCCATTTCGCACCAACCTAATGACCGCCGATTGTACTTTGGGCGGTGGGTCAAATTCGTGTGGTGCTACCGTAAAAAGGTATTCGCCCGAATAATAGGCTTGCAACAGAACACTCAAGATACCATATTCCTTGCTGTTGGGAGGCGAAACGATGCGCTCCGCCACTTCTTTCTGAAACATACCCACCATGCACCTTACTTGGTCTTTGTAGTCCAATATTTTGAACATGATTTGGGAAGAAATATTATACGGGAAATTACCTATGATAGCAAATTGCTCTGATGCAAATTGATCAAAACGGACGTGCAACACGTCTTGTTCAATAATTCTATCGCGCAAAATAGGAAATTTTTGTCGCAACAATTGTGGTAGGCGCGCGTCCAACTCTACCAAATGTAAATCAACATCGGCGCGTTGTACCAGATATTGTGTCAGAATTCCTTCGCCCGGACCAATCTCAAATACTTTTTGTGTTGAGTCCATAATAGGCAAAGCTCGTACAATATCGGCAGCAATTTGGTTATTATGCAGAAAATGTTGTCCTAATTGTTTAATTTTTTTCACAAAGGTTATATTTTTTAAAAAAACAGCGCAAAATACAAACAATTCGCCGTACTTTTGCACGGTTTAGCTTGGCGGGTGCAAAAGTATTATTTTTTTGCTTTTTTTGCCAAATTATCCGTTATATTACTGACTAAAAAAAACTTTGTACTGTTACATCATTATGAAATTACAAACCGTTTCAACTACTGAAAATTACACTACTGTTGTTTATATAACCGATGAAACCACTAATTGGGAACATCTTCCTCTTAATTCGTCGGAATCTTATTATATCCAACAACAAATCGAAAAAAAAGTTTTCACTAATACTTTAAATCGATATACCAATACCCTAATTATTGTTTATCTTGACAAAGGCAAATCCCCTACCGAAAGCCGTTTTTTGGAAAATTGTCGTATGTCAGGAGCAGAAATTACCAATTTTTGCAACCGCAATAAATTTAGCAGCATAGCTGTTGCCAACGAAAGTGACAAACACAATGCCGCCAACGCCTTCGTCGAAGGCATGTACCTCGCCAATTACCAATTTATCCATCACCGCAAAGATGCTGCTACTATCAAAAATGCGCTATCCGAAATAGCCGTCTTAGAAGATGCGATGACCAAAGCCGAGTTAGCAGAACTACAGCATGTTTTAGAAGGTGTTTGTTATGCCCGCAATTTAATCAATGAACCACTTAACTATATGACCGCCACAGATTTGGCAAATGCAATGGAAAAAATGTGCAAAGAAAGCAAATGCAAAGTAAGTGTTCTGCACAAAAGCCAAATAGAAAAAGAAAAAATGGGTGGTTTATTGGCAGTCAATCGCGGTAGTATTGACCCTCCTACTTTTACCATTATAGAATGGAAACCCAAAAATGCGGTCAATAAACAGCCTATCGTACTAATCGGAAAAGGGGTGGTTTTTGATACAGGCGGACTAAGCCTCAAACCAACTCCCAACAGCATGGATTATATGAAATGCGATATGGCAGGAGCAGCAGGCGTAGCAGGTGCTATGTATGCTATTTCGAAAAACAAATTGCCTATTCATGTTGTTGGTTTAGTACCCGCCACCGATAACCGTCCTGGTGTAAAAGCGTATGTTCCTGGTGACATCATTGCCATGCGAAGCGGCATGACCGTCGAAATGCTCAACGCTGATGCCGAAGGACGCATGATTCTTGCCGATGCCCTCGATTATGCTAAACAATATAAACCCGAATTAGTTATCGATATTGCTACCTTAACAGGAGCATTACTGTACATCCTTGGCGCACATGGTATTGGTCTGATGAGTAATACTGACCATAAGGATAAACAAGACCTTATTGAAGCCAGCCATCGTGTCTATGAACGTTGCCACGAACTGCCTATGTGGGAAGAATATCGCGATATGATGAAATCTGATATTGCCGACATTCGCAACGTACCCAACGTAGCAGGGCAAGCAGGTACCATCACCGCAGGTAAATTTTTAGAAGCCTTTACCGATTATCCATGGATACACCTCGATATCGCTGGTATTGCTTGGAATCATTCCAACAATGGCTACCGAATTAAAGGAGGCGAAGGTTCGGGCGTGCGCCTATTCTACGAATTTTTGAAAAACAGATGCCAACTCAAAGACTAAACCCCTCAATGCAAGTCTAACTATCCAATGGAAGAAAAAAAATCGCCGAATCCCAACAAAGGCAATGACCATAAAAAACACTCGCGTCACCGCCATCGTCACCATAAATCGGGCAACCCTAACAAGGACAATCCACTCAAAGACGAAAAATTAGCGGTAGAAGACCCCAGCGTCGAAACAGAAAAAAGTATTGCCGCACCTACTCCCCTACCCTCTGCCCCAGCACCGCCTAAGAAAAATCACGAAAAACCTCTCAAACACAAAGAAAAAGGTGGCTCCGAAAAACAAGAAGCTAAAACCCCACCACCACCTACCAACAAAGCCACAAAAATTGCAGCGGCAATGGAATTCGAAACCAATGCCGACTATCATCTTTCTGTTGCCGACTTTGGTGGTGAAGATGCTCAAACAGTAGTTGCCACCGATACCATCGATGACGAAAATGACCATAATACAGACACCCCTATCGATGTGGGTGACTTGCCGCGCATTGGCATTACCATTGGAGATATTAATGGTGTGGGTATAGAAGTGATTCTAAAAACATTCGCCGATTTGCGGGTGTGTAATTTTTGTGTGCCTATTCTATATGGTTCGTCACGAGCAGTATCTTATCACCGAAAAGTTTTGCAACGCGAAGACGTTGGTTACAACATCATTCCTAATCCCGACCGAGCCAAACCAAAGGTATTGAATATCCTCAATTGTTGGAACGAAGAGGTATCTATACAACTTGGTCAGGCAACAAGCGAGGCAGGGGTCTATGCTTTTAAAGCCTTAGAAATAGCTACCGCAGATTTGGAAGATGGTAAAATCGATGCTCTGGTAACGGCTCCTGTCAACAAACATTTGGTTAACTCCGAAGAAGTGCCTTTTAAAGGACATACGGAATATTTGACCGAAAAATTTGAAGCACAAGAAAGTCTCATGTTTCTTGTAAGCGACACTTTAAAAGTAGGTTTAGTAACCAACCATTTGGCTATCAAAGACGTTGCAAAGCACATCACCGAACACAATATCATGCAAAAATTGCAAATTATGGACAATAGTTTGCGACAGGATTTTGGTATTGTTCGCCCCAAAATTGCGGTCTTGGCACTCAATCCACACGCAGGCGACTCGGGGCTAATTGGCACAGAAGAGCAAAACATTATTATACCTGCCCTCGAAAAAGCTCAAAACAAGCATAATTTGTTGGTTTTTGGACCTTTTTCTGCTGATGGTTTCTTCGGTTCCCAAATCTACAAACAGTTCGATGCAGTATTGGCAATGTACCACGACCAAGGGTTAATTCCTTTTAAATCATTAAGTTTTGGTCATGGTGTCAACTTCACAGCAGGATTGCCCATCGTGCGTACCTCGCCCGACCATGGTACTGCATTTGATATTGCAGGCAAAAACATAGCTAACGAAGAATCTTTTCGACGGGCTATTTACCTTGCCCTGGACGTGATGAAAAATCGCGAAAATTTTGAGGAAATGATCAGCAAACCGCTCCGGAAACGTTCCTCTTATATCAAAGAACTTGCCAACGCCGACGACGAAGCTGTTGTCGACGAAGGGCAATAATGGCAGCTCTCCTTCACCTAATCTGTGTGCGTATCTGCTGTTATGAGGTTAAAATCCGAACACCGATTTCATTGTGCTATGTCTTGTTCGAATGGCGAAGCGCGTTAGGGATGTGGAGGGTGGCGTTAGCCAGTGCGGAGAGCAACGCAGCACCAAGCGAAGCGAAGCCCGTAACAGCCCGCCCGTTAGGGAACGCCCAAAAATAAAAATAATGCCACTTTCGCCAATGCTAATGCAAATATAAAAAAAGTAGCTCCTTTTTTGAGGGGCTACTTTTTTTCTTTAGGGGGGATTGTCAATATTTATGGCAAAACTTGTTGTACTTCCAAACTACCTGCTGTACCACTATCCCACTGTACGGTCAGTTGATTAGTGCCTTGTCCCGCAACGATGGTGCCACCTACCACCGTCCAGTTAAACGTGCCTCCTTCGGTAGGTGAGTTGGCGGTATAAACAAAAGTATTGCTGCCACAAGCTTGATCATTACCACTGATGGTGGGAGTAGGCAAGGTACAAGCATTGCAATTTTGGGTCAAAATAGGTAGTGTAGCAAAATCTTGTAGCAGAACCGACTGTGTGTCTTCGGGCGAATTGCATAACCATTCGCTCAACATAGTGGCATAGATAGAACGAAAATCGTATTGGTGCGGGATATTATCATCTTCGTCACTTGTTGCGGGAATATCTGGTGTTACTCCCAACACACCACCTGCAATAGGTGTACCAAAAACAAAATGTGGTGACGATGTGCCATGGTCGGTACCTGTGCTACCATTTGAGATGATGCGTCTGCCAAATTCTGACAAGGTCATGCCCACTACACGATGGTCGAGTTGCAACAAACTAAGGTCGTTCATAAAAGCACTAATAGCACCGGATAACTTACTAAGCAGTTGAGCATGAGCGCCTTGTGTGGTATCCCAACTTTCTACCTGTCCAGCATGTGTATCAAAACCATCTATACCCACCAAATAAACACGCGTTTTCAGACCACCTGCAATTAGGCGCGCCACGATGCGCAACTGCTCCGCTAATTGGTTGTCGGAAGGATAGCTTCCCAAATTGGCAGACGCATAATAGGCATTTTGGACAGTGGTGCCGTAGGTGTTTGACTGTTGGGCAATGAGGCGCAAATATGCCAATTGTTCGCCCCATTGTGTATTAGGAGTAGGTTCGGTGGTGCCGGTGGCAAGATTATAAAACCATGTAGGGTCAGAAACAGCCATGCAAGTATTAGCTACCTCGCCCTGAAAAAGCAAACTTTGATTAGACCCAATGCCAATAGCCAAAGGGTCGGGCATGTCCGTTGTGGGATAGTCAACGGGATAGCCCGGATATTGTTGTTCCAAATAACGCCCCATCCAGCCCGTGCTGAGATATTGGTCGGTATTAGAAGCTGTTAGCCAAATATCGGTTGACCTAAAGTGCGAAAAATCGGGATTGGGATAGCCCACCGATTGAATGATTTTCAGTTTGCCGTCGTTGAACAATTGCTGCATACCTGTCATAGCTGGATGCAGACCAATAGTCGTAACACCGTTGAGCGGCAAAACGGCATTTTCGGGGATAATGACATTGGAACGCACATTGTTGAGCGCAGCATATTTGTCTAACGGAATAACCGTATTTAGACCGTCATTGCCACCATATAAATAGACCAATACCAGCACACGGTCGGTTTCGACGGCTGTATTGGCTGTTGCTGCAATAAATGGGCTTGCGGCTAAGGTTTGGACACAAAATCCGTTGAGTAGTGTGGGCAATACCACCGACCCTGTTGTATATTTAAGAAAATCTCGTCTTTTCATAGCTAAATGAATTGGAATGTTTAAAAATGGGTATATGCAATTACATCAATTGGTATTCTTCCAACTGCATGATTTGTCTATACATTGCCCTAAGACGGCTATGCACAGTGCCATACGCCATTTCGTCGGTGGGATTTGCCAAATAGTTGTTCCAAGCGTCTGTCCAATAATAATCGGAGGACTCGCCGGACAAAAGGTCATTTTTCAGGCTTTGTTTTACGGTGTCGGATACAGGTACTGCCAACATCAAGCCCAACACATTGTTGATTAACAAATTGGGGTCGGCGGCGTTGGGTATTTGGGTGGTTAGGGCAACGGGGTCGATGCGATATACCGTGCCAAAAACATCGAATCCCCAATACAACATGCGGTCGGAGTTCATAGCTCGTTTGGGAAGTGTGGCTGTTGTTGCCCATTGCTTGTTATACGAAGGTGCTTGATAATAGGCGGGCCAACCAGCAACATTAGGCGGGTCGCCAATGCCTTGTAACATATCTTCGGCAGTCCAATATAGGTGTTTGCGCAGTTCATATCCATCAGTAGCGGTGGGCGGAAGTTGGAAGTCAAATTCCCTGAACGCACCCATCATATAATCCATCGGCGATTTGATGATAGCTCCGCGATTAGCCATATCAAAAAAGTGTTCGCTTTTGAGCAAGGCTCGCAAAACGGGTTTGATTTCGTAGTTGTTGTTGCGAAAAATATCAGCCAACGGAGCAATAACCAAGTCTTCTACACTTTGGTCGATGGTGTGGTATACAAAGAATCGATAAATTTTTCGACAAACATGTTTGGCACATTCGTTTGTAGCAAAAACCATGTCCAACAATTGGTCTAATTCATTGGCACCGTCTGTCCCGCTTTGCCCTTGAATGAGGGTATTGTTGTAGAAGTCCGAAAACTGTTTGTCACCCGTATCATGCGCCCAAACTGCAAAGGTAGAAGTCAGACCGCCTGTATCCCAATTGACCGACCAACCTGTTAGGACACGTGCGGCGGCTTGTACATCGTCTTCTGTATAAGCCGAATCGGGTCCTTTGCCAATACAAAACAGTTCTTGCAATTCGCGCGCATAGTTTTCGTCGGGCTGATATTGGTTGTTGTAAGTACCATTGAGATAATACAACATCAGTGGGTCGGTGGTCACTTCACGCACCATTGTTTTGAAATTACCCAAAGCCCTTTGTCGCAAGATATTGAAATGACGATAGCTGAGTCGGGCATCAAAAATAGCGAAAGTTTCGGTGGCTAAATGATTGTGCCAAAACAGAATCATTTTTTCGTGTATGCTGCTATTTTGATTAATTGCCAAATCCAGTAGATATGATTTGTAGGAAAGTTCGCGCCAATACTCAATATTTTGTCCATGTGGTGCATTGACCCATGTTTCGCCAAGCGGTACGTTGGTATCATTAATATCATAACCCGCATTGTTATAGTCATTCACGGGGTCGGGAGGTGTGGGAGCTTCGGTCAATAACAACTCAACGGCATCGTCTAAAGATAGGTTTTTGAACGTATTGTAAGATGCCATAGAAGTACCATACAAAGTACGACGCAAAAGGTGCAAGATTTCTTTTTTGCCATACGTTCCTGTATAGAGATTGATACCTGTGGTAGTGGGCGGACGCGGAGCCACTACTGCCACTGGTGGAGGGATAGCCGCTCTATTGAGAGGAGTAGGCGCAGGCAACAGTTGTTTTTGCAATGCCAATCGCCTAAAAAATTGTCTTCTGTTTTCCATGTTTGATAATTTTAACAAGTAGAATAAACCAGAAATAAATCGCTATTATAAAGGTGTTTTTTAAAAATGGAGGTAAGTTAGTGTTTTAATAAATAACTTGTTGGAACGTGACAGAAATTTTACGAAAAATGGCAAAAATAGCTTTTTGAAGCGTTTTTTTTACAATTGTTCTAGTTTTTGAGGTGGGCTAAAGCAAAAAAATCCCTTATTGGACTGTTAGCAGCCCAATAAGAGATTAATAGAAATAAGAAAATAGCTGGTTATTTTATCTTAGAAGTAAGGGGGTGTTTTAGACCACTGTAGTTGTTCAAATAGGCTTTAACATATCCTACCGATAAGGCAGATTCAACATAAATAGGCAAGCGATTTGCGTCGTCAGTAGTATATATAACCATGTCTTCACCACCTTTGAACGCATTGCTTTCTAACAAAAGTGGTGCAAATTTGGTGCAACGGAATGTACCAAAATCGGTTTTAATGTTCTCCTTGCCTTTGTATTTGAGATAGATAGGATAGATTTCGCCGTCGAGAAACACGTCCATATTTACTACATCGCCTACTTTCATGCCTGAATAATCGATGCAACGCGAATAATAAACAGCCGACAAAAGGTCTTGCGAACAAGTAGGGATATTAACCGTTTTGTTTTGCAATTTGGTTTTGCCTTTGGTTTTGTGGTAATTAATCAACACCTGATTTTTTTCGGGATAAAAAGTATAGAGGTGTTGAATGGTATAACCACCTTCGTTCACATCGCGCAAAAATTTCAAGGGGCGCAAAGTAGTTGGTTCAATATAAGTTTCATAGCGGTCGCGCACTTTATAGAACCAGTCAAAAGCACGAGCTGTTTTACCATTGGCAACAGCATGTAACGAGGAACGTCCATTGACGGTCTCGTTTTTTAGCGAAAAATCTACTGTGCCGGCTTTCATCCAAGCAGCCGTCCAGTTATAATAAATAGTATAACTTGCGGATTCGCCCGCTTGAAAAACATTATTCTTGAGGTCGCAAGTGTAATTAATGTGACCGCCTGTTTCGGCTTCAGCGGTCTTTTGATACGTCATTGTACATAACAACAATAGTGTTATGATAAAAAGAAATGGTTTCATAGTTATAGGTCGCACTTATTGAATAATAACAACTTTTAGACGATTTTGTTGTGCGATACGTTTAATTTCGCCACAAAAATTTTGCCATTTTTATGCAAAATGCTTATTTTAAGGCAAAAAAAGCGAATTTTGGCAAAAAGATGTATCTGTTAAGGCATATAAAAACTGTATCAGGTCGTTTTTTTGCTGCTCGGTTAGCGAAAAGCCGCGCAGCACGGGGTTTTTGTTGGGGTGTTGTTCGCCACCTTTGGCATAATGTTCTACCACTTCGGAAAGCGTTTTTTTGCTACCATCGTGCATATAAGGTGCAGTTTGGGCAATGTTGCGCAGGCTTGGCACTTTGAATTTTGCTAAATCCTCGCTTTTTCGCGTAAAATGGATTCTGCCCGAATCGGGATACACTTCATAGAGACCGTTGTTTTGAAAACTTTGGTCAGTGAACAAAAAACCGCTATGACACGTGGCACATGCCAAACTATCAGACAAAAATAATTGATAACCACGTTGCTGGCTCGTCGACATGGCGTAAGGTTGTTGCTCCGATACATAACGGTCATACGGACTATTGCCACTCAACAAACTTCGCTCAAAAGTAGCAATGGCACGTGTAATAACAAAAGGATCGGGTGGTCGTTGATAGGCTTTTTGGCTCAAGAATACTATGTCATTTTGCTCGTTCAAACGTTCAGCAATGGCGTTGATATCAAAATCAAATTCATGGTGTGCCATAATAGGTACGAAAACCTGTCTTTCCAAATCGGGAACGCTACCTTCGAACAAAAGATCGGTTTGATAACCAATGTTGGCGATGGTGGGCGCGTTGCGTTTGCCTATGCTACCTGCTGTCCCCTCACTAAAAGCGACGGTATCAGCAAAAGCAAATTGTGGCAAATGGCACGAAGCACAAGATAGTTTGTTGTCGCGCGACAAAGCCGTGCTATAAAACAATTTTTTACCCAATAAAATGCGCTCGGCAGTTGGGGCATTATCGGCGGGAAAAATAATAGGCGGAAAACCTGCGGGATAAACGGGTTCGTAAATTGGTTCGATGGGTTCTTTTTGGCAAGAAGATATACAGTACAATAGCATACTGAGTGCCAAAATCCTTAGTGGTATGCGTTGCATGGTGGTCGTGTTCTGTTTGAGTTATTTTGTCGGAGCCCGCAACAATCCGCCCGCCAGGGAACGCTCAAAAAAAATTTTGATGCTGATATATCAGGATATTTAACCGACTGAATGTTTTATAGACATATATATCCTATTCCACCGACAGTTGTACTTGTAGTTGGTAGTCACCTGCTCCTGTTTGGCAGCGCACCAAGATGTAGTACAAACCGGCAGACACATCGTCCAAAGCGATGGTTTCGTTGGCAGCCTTGGAGATACCACGTCCATCGTAGTCGTTCCAGCGTGGAGCTTTAGCTTTTTTTACATAAACGTCAATGTTGGCTTTGGCACTCGAATTAACCTTGACCTGTAGGCGTTTGCCAATGCTCAATTTATAGTAAGCCGACGGTTGACCGACTTTTGAGAGTTGTGTGGTGGCTTTGGCGGTCAACGAAAGTGGGCGCGCGTTGGTGGCAATGGTGTTGAAATTGGCTACCATTTCACACATTCCTGCTCCTTGATAGGCACGCAACAAAAGGTAATAACTACCCGAATTGACTTGGGCAATGCTGATTCGTTCGGAAGAACCTTCGTCGGCGCTCGAAAAATCATAGATACGTTTGCTGGGGTCGGGCAGTGCATTGCGTTTGATATAAAGGTCAAAGTCGTTGCCACTGGTGGAGCTATCCAACTGCACATTGAGCGTTCCACCAATTTGTAGGGCATAGACATGCTCTTGTCCTGCGGCAGAAAAAGTGGCGCTACGTTGGGCGCTCAAAGGCAAAACCATAACAGTTGGATTTGTTGTGTTATTAGTTTGAGGAGTATTGCTCGTATTTGTAGTGTTTGAAGTACTGGCTATGGGCGAACCACTACTATTATTAATAGCAGCAGGATTTTGCGCTTTTTGCACCGCTTTGAGTGCATTGATTCGTCCAAAACCAAAGTATACCGAATGTCCATTGGCGCTATAGTCACTCGCGCTACCGATTTTGTCGGTGGTATTTTCCAATATGTTTTTAACTTGCTGGGCGGTAAGTTGTTTGTTGGCAGACAAAACTAAGGCGGCAACACCTGCTACCAAAGGACAAGCGCTCGATGTTCCTCCGAAAGAATAGGTATAATCGCCTTCGTCATAACCCTTAAAACCAATTTGTCCGTCGGGAAGGTCTATGGTGCCTGTCACGTCGGCGGTGGTGATACCTGCCCCTCCTGCACCGTTCGAGGGTGCGCAGATAGAGATGGATTTACCATAATTGGAGTAGGTAGCTTTTTCGTCTTTGCTGTTCGAAGCTGCTACGGCAATCACATTGGGGTGCGTGGCAAAACCTGTATATTGGTCGGGTTTATAGGCATTGATATTGCGGTTGGTGTTGCCTGCTGCAAAAACAATAACACAACCCTTGCCGTTGCGTCCTTCGGTGGCGCAACGCTTGATGGCGTTGAACATGCGCGTCGACATAACAAATTCGGAGTCCGCCGACCCCCAACTATTGCTTACCACATCGGCTTTTTTTTCCATGCAATAGTTAAACCATTTTTCTACTTGGCTATCCGATATGCCCGAAAATCGCAAAGGCATGAGTTTTGACATAGGTGCAACACCAACAATACCTATGCCATTCGCCGAACCCACGGCTACACCCGCGCAACAAGTGCCATGCCAATCGCCTAAACGCGGATTAGGGTCAGTCGTTTCAGTTTCAAAGTCGTAGGGAGCAACCACCTTGTTGCTGCCACCCAAATCAGGGTGTTGGAGGTCGAAGCCGCTATCTATGACGGCTACCACAATTTGGGGGTCGCCCATATTGCCCAAGTGTTCCCAAGCATCAATAACTTTGGCATCGGCACCTTTTTTGAAAGAGGTAGGAGACCATTCGCCGTGCTGCCCTGTGTTGCGCAAATGCCACAAATCTGACAGCAATTCGTCAGATGGCATAGTGAAAGTCGCATAACTCGGACGGCTAATCAAGTCGGGTTCGGCTATGCTAACAGCAGGATTTTGCTGCAATTGCACCACTATACCAATAGCCATAGCAGGGTCGGCTTGGAGAATATATTCCATAATCCCTCGTTGTTCTTTTATCTGCCAAGCATAACTTTGTAGCACTTGTTGGCGTTGGGTCATCGAGGTATTGTTGTTGAATACCAAATAAATTTCACCTGATGGGATGAGGGCTTCGGCTTCGTTTTTGTCCGAAAAATGATATACCGCAAAACCGTCTTGTGCCTCGTTTGCATTAGTGGCAGAACGGCTTTTGGTGGCTTGTATATCTATGAGCGCGAAGCCATTTAACGTATCTTGAGCAGATTCGTTATTGGACTCCATTCCGCCGCGACTTTTGGTGGCGTGTTGTGCCACAAAACGTTGACTTTTGTTGAGGGTGACAGTGGTGTTGCCATAGCGCAAAACTGTAGTGTCGGCATTTCGGGCTGGTGCCTGCTGCGGACTTGGTGGAGCGGTATGGGTTGGCAAATCCGTATTGGGGTTTTCTTCGTTAGATTTAAAGATAGAGGTAAGCCAACGTACAAAACCTGTCAGCTTATTGGTAGGTTTTTCTTGAGACATATTGTAAAATGCGTTAAATACATGGGGGTTTATTGGGCAAAATTACAACTTCTTGACATAAATGCCAAAATAGTGCGAAAAAAAAATAAAAATTTATTTCGTTTGTCAGAAATGACGTAATTTTGCGGCTTTTAAAGGCATAATATCGTTTTTTCATCATAAAAAGGCAATTTTGCAACTCCAAAATATAACGCTCACCAACTATAAGAACTATGTTCAGACAAACCTTAGTTTTTGTCCGACGGTCAATTTGATTGTCGGCTTAAATGGGGCAGGCAAAACCAATTTGTTAGATGCCATTTATAGTTTGTGCGCGTGCAAAAGCTATTTTAACTATAGCGATGGGCAAAATATCAGGCATGACAGCAATTTTTTTAGGATAGAAGGCAATTTTTTGGTCGAAAATAAGTCCGAAAATATTGTGTTTACCTATTCTGTCCAAAAGAAAAAAGATTTTATGCGCAACCGTCTTAGCTATGACAAATTATCTGACCATATTGGTTTGTTGCCTTTGGTGATGATTGCTCCCGACGACATTGCTTTGGTCAAAGAAGGTGGCGAACTGCGCCGCAAACTGTTAGACACTACTTTGTCGCAACTAAGCTCCGATTATCTGCACACACTCATCCTATATAATAAGGTATTGCAGCACCGCAATGCTTTGCTCAAGCAATTTGCCGAGCAACGACTCTACGATGCCACACTTTTACAAAGTTTCGACACCCAACTGTTGGCAACAGGACGCACCTTGCACCAACACCGCCAAACTTTTATCGCTGCCCTAAATCCGCTTTTGCAACAACACTATGAACACATTAGCAACGGACGCGAAACCGTTAACGGACACTACGAATCGGCTTTGAACCAAAAAGATTTTGCGCTGTTGCTCGCCGACAACCTCACTGCCGACCGCCTACAACAGCGAACCACCGAAGGCATACATCGCGACGATTGGGTGTTTCAGAGTAATGGTTTTGCTTTAAAGAAATATGGTTCACAAGGACAACAAAAATCGTTTTTGATTGCCCTAAAGTTGGCAGTCTACCAATATATCTACCAACAAAAACAGCAACAACCCATCTTGCTGCTTGATGATATTTTCGACAAATTGGACGCACAAAGAATTTACCAACTATTGCGCCTCACCTCTCATAATCCTGCTTTTGGGCAAGTGTTTATCTCCGATACACAAGCTACCCGCTTAGAAGCAATTTTTCATGACCTCAAGGTGGTCTATAAAAAGTTTTTGGTGGAAGATGGTGTTGTGACGGTTTTTGAATGAGAGGAGACAGAAGGTAAATGAGAAAACAAATACACCTTCTACTCGCCCAAAATTAATAAAAAAACACCTCCACTCTCTCCGATTCAATTTCTTTCCGTATTTTCTTATCTTATGAGTAAATATCAATTTGGGATCATTGGTTTCCCGCTTGGACATTCGTTTTCGCCCCAATATTTCAATGACAAATTTAGGCGTGAGAACATTCACAATTGTAGTTACCAATTATTTCCCTTGCCCGATTGCAGCGAATTTGGTACGTTATTGTCCGAAAACCCCCATTTGTGCGGCTTAAACGTGACTCTTCCACACAAGGAGAACATCATGGCACATTTAGATGCCCTTGACGAAACCGCCCAAAAAGTGGGTGCGGTCAATTGTATCAAAATTTCTCACCACCATTGTGTTGGTTACAATACCGACTGTTTGGCGTTTGAGAAAACCCTTTTGCCTTTGCTCCAACCCCATCATCAGCAGGCTTTGGTGTTGGGCTATGGCGGCGCTGCCAAAGCAGTGGGTTATGTATTGGAAAAAAACAACATCGCCTTTCGCTATGTTTGTCGCCAATCCCACAACGAAAAGTGCATGACCTACAACGATTTGAGTGCCGAAATCTTGCAAACACATCACCTCATTGTCCAAGCCACACCATTAGGCATGTATCCCGAAGTGCATACTTCGCCCCCGATAGATTATAGCCAATTGGGTAGCCAGCATTTGTGTTACGACTTGATATATAATCCAGCCGAAACCCAATTTTTGAAACAGTGTGCCGAACAAGGCGCAGCTACCAAAAACGGTTTGCAAATGCTCTATCTACAAGCCGAAGCAGCGTGGCAGATTTGGAAAAAGAAAGACGCTGAAGTATTCGCCAATTTTTCGTAGCTAATTTTTCTCTTTTGATAGGTACTTCCATTGTTCAAGCAAAAATGCTTTTGGAGCAAGCTAAAGTAGTGGCTATCCCAACCGAAACGGTATATGGTCTGGCAGGCAACGCCCTCGACAAAGCCGCTGTAGCACAAATATTCCACATCAAAAACCGTCCTTTTTTTGACCCGCTTATCGTTCATACACACAGTTTAGCGGGCATCGACGAGTTGGTGCAGGAATTTCCTGTGGCTGCGCGGCGTTTGGCAGAACAGACAATGCCCGGCGCCGTGACTTTGCTGCTACCCAAACGCTCCCACATTCCCGATTTGGTGACATCAGGTTTGCCCAACGTAGCCGTTCGCATACCCAATCACCCTCTGACCTTAGCTTTATTGTCGAGTTTATCCTTTCCGCTTGCAGCTCCGAGTGCCAATCCCTTTGGCTACATTAGCCCCACCACCGCCCAGCACGTCGCCGACCAGTTGGGTGATAGGCTTCCCTATATCTTGGACGGTGGTGCATGTAGTATTGGCATAGAGTCGACCATCGTTGGCTTTCCGAACCAACAAGCCACCATCTACCGAATGGGCGGCATGACCATCGAGTTGTTGGAAGACCTATTGCAGCAAAAAATCGTATTGGCTCCGCAACAAAGCAATTCGCCGCAAACAGCGGGACAGTTAGACCAACATTATTCGCCCACCGCTCCCATGTTGTTAGGCAACATCGAGCAACTAATAAACACCCATTCAGACAGGCAACGCATTGGCGTTTTGAGTTTTCAAAACCCCTATTTGCACCTACCGAATGTGGTGGAGCGGTTTATTTTGTCTCCCGACGGCGATATGATAATAGCCGCGCAACATCTTTTTGCCGCTATGCGTTACTTAGATGCCCAGCATCTCGACCTCATCATAGCAGAACCCTTACCCGAAATAGGTCTTGGACGCGCCATCAATGATAGGTTGCGCCGCGCCGCTGCCAAAGCCACACATTTTCCGCCATTGTAAAATAATCATGATTAAACCCCAAAACCTCCTCTACCGCAAAGGTCAGAGGAGGTTTTGAGCGTTGGAAACACAGACATAAAACTATTTTTATAGTTATTTATGCCTTTGTTCGAAATTATTATTTTTTGGGCGTTTCCCTGCGGGTCGGGCTTTACAGGGCTTCGCTAACGCTACGGTGCAAGCACCAGCCTGCGGCTGCCCTTACAATCCCTAACGCGCTTCGCCACTCGAACGATAGATGTTTTTTGGCTATCTTTCGAAGTTTCTTTTAAAAAAATGCAAATACAACAAATTAATTCGCTCCCGCACCCAATCGTCCCATACGTTTTTGGATGTCCTCCAAGCGTCCTTCGGGAATAGCAGCGATTAGTTTTTTGGTATATTCTTGTTGAGGATTATTGTATACGTCATCGGCATAACCCATTTCCTCTATTTTACCTTTGTTCATCACCACCATACGGTCAGACATAAACTTCACTACCGACAAGTCGTGCGAAATGAAAATATAAGTAAATTGGTATTTTTGGCGCAACTCGATAAGCAAGTTCAATACCTGTGCTTGTACCGACACGTCAAGTGCCGACACCGATTCATCACAAATAATAAATTTGGGTTCCAAAGCCAAAGCACGAGCAATACAAATACGTTGGCGTTGTCCGCCCGAAAATTCGTGTGGATAGCGGTTCAGATGGTCAGGCGACATACTAACCGTAGTCAATAAGTCGGCGGCTTTCTCCAAACGCTGTTTGTCGTTGGCAAGGATATTATGAATTTTCAATGGCTCGATAATAGCATCGCCAATCGTCATACGCGGATTAAGTGATGAATAAGGGTCTTGGAAAATGATTTGCATATTTCGACGCATAGCTTTAAGCGCTTGTTTATCCAAATCAAAAATAGATTTACCATCATAAATCACCTTTCCTTCGGTAGCAGGAGCAAGGCGCAAAATTGTGCGTCCGAGTGTGGTTTTGCCACAACCCGATTCGCCCACCAAACCCAACGTTTCGCCCGGTTTAATGTCAAAACTCACATCGTCGACCGCTTTGACCCATGAAGTTACTTTTCCGAAAAAGTTTTTTTCAGTAGGAAAATAAGTTTTCAGGTTTTGGACTTGCAGGATAGGCGCTTGTTGTTCCAAAGACATCAAACGGCGGCTCGTTTCTTCGGGAGAGATTTCTACCGCTTTCAAGGCATCTTCCACCGAATTGATTTTTGTGACCATGTTACCTTGTGCATCGAAGCCCATAAAGTCACTTACAACCGGCAATTTGCTCAATCGTTTGCCCAAAGGCGGACGACATGCCATCAAACCTTTGGTATAAGGGTGTTGTGGGTTGTTAAAAATATCTAATACCGAACCTTGTTCCACAATTTTGCCTTTATACATCACCAAAACGCGGTCTGCCACTTCGGCAATAACTCCCAAATCGTGTGTAATAAACATAACAGACATACCTACCTCGTGTCTCAAATCGTTCATGAGTTCGAGAATAGTTTTTTGCACCGTTACGTCCAAAGCGGTTGTGGGTTCGTCGGCAATCAAAATACTCGGTTTACATGCCATTGCCATCGCAATCATCACACGCTGCTTTTGTCCACCTGATAATTGGTGTGGGTAGGCATCAAATATTCGCTGCGGATTAGGCAATTTCACCTCTTCGAACAAAGCAAGTGTACGTTGTTTGGCTTCTTCGGCACTGACTTTTTGGTGCAGTTGAATAACTTCTACCACCTGATAACCACAAGTAAAGACAGGGTTGAGGGAGGTCATTGGTTCTTGGAAAATCATAGAGATTTTGTTACCTCTATATTTACGCATGTCATCGATAGACAACTTAAGTAGGTCGATAGGTCCTTTTTCAGGGTCATGGTAAATAATCTCGCCACCTGCAATTTCGCCGGGGGGCATAGGAATCAGTCGCATAGCAGATAGACAACTCACGGATTTTCCCGAACCCGATTCGCCTACAATACCCAATGTTTCGCCTTTGTATAGGTCAAAACTAACGTCGTCGACAGCTTTAACTAAACCACTTTCGGTATGAAAGTACGTTTTTAGGTTTTTTACCTGTAATAATAGCTCTTTTTTCATTACTTGGATTTGCTTTTTCGGTGATAGTGAAAACTTTGTAAAAGTTATAATAATCGTTTAGTAAAAAAATTTTATGAAACCGCTAAATTTCTACCTATAATAAACACAGTTTATCGTTGCGTTTGGCAGACAAACAAATAACACCTTATTTTTTTGAAAGTAGCTTTTTTAATTCTGCTATTTCTTTGTCTTTGTTTTGCAGTTCCTGTTTTTGGTTTTGCAGCTCTTAGTCTAAGTCTTCCATTAGATATTTAAAAACGGTGTCGTAGAGTGGATTGGCTATTAGCATGGTGAATTGTTATAGTTTATATTAGATGTTTTTCGGCATGGTAGGAAGACCGCACCAGAGGACCACTTTCGCAATAGAGAAAACCTTTCTCCAAAGCTACTTCTTTATAATGAGCAAAAACATCGGGATGAATGTATTCGGCAAGGGCGAGATGGTTTTTGGTGGGGCGGAGGTATTGTCCCAAAGTCAAAATTTCGCAACCATGCTCAAGCAGGTCGTCCATTGCTTGGTAGACTTCGTTGGTGGTTTCGCCCAAACCGAGCATGATACCCGATTTTGTTCGCAGTCCTTCGGCGCGCGTGCGTTGTATTTGTTCGAGGCTGCGGCTATATTTGGCTTGTGGTCGCACAAGGCGGTAGAGACGTTGCACGGTTTCCATGTTGTGTGATACCACTTCGGGACGTTCTGTCAAAACGGTATACAAATTTTCCCAACGAGCTTTGAAGTCAGGAATAAGGGTTTCGAGGGTTGTGCTGGGGCTGGCATGGCGCACTTCGCGTATGGTTGCCGCCCAAATTTCTGCGCCACCATCTTTCAATTCGTCGCGATTGACGGAGGTAATGACACAATGTTTTACGCCCATCAAACGGACTGCTTCGGCAACGCGTTGTGGCTCTTCGTGGTCCAATTCGGTGGGTCTGCCAGTAGCAACAGCACAAAAAGAGCAAGAACGCGTACAAACGTTGCCTAGTATCATAAATGTAGCCGTCCCTGCTCCCCAGCATTCGCCCATATTGGGGCAGTTACCACTTTCGCAAATGGTATGAAGGCGATATTGGTCAACAATTTGGCGGACTGAACGATAGGTTTGTCCAACAGGCAATTTGACGCGCAACCATTCGGGTTTACGCTCTACTACAGGAAGTTCTATCATATTTTTTTTAATAAGATGTTAGGCGATGGGTGTGACAAGGTGCTTTGGTGTAGATAAAAAATATTGTGCTTAATGATATAGTAAAAATTTGCTCAATAGTACTAAATTCTGGTTTTTTATCGTCAAAAATACATTTGTAGGGGCAGGTTATGCCCCCCAAAGTACAGAAAAAACCCATTTTATCGGCTTAAAACCAAATTTGGCTACAAAATTAAGCAATAATCCGTATTTTTGCGCAACAATGTGCAAGTTTTTTTTCAAAAAAATTACAATTCTCTTAAACTATGCAATGTTTCCCGATTCTTAACGTTTAATAGCCCTCCAAAGACAAGTCTCACTAAATAGCCAAACTGCTATAATATGGCATGTGTTTGGAGATTTAATACAAAAGGTTATTATCAAGATGGAAACACAATTTTGAAGAAAAAACTACTCATTGAACTCCTAAAAATTTACCGTTATGACAACAAGCGGCAAAAATATTAAAGTTTTTGTGGTTTATGCTCCCGAAGATGCAGATTTGATGCAAGAACTACAGGAGCATTTGAGCATTCTGAAAAGGCAAGGCATGATTAGCGTGTGGAGCGAAGCCAATATCGCAGCAGGCGAAGACTGGGCGTTGCGCAAAGCTGATTTGTTGGCGCAATCCCAATTGATTTTGTTGCTCATCAGCTCCGATTTTTTAGCCTCCGACAATTTATATAATACAGCCGTCGTGCAAGCTATGACACGCCACAATAGTGGTGAGGCTTGTGTGGTGCCTATTGTGGTGCGCGATTGTTTGTGGCAAACGAGCGCTTTTGCCAATTTGGTGCCTTTGCCCAAAGGAGGTTATCCTGTGACCGACTTACAACATTGGCGCACGCGCGACGCTGCCTTTCGCAATGTTGCCGAAGGTTTGACAAAAGTGATTGATAATTTTAAATTGCAAAGCGATGGAAATTATAAATTTGAAAAACCTATTACCATTGAAATTCCGCTCTACAACCAACTCAAAAGACACACGCCCGATTATGCTAACATCATTGCCATTAGTTTGATTGTTTTGTTGAGTCTGACTGCCATTTGGTTGTATTGGAAACAAAAACAAGATGAAGTGCAAACACCACCAATAAATCCTATTTTGAAACCTATTCAAGGTTTGTGGGTTAATCCTAACAACCACATTGTGGCAAAATTGTTGTTTTCGGGCGACGAAGTGGAGGTTTTTAGTGTTGATGAAACGCAAAACTATTCGTGGGGTATTGAGCGGGTGAGTATTGCTAATTCGCGCAAATTGACGGTGGATTATGCCGATTGGGATATCCAATTTAGTTTGCTTTTGGAAGAAAAACGCTCCGATAATGTGCAAGATACATTGTGGTTTTTATATAAAGTGGATACAACCGCCACACCACTCACTATTTTGAATATTCCTTTGGTGCGACCACAAATTGCTGCCGAAGCTATGAAAAATGGCAATAAGCACACTAATACAGACACTACACAAAAACCAATGGATAGCGTACCCAATCATCGGGGTGCTAATCCTTATCAAAAAGTGGAGAGTGCTGTGGCAATGCCTGTTGATACGAATACTGTTTCGCTGCGAACATTGCAGATTTCACCCAAAAAGTTGATAAAAGAAAGCCAACAGGTTACACCCAATAATCGCACTGTTCCTGCTTCTTCAAACATTAAAAAACCCTCTAAGACTCAAACGGTTAGAAATACGGTGAAGCAAACGCATAGTGAAAGTGTGCAAGATTCGACTACTTATACGATTACTATTCCGTCGATTAGTATTGACCTAAGCCCGATTTATCAAATTTTGTCTGATACTTTTCAAAAGCGGAATAATTATAAGGCTGTTCGGGATACATCTGTTTCTTTAATTAATCGCTATCATTTGTCTAAGAGCAAGTAAGTCTTGAGTAAAATTGCACAAAAATAATGAACTTTTTGTGCAATTTTGCAATTGGGTATGCTATCGTGTGGGCGGGCGTTAGCCGCCGCAAAAAAGAAATGGGTGTAAAAGTTCGAGTGGCGAAGCGCGTTAGGGATTGTAGGGGCAGCCGCAGGCTGGTGCTTGCACCGTTAGCCCCGTAAAGCCCGACCCGAAAGGGGAACGCCCAAAAACATGTCTGATTGGACAAGAGGATTTAGATGGAACAGGTGTTTTTTGGGGGTGATATTAGATGTGCCAAAACAAAAAAATAGGCACCAAAGAGTTTGATGCCTATCCATAGAAATAGTTTAGCGATGGTTTATGATGCCATTGCTCTTACATGTTTCATTAATTTTGATTTTAAATTGGCGGCTTTATTTTTGTGAATAATATTGCGTTTTGCCAATTTATCTATCATACTGATAACACTTGGTAATTTTTCTGCTGCTTCTTCAGCGTTGTGGTTCAGACGAAGTGCCTTAATCGCATTACGGGTTGTTTTTTTGTAATAGCGGTTATGTAGGCGGCGTTTTTCGGTCTGACGGATTCTTTTCTTAGCCGATTTGTGGTGAGCCATAAATTATGCTACAATTTTTATGCTTAATTAAATTTTAGGGTGCAAAGGTACGTTTTTTTCAGCAAATTTGTTGCATCTTGCCCAAAATTTTATTTATTTTTCTTAATTTTGGGACAAAAATTGGCTTATTGGTTGTGAAAAAGGCTTTTTGAAGGTGCAACGGGCTTGTTCTTTGTTTTTTTAGAGGCTCAACATTTTGAATGTGAGTTCGGCGAGGCGGGTGGAATAGCCTGCTTCGTTGTCATACCAGCCTGTGATTTTTGCCATACTACCCAAAACGATGGTCATATCGGAGTCGAAAATGCAGGAGTGTGTATTGCCTACGATGTCGCTCGATACTAAGGGGTCGGTGCTGTATTCCATGATTCCTTTTAGGCTGCCTTTGGCGGCGGCTTTTCGGAAGGCTTCGTTGATTTGTGCGACTGTGGCGGGTTTTGCCAATACCACATTGAGGTCGGTCAAAGAGCCTGTGATGATGGGAACGCGTGTGGCAACGCCTGTCAATTTGCCTTTGACGGCAGGAATAGCAATACCAACGGCTTCGGCTGCTCCTGTGGTGGTGGGGACGATGTTGGCGGCTGCGGCGCGGGCGCGGCGAAGGTCTTTGTGGGGTGAGTCTTGCAGGCTTTGGTCGGCGGTATAGGCGTGGACGGTGGTAAACAGTCCTTCGACAATACCGAAGTTTTCGTGCAATACTTTGACCATTGGTGCCAAACAGTTGGTGGTACAAGAGGCATTGGATACGACAATATCATCGGCTGTTAGTTCATGATCGTTGATACCCAAAACGATGTATTTGATATTGCCTTTGCCGGGTGCCGAAATCAACACTTTTTTAGCGCCTGCTTTGAGGTGGAGTTCTGCATCTTCGCGTTTAGTAAAACGACCTGTGCATTCGATAACAATGTCTACGCCTAATTCTTTCCATGGTAGTTTGCTGGGGTCTTTTTCGGCGTAGGCATGAATTTTTTTGCCTTTGATGGTGATGCTATTGGCATCGGCGCTCACATCGCCTTGAAAAATACCGTGTGCAGTATCATATTTGAAAAGGTGCGCCAAAGTGGGGTTATCTGTAAGGTCATTAATGGCGACAATTTCGACATCTTTGGGCATTTTTTTGAGTAAAGCACGTGTTACTAAACGCCCGATGCGTCCAAATCCGTTAATGGCAATTTTTTTTGACATGTTATTGGGAGAGTTTTAAATATTAGAACTTGTTAAAAATCGGTGCAAAGGTACAATAATTTGCCGATTTTACCAAAAGTTTTGTGTATGATTTGGTTGATATGTCGTAATAACTGTGTCATGCTGGGATTTAATATAGCCTAAAAAAAAACCCCACCAACAAGGGCAGGGTTATTTACATTCTGAAATAGTGTGTTTTTATATACTTAATGAATCACCTGAATTTTTTGTGTAATGCGTTGTTGTGGTGTTTCGGCAACGAGTAGATACATACCATTGGGTAGGTCTCCAACCGAAATTTGTACGTAATCGGCATAGGCGGGGTATGAAACCACATACACTATTTGACCCATGGTATTGAGCAAATAGAGTTGTGTTTCTTCGGTAAGAGACAGATGCACTTGCAATTCATTGGCAACAGGATTAGGATAGGCTCCAAAGGTAGCCAAAGTAGCCATTTCGATGCCTGTTGCGCTATTGGCAGTTGTGTTTTCGGCAACAGTGGTAGTGTTGTTAACACTAATGGTGGTGTTGCCTAAATCTCTAACAGTATTGAGGTCAGACGAAAGGTCTGTTGGTGTTGCACTAATACTGTTAGGTTTTCCGTCGCGGGGGTCTGTTGTTTCGGCTGTTTCTGTTCCGCTTTCGTCGTCTTCGTTATTGGTGCCAACATAAGGATTGGTCAAAACGACATTAGATAAGAAAACATTAGTAACAGGTTGTGATATAGGCGGAGCGGTTTCTTTTTGGTCTCTATCATTGGTAGCATAGAGCAATTGAAAAGAAAACAATACAAATAAAAAAAGGAGACATTTTTTCATAGTGGTGACCGTATTAAAATTAAGAATAAAAAGAGGGAGGTTATTTTATTGGAACAATATTGCACGCAAATTTACAACATTATTCTGATGCTGCCAAAAAAAGAAATTGCGGTTTGTCGAGTTTTATGTCTAACAAAATTTTTTTTGTTTATTATATAAATAGCTGATTATCAATAACTTATGTTCATTTTTTGGTGTTGTGATACTGAATTTTATCTGTTTTTTTGTTTAAAAACAAAAGCATCTACAAGCCGTATTTTATCTAAAAAACGCAAGAAAAAACATTATGGTTGCCTAAAAAATATTTTTTTCAAAAAAAAAATTCGTTCGATGCGCTAATTTTCGAAAAAAAGCCGTACCTTTGCACCCGCATTGACGTAGTAGCACTCATAGCTTAACTGGATAGAGCACTTGACTACGGATCAAGAGGTTAGGGGTTCGAATCCCTTTGAGTGCATTCTTTTTTTTAAATTGGGCAATTGCTAAGTAAAATTATGCTTGGCATTGTCCAATTTTGTTTTTTGTCTTATCTTTGCGCAGCTAAAAATGGCATTTTATACTTGAGATTGTAATTTAATTCATTTCCTTTGAAAAAAATAGATCAACTTCTCCTGCGTTCCTTTATCGGACCTTTTTTGCTGACCTTTGGCATTGCCATGTTTGTCCTTATCATGCAATTTCTTTGGAAATATGTCGATGATTTGGTGGGCAAAGGTTTGGATAATGTCGTATTAGCCAAATTGATATTTTATCTTTCGGCAAGTGTTGTGCCTTTGGCGCTGCCTATTGCCATTTTGTTGTCGGCTATTATGACGCTCGGCAGTTTGGGCGAACACTACGAATTGGTGTCGTTCAAATCGGCGGGCGTATCGCTGTTTCGCATCATGCGTCCGTTGCTCATCTTGACACTTGGCTTGAGCATGGGAGCATTTTTGTTTGCCAATTATGTTTTGCCTGTTTCCAATCTAAAGTTTATGACCTTGCTGTATTCTGTGACCAAAAAACGCCCTGCCTTGAACATCAAAGAAGGTGTATATTATAATGGTATAGATGGTTATGTGATTCGGGTGGGCGAAAAAGAAGAAGGTAGCCGTTTTATGAACGACGTGCAGATATACGACCACAGCGAAGGGAAAGGTAATACGCGCGTGTTGCTTGCCAAGCGTGGCGAAATGTATACAACCAATAACGAAAAATTTATGGTGTTTCGCCTCTTTGATGGTGTGCAATATGAAGAACCACGCAACGGCAGTAGTGTACAACGCGGCAATATGGAATTTATTCGCACCTATTTTAAAGATTACGAAATGGTGTTTGACCTATCCGATTTTGATTATGCCGAAGCCAACGAATCGATGTTCAAAAACAACCAAAAACTGCTCAATGTGCAGCAACTGTTTTCTGCCGCCGACTCCATCGAGGAAGCTAACAACAATCGAAGCAAAGTGTTTTATCGCAACTTAAATCCTTATTTTGCTTTTTTGCGTGATACCGCTTTTTTGAACAAAGTAGCACAATTGCCTACACCCAACTTGTCGGACTCGCTGCGCAACGACACCACCGGTTTGGCGTTTCTGCAACAACTGCCATTCAAAGACAAAGAACACCAACGCAATGCACTCGACCGCGCCGAAAATCTCGCCCGCAATGTTAAAACCCTCAACCCCAATGCCACGATGATGGGCAAAAGCGAACGCAAAAAAATTACACGCTACCTCATCGAAGGACATTTGCGCATCACCTTGTCTTTGGCTTGTTTGGTTTTGTTTTTGATTGGCGCACCTTTGGGAGCTATCATTCGCAAAGGTGGTGTGGGTTTGCCGATGGTGGTAGCTATTTTGTTTTTCATGTTGTTTCACATTTTGTCCACGATGGGCAAAAAGTTTGCAGAAGAGCAGCAATTAACACCTTTTTGGGGTATGTGGTTAAGCATTTTTATCCTCACACCTTTGGGAATTTTTCTTACCTACAAAGCCATGCACGACTCCAATTTGTTCAATTTAGACTATTATTTGCAATACCCCAAACGCTGGTGGGAAAAAATTAGAACCAAATTTAACTAAACTTCTATATCATTCAACAACACAAAACTCCCAAAGGTTAAACATCATAAATACCTGATAATCAAGCACTTATAACGACCTTTGGGAGATTTAACCAAAATCTATAATAGGTATTAGCATGACCAATACTTCTTCTTTGTTCGCCAAAACGATGGCGATGGTTGTTCACCTTTTCACGGCAAGCGGCTTAGTAGTTGGCTTTTGGGCATTGATTGCCCTCGAAAAAGAACACTGGAAAACCGCTACTTTGCTCATGTTGCTCGCCTTACTCATTGATGGCATAGATGGCACTTTTGCCCGTATGTTTCGGGTCAAAGAAGTGCTACCCAATTTTGATGGCAAGACAATTGACTATGTAATAGACTTTTTTACCTACGCCATTTTGCCTGCCTATTTTCTCTACAAAGCCCACCTTTTGCCGCCCCAACTCGAAGCCATTGGTGTGGCGATGGTGCTTTTGGTGTCGGCTATCTATTATGGCAAGGAGGGTATGGTGTCGGAGGGCTATCATTTCATTGGTTTTCCTGTGATGTGGAACGTGGTGGTATGGTATATGTTTTTCATCTTTTCACTGTCACCTTCGCTCAACTTTTTGGCGATAGTATTTTTTAGCATACTGCATTTTGTACCCATCAAATACCCTTATCCGAGCCGCACGCGCCAATACCAACTGCTCAATATCATCATGACGGCTTTGTTGTTTGTTGCCTTAGCCTACAGCATCTATCGCTCTCCCGAAAAAACTTATTGGAACTATTTGGCAATAGTGCCGATAATATACTATGCCATTGTGAGTCTCCTATACACTTTCCAAACCCCCAAAGCATAAATCTCTGCGATGTTCATCAGAAAAATAGGGTTATATGTCTATTATTTTGTGCGTTCGTGCCGCAGTCGCGGACTTTGGGCAACGCTGCAAATGATGTGGCACGAATATTACCAAGAAAAACGCTGGAAAATCAACACCTTGACCATCGAAGAACTGCACGGTTTGGAGTTGGCAAGCACCGCCTCCGAAGCGCACCACTACCAAGCAGCAAGCTATTATGTGATGCAACAATTGGTGAAACACCTGCCTTTTGCTCCCCAACAAAGCACTTTTATAGACTTTGGCGCGGGCAAAGGGCGAGCATTGCTATTGGCTGCGGAGTGGGGTTGTAAACGAGTCATTGGCGTAGAGTTGGCAAAAGAATTGTGCGAATTTGCCCAACAAAATATAGCAAAAGTAGCGCACCAATTTCCGAACACGCAATTTGAGGTGGTGTTTTGCGATGCCACGCAATACGAAATCCCGCGCGATGCACAGTTGTTTTATTTTTTCAATCCCTTTGGTGCGGGTGTGCTACAACAGGTTTTGGAGCGTATCAAACAATCGGTAGCACAATTTCCGCGCCCTATTTGCATACTTTACCTCAATCCTGTGTATAGCCAAACCGTTACCGAAGCAGGTTTTAAGGTGCATTATACCCTAAAAAAGTGGCGGTATGTTGAGGCGGTTTTGTATGTGGGGTAAGGGGTGAATATGTACCATTGCTTTGATAACATATCATAAACAGTTAGTTTGATATATTTCGCAATAATTCTTTTGTTTCAATGGCAATAGTTGGACTATCCAACAAACCAAGAATGATTTGTCCATAATGGGTTTCAGAAATGATGCCTTTATATTCTAGCAAATTATTTTCATATAACGTTGTAAATTCTTCAATGGTGTATTCAAAATAAGTATTGCAATCCACATATGTATCTTTGGTCAAACCATTTTCAGTATCTGGTTTTATCCAAACTAAGGTACTGTGTAGGTTTAATTTTTCGATTCGTTTTCTGCGTTTATCTTCTTTGTCAGATGTGCAACATACCAAAACGACAGTGCTTGTATCTACTATCATTACACATACAAAATAGTGAGGAATGGCAGTATTAAGTTGAGAACTCGAAAAATAGTACACTTTTCGTTGTCCAATACTTTGCACAAAAAAATCTACAGGCAACTTCATACCAAATTACTAATGATTTGATTTTCTAAAAATACCTCTTTGTTCAATTCAAGCAATTCGTCATCTTGGTCAAATAGAGGATGTGCGTTGTTGTTATTTCCAAAAAAATCGGAATAACTCATTTCGAAGCGGGACGAATGTCCGATTTGCAGGCTTGTTTCAAATTTTTGCCATTCAGGATATTGGTGCGAAAGTTCCGACAATGTAAACTCGTCTAAGTTACCAAAATTTTCGTAAACAAGTTCCATAACCTTCAAATCACTTTCCGAAAAAACGTTTTTTGGGAAGTCGTTTTTAACAGCAACATTATAACGTCCTACGTTTTCTAACACTTGGTCGCGCAGTTCTTTTTCTGACTCAACCAAATAGTTTGAGTCATCAGCAAGGTCTTTGGTGCTTGAGGGAACGGGTCCTTTGGGCAATGCAAAATAAACATCATTCAATATAGGACGACCATATTGGCGCAAATGAAGCCTATCTGAAAGCCATATTAATTTGAAAGCTTTCATTTTGTTGATAACACCTCTTTCTTTTTGAGCAAAAAAAGCAAGGGAAGAAACAGCCTTTTTGTAGTTAAAACCTACCATAGTACTATAAATTTAGGTTATACGCTGCAAAGGTACGAAATATTGAGCATTCTCCCAACCCAAAAAACCGTTTTCCAAAACATTTTTTTAATAGCAATATATATTTCTTCGGTTGCACTACGTTTTTTTGTAGTCACCCTTTTCTCGATACCAAAGCACCGAAAATTCGGTTTTTATTTACAACAAACTACACAGCAAAAAAAAAATGAAAAAAAATTGGGAGAAATTTTGTCAGTAAAAAAAAAAGCCTTACCTTTGCACCGCTTTAGAAGTCAAGGAGCAAATATTGACGCGGAAGTAGCTCAGTTGGTAGAGCATAACCTTGCCAAGGTTAGGGTCGCGAGTTCGAGTCTCGTCTTCCGCTCTCTTTTTCTTATCTGTTCATGACTTTTTTGCAGCATAGTTCTATGTTTTGTTTTTCATAGAATTTTTCTTTGTTAGTGGTATTATCATCATGCGGAAGTAGCTCAGTTGGTAGAGCATAACCTTGCCAAGGTTAGGGTCGCGAGTTCGAGTCTCGTCTTCCGCTCTCTTTTGCTCGTAGCGTAAAAAAAGAGGGTATTTCTACTGCAATTATAGGTTTGTTATTTGTTTGTTGTTTTTCAAAGTATCATGCGGAAGTAGCTCAGTTGGTAGAGCATAACCTTGCCAAGGTTAGGGTCGCGAGTTCGAGTCTCGTCTTCCGCTCCGTATTCTTTATCAATAAAAACCCTTTTTGCTCAGGTGGTGGAATCGGTAGACACGCAGGACTTAAAATCCTGTGGCCTCAACAGCCGTGCGGGTTCGAGTCCCGCCCCGAGCACTCAAAGGGTTTTTTTATTTTTTTTTGTTAGAAGGATAGTCCTCATGTTGGATTATCCTTTTTTGTTTTTCGATAAGCTGACGAAAAACGAGTAATAAAGTAAACAAAAAATATTCTTGTAGTGTTCTATTTTGTTGGATTTTGTCGGAATAAATTGCTATTATTCGGAAGGATATGATAAGTTTGTTCGAGTGGCGAAGCGCGTTAGGGATGCGGAGGGTGGCGTTAGCCAGTGCGGAGAGTAACGCAGCACCAAGCATAGCGAAGCCCGTAGCAGCCCGACCCGCAGGGAAACGCCCAAAAAAATCAATGCATTATTATCGACTATTTAACCCAAATGAAACAGTAGCATAAAAATAAAGATTTTCTTCAATAAATCATTTGGAAACCTACTCAAGAACCATTACGCACGACTCTAATGCGTCTTAACAAGCACTATTATCTCCAAAACTTGCATACGGAAAGTTTAGTTCGAAAAAAAACACTACAAATTCCGCACAATAATTTTTTTTCGCCGCTAAAAAGCCTTAATATTGCAACCCAATTTAAGGGTATCAATGATAATGAACATAAAATATCGCCTATTGATAGGTGTATTATGCTTGTTGGGTATACAAGCGTGCCAAAATATACCACAAAATACACCCACCGCTTTACTATCCCAAAAGTTACCTTTGTTGCACCATGCCATTTCCGACACCAGTCAACTGAGTGTTTTGGTAGAATGTTATTTGCAAAGCTTACATACGGCAGCCGACTCTGTTAAAACAGAAACAGAGTTGTTGTATTTGTTCGAAGAACGTTCCGATTTGCAACAACAACTACATATCAAATTGCTGGATTCTTTGGCTGCTAATCAACACCATTTTTATTTTGACCAAAATGGTGATGCCTTAGAGAAAGAATTGCGCGTTTTGGGTTTAAAACCTATTATTGCCGAGCGTATCTATGTCGGTTTAGCTCCTGTACCTATGGTGCAAGACTTGGTCAAACGTTTAGCAAGTCCTGCTTGCCGGCTATACATCGATGCGCTGAACGAATGTGGCACTTCAAAAGGAGGTTATTATTATCCCTATACCGACCTGAATGGGAGAGTAAAATTGTTGACTATTGCAGAACAATTGCTCCAACAATATCCCCATAGTCCCTATACAGTGGCTATAGAGCCATTTTTTCGTGATGCTCTCAATGTATTGACCGATATTCATGCTGTAGCAGAGTTTGATACCAGCACCACTATCATCGCCTTTGGGCTAAATAGCGAACCTTATCCCACAGCAACCGACACTTTTTATCATCATCGTTTTGTAGAAGAAAAAAGAGACTCTCGCTACCGAACGGTCGTGCAATCTATATTGAACAACCTCTCTACCATTCAACTTAACTACTATTTTCAACCACGCGAATTGTATATGATTGTAACCGACTGGTATCCTTATGTGCAAACCGATGGCATATACACCTTTACCCCCTCTGATACACTAATGTCGTGCTGTCCAACAGCCACCCAACAACGCAATCAATATATAGACGCAGGTATAGACATACCACATGTGGCATTGCTCCACGTAGGAAATACCAAGCAAAAAATTTGTGCTTTGGCGTATCGTTTTTATGCAGATAAAGCCGCCGCCGAAGCCCAACTCGAATATGCCCACCATTTAGCTGGGCATGGTGTTGATTTGGTCACTCTCAAATGCGATATTGCTCACTATTTAGAAAATCCACCTTGGCGCATTATTGCCATCGAAAAGTCTTGCTAAAATAATTTGTCAATTATTGTTGTCTGCTTGCGACACCTCAAAAACTATGTTGGCTTTATAATATCGCTCACGCATCATTTTAACACCGCCAAACCTTTTTTATTGTATGTTATTGCGATTGATTGCAACTCTTTGCTTGGTGCTTGCGTTTTTGGGTTGTCACCCCACAGACTCTAACGAAACCGCCAACATATCCCTTCCTACTACTGTTTCGCCTAACGCACTACCCTTGTTTAAACAACAATTTCCGCGTTTATCCGACCTCCTACAAAACGATACTATCACCCAAAAAGTCGTAAGCCAATATGCCTACCGAGTGCTACAACAAAATGACACTTCCGATACAAGTTTGGAACAACTCATCGACCAAAGAGCCATCATTATTGTCCTTCTGCACTCCAAAGTATTAGACCCTTTTTTTAGTAAAAATGATGCGTACTACAATTCTGAATCAGGGACAGCCCTCGAAACCGAACTCAATCGCATGGGTATCAAAACGTTTGCAGCCGAAGGAATATATATTGGTCTGGCTCCTGCTACTTTGTTAGAAGCCAATTTCAGAAAATATGCCAGTCAACCACTCTATTTGTATCAACAATTTATTACTGCATCGGGCAATAGCATGGGCGGCGAATATCCTTATTCCAATTTACAAGCACAAAGGGCAATGATAAACATTGGCGAACAACTTACACATCAATATCCCCAACATCAATATACAAAAAAAATACAATCTGAATTTAATACCGCTTTGCGGGTGCTGACCGATGTGCATACCGTACAAAGTTCGACAAGTGGTGTTATGTATATTGTGTCGGATTTATTGTTCCAACCCTACCCTACTGCCACTTCCGACGAACAATATGCTGCATTTATAAAAGAATACCCAGATTCCAAATATAGTTCTCTTATCAAAAATATCTATGAACATCCTTCCGAAATTCGTCTTAATGATGACGAAGTTCCTCAACCCATATATTTGGTAATAATAGACTCTGGTTCGCCAAGTATGGAATATGCCGATTGCCAAACACTTGACCCCAAACGTAAGGATTTTTTAGACAAAGGCATTGATATTCCACATTTGTTTCCTATCAAAAAAAGCAATAATGATATGGAATGTGTTTTGTGTTATCGTTTCTTTGCTGACCCAAATAAAGCCCAAAAAGCCCGCGAGACCATCAAAAAACGCCTCAATAGTCGCAAGATACAGGTTCGCAAAGCGGTTTTTAGTACCGAAACACAAACTTGGGTGCTTGAATAGCAACAAGTAAAGCATTTTTTTTGTACTTTTGCGCGTTTTTTCGATATTATGCGTTCCTCAAAGGCTATTTTATATGAGTCGTTCAATTATCATCTATTAAATCTCATCCCCCCATGCCACCCAAAAACCCATTCCATACCTTATATTATACCTTATTCATTGTCCTTTGTTTTTGGGCAATAAGTAGTCTACAAAGTTGCCATGACGATGACAGCCCTTGCAAAAACAGCACTTGTCCGCCGCACTCCCAATGTGTTGTTGATGTAGCGGGCAATGCGTCTTGTGCTTGTGATTTGGGCTATATCAAATCGGGTGACACCTGCAAATATGCGCCTTGTACCATTACTGACTGTTTTAATGGTGGTGTTTGTGAAGAAGACTCCCTCACACATGAGGCACACTGCCTTTGCCCCCCTGAATATATGGGCGAACATTGCGAAAAATTTAATCCTTGTTATGGTTTTCCTTGTGGTGAACATGGTGTTTGCGCTGTAGATAGTTCGGGTCTGCCTTATTGCGACTGTGAGGAAGGCTATACAGGTGCCGACTGTCACCCCGACCCTTGCAGCAATATCATTTGCCCAAACAATGCAAGTTGCACCGATGGTATTTGTAACTGCCTTTTGGGATATACCAACGACCTCAACGGCGACAGCACACCCGACGGCGATACTTGTGTGCAAAAACGCGCCCGCTTAATTGGTAACTATATGGCAGTCCAAGCCTGCTCTTTTGCCGCCACACCAGCCGACTATTCCGTAACCATTACTCCTGACCCTGATAATGTACAAAAAATCATCATAAACAATCTCCATAATGCAGGTAACGACTTTGAGGTAGAAGCATTTACAAGTACAACTATTTCATTCTATATACTCCAACAAAACTTTGCCAACAATACCTATATCGCCACCACCAACAACGCTTTCATTAGCCTTTCTGACTCCACCATTACCATCTCCTACAAAATTATCACCTTGACCGACACCACCACTTGCGAAGGTCTACATTTGGTGCGCCAATAAACAAAACTTTTTTTTCGGAACATGTCAAAACCTACTATTCCACAAGGTACGCGCGACTTTGGAGCCACCGAACTCAAAAAGCGCTACTACCTCATCAATACCATCAAACAAGTGTTCGAATGCTATGGCTACACACCTTTGGAAACACCTACGATGGAAAACCTAAGCACTTTGACCGGCAAATATGGTGACGAAGGTGAAAAACTGCTTTATCGCGTCCTCAATTCAGGGGATTTTTTGAGCAAAACCACGTCCGAAAATTTTACAGACTACAAAAAACTCACGCCCAAAATTGCAGAAAAAGGCTTGCGCTATGACCTTACTGTGCCTTTTGCTCGCTATGTGGTGATGCACCAACACGAGCTAATTTTTCCCTACAAACGCTACCAAATACAACCTGTTTGGAGAGCCGACCGTCCGCAAAAAGGACGTTACCGCGAGTTTTATCAGTGCGATGCCGATGTTGTGGGAACAACCTCTTTGCTCAACGAAGCCGAACTGACACAAATGTATGATAGCGTTTTTGCCCAATTGGGCTTAAAAACCCTTATCAAAATCAACAACCGAAAAATCCTACAAGCTATTGCACATTATGCCAATGCCGAAGATTCTTTGGTGTCGATGACCATTGCCATTGACAAATTAGACAAAATTGGGCGCGATGGCGTGGCGAAAGAATTGACACAACAAGGTTTTTCTGACCAACAAATCGAAGACATTTTTGGCTGTATTTTTTATGCCGATACGAGCAACGACGCTGCCAACAAAGTACAAAATCTTGGACACATCGAATTGTTGCAACAAAAGTTTGCTGACCGAAACATCGAAGTGGGTTTGCGTGGCATAGCCGAAATGAAAACGGTTTTGCACTACCTCGAATCTTATGCTTTTACTAACATCCTCGAATTTGATGCAACTTTGGCACGCGGTTTGGGCTATTATACAGGTACGATTTGGGAGGTGAAAGCCGACGAAGGAACGCTGAAAAGTAGTATCGGCGGCGGCGGACGCTATGACGATTTGACCAGCATTTTTGGGTTAAAAAATATGTCTGGTGTAGGCATATCTTTTGGTCTCGACCGAATTTATGATATTTTGGAAGAAACCAACAAATGGCAACTTGCCAACCAAAGCCATGTGCGCTTGATTTTCATCAATTTTGGCGGAGATGCCGAGCTGACTGCTTTCCAATATGTAGCCGAATTGCGGCAAAAAGGCATTGCTGTCGAACTGTATCCCGAAGCCACAAAAATGGACAAACAGATGAAATATGCCAACGCGCGCCAAATCCCTTTGGTGGGTTTTGTGGGTGAAGAAGAGCTAAAAAACCAGCAAATCAAGGTCAAAAATATGCAAACAGGCGAACAACAAAGCGTATCACTGACCGATTTATTGGGACTTTTGACACAAGTATAACTCCCATGAAAGAACTCATTAACACCATCATAGCAGGCGATTGTATCGAAAATCTACAACGACTGCCCGACAATTCCGTCGACCTTGTTTTTGCTGACCCACCTTATAATCTACAGCTCAATGGTGAATTGTATCGCCCCAACCAAACCAAAGTAGATGCGGTGAATGACCACTGGGACAAGTTCGAATCTTTGGCAAAATATGACGAATTTACACAGCAATGGCTCGCCGAATGCCACCGAATCCTCAAGCCAACAGGTAGTATTTGGGTCATTGGCACCTACCACAATATTTTTCGTGTGGGAGCCATCATGCAAAATCTCGATTTTTGGTTGTTGAACGATATTATTTGGGTGAAAACCAACCCAATGCCCAATTTCAAAGGCACACGATTCAACAATGCTCACGAAACCTTGATTTGGGCAACCAAATCGCAAAACTCAAAATATACCTTCCACTATCACTCCCTCAAAACCATGAACGACGACCTGCAAATGCGCAGCGACTGGCTCATTCCGATATGTAGTGGCGAGGAACGCATAAAACACAATGGACAAAAAGCACATAGTACCCAAAAACCCGCCGAATTGCTCTACCGCATTATCCTTTCTACTTCTAATGTGGGTGATTTGATTGTTGACCCTTTTTTTGGTAGCGGCACCACAGGCGCAGTTGCCAAAAAACTCAAACGCAATTTCATTGGCTTTGAGCGCGAACCTTTCTATATCGATGTTGCCACACGCCGCATAGCACAAGTAGTGCCGATTGACCGTTCTTTGTTGGAATATCGCATCGAAAAACGCCCTCCCAAAGTTCCTTTTGGAGCGTTGGTCGAAAAAGGAATGGTCAAAATTGGAGAAATGTTGTACTCCAAAGACCAAAAATTTTCGGCACAAATCCAAGCCAATGCAAGTTTGCTTTCGGGTGACAAGGTAGGGTCAATACACAAAGTTAGCGCAGCATTATTAGGCAAAGAAAACAACAACGGTTGGGCATTTTGGTATGTCTGGCGCGACGAAAAAATGGTATGTATCGATGACTTGCGCTATCAATACGAAAAACAATTTTTGCCCGCCAACCCAACTACTCTTTTGGCAGCAGAAACTTTAGTGCCTATTAGCGTCAACAGTTTTTTGGACTAATTTTATTTTTTTATGACCTATACACACATCAACAACTATGTCTATGACTGTGCGCTTTGTCCTACGCGTTGTGACGGAAAAACTGTTGCTCAATTTGATTTTGAGCGCGATGTGCGGTTTTCCGAAGCCATCGAAAACCACGTCATTCAACATATCAACCAACAATATCCCCACCTCATTGCCACAAAAACTACCTGCGAAGGTTATCCCGACATCGAAATAGCCTATCGCCATAGCCCCCAAACCAGCATCGCTTTTGTGGAAATCAAAGGACAAGCTCGTACTTTTATGGCAGTAGCCCGCCTACTACCAGACAGCGGCTTGCGCCCCTCCGAAACCATTGCTTTGAATTTAAGTGATTTGGAGCGCTATTTCCGAGTCAATGAACAAGAACAAAAACCGCTATATCTTGTATGGTGTTTGTTGCGTCGTCCTTGTATTGTTGGCATTGGCAACAAGAGTCACTTGTTTTTCTACCAAGATATTGCAGTTTTACAAAACATCAGAGAAAAGGACAGCGCTAACCATCGGCGCTTTCGGCGCGAATCGGGCAAAGGCGACGTGGTCAATGGTGTTCATAAAGGCGTTACGGTCAATTACCATTTCAGTTTGCAAGAGCTTTGTGAAGGCTTGCCCAATTTATCAAAGCTATAATGTTCACCCATATATTTCCTAAAACACTCGATTTGTCTTGCTTGCTACACCTAAATTAAGCCGTTATCTCCGTATTTTTGACTTACCATTAACCTTCAAAATGACACAAATACTCAGAATCAATGTACTAAACACCTCAAAAAACACCAAAAACTCGCCAACATCATTAAATTTTACCTATAGTATACACAATCAAAAAATAAAATCGTACCTTTGCACGATTTTTTTCACCCACCCAAAAGATATTTTTAAATAACCTTACAATAAGTATATTTTATGCAGGGAAAAGGTTTGATAACAGCATTTGGCAGCATTATCGCGTTAATCTGTTTGTATCAATTATCGCTTAACTTCTTTGTGTCTAACACAGAGTCGAAAGCCGATAAGCATGCACAATCAAAAATTGGCAACGTTACCGACGAAACGCAAAAGAAAACAGAAACAGAGCGTTTCCGTCGTGCTTATTTAGACTCCGTTGGCAATAAATCTATCATACCGGGCGTGTCTTATGACTATGCTAAGGCTCACCAGCTCAATTTGGGTTTAGACCTTCAGGGCGGTATGAGTGTGGTATTACAAGTGTCGATGGAAGACCTCGTTCGCCGTATGGCAAATGGTAGCACTGACCCATCATTCGTTAAGGCTTTGGCAGATGCCAAAAAAGCACAACAAAGTAGCGACCGTGATTTCGTGACCCTTTTTGGCGAAGCCTACCAAGCCGCCAATCCCAATGGCAAGTTAGCAAGTTTGTTTGCAACTTCCGAAAACAGTGGTAAAGTAGCGCTTAATGCCTCTAATGACGAGGTGCTGAACGTTATCCGCCAAGAATCAGATGCTGCTTTTGACCGAACCCTCCAAATCATTCGTACACGTGTCGATAAATTTGGGGTGGCTTCGCCCAACATCAACGCCCAAAAAGGAGCAGGTCGTATTGTGGTAGAATTGCCCGGTGCGAACGAACCCGAACGTGTGCGCAAATTGCTCCAAGCCACAGCACAATTGGAGTTTTGGGAAATGTATACAAGTAGCAACGAAATTGGCAACGCTTTGGGCAATGCTAACCGCGAAATCAAGAAAGCATTGGACGCAAAAGGAAGTGGTGTTACCACAACGCCTGCCCCCGCTGCTACTGATTCTACTGCAACCCTTAGTCCCAGCAAAACAGACAGCACACAAACTGCCGCTGCTACACCTGCCAAAGATACAACTAAAAGTTTATTGGGCAGTTCCGATAGCAGCGCAACAACCGCCAAAGCCGATTCTTTAGATAAAGAAAAAGCAATGCGCGAAAATCCCTTGTTTGCTATCTTTTCGCCCATACAACAAGGCGGAACACCCATCTTGGGCTATATCAAAGGAACAGATACGAGCAAATTCAACGAATACTTGTATTTGCCGGGCGTAAAACAACTTTTTCCGCCCAACCTCAAATTCATGTTTAGCGCCAAACCTATTCAAAGTGATGATGCCAACGCTCGTAATATCTACGAAGTATATGCCGTAAAAGGACGCAATGGCATGAAACCCGCTTTGGAAGGCGATGTAGTAACCGACGCTCGCGACAACGTCAACGCCAATCAAAAAGTGGTAGTGGAAATGGGAATGAACGCCGAAGGTGCGCAAAAATGGCGCAAAGTAACTGGCGAAAATATCGGCAAACCCGTAGCCATTACCCTTGACAACTCGGTGTATTCTGCTCCAAATGTCAACCAAGAAATTGCAGGTGGCAACTCCGAAATCAGTGGTAGTTTTACACCCGAAGAAGCCAAAGATTTAGCCAATATCCTCAAAGCTGGTAAATTGCCCGCTCCTGCCAAAATCGTAGAAGAAGCTGTTGTGGGACCAACCTTGGGTAAAGAGTCTATTCGCAGTGGCTTATTGTCATTGATTGCTGGGGTATTAGCCGTATTAGCGTTCATGTTTCTCAACTATGCAGGAGCAGGTTTGATAGCTAACCTTGCCGTATTGCTCAACTTGTTCTTCATTTTAGGTATCTTAGCATCGTTTGGTGCTAACCTAACCCTACCGGGCATGGCGGGTATCGTATTGACGGTCGGTATGGCGGTTGATGCCAACGTACTTATCTATGAACGTATCCGTGAGGAGCTGATGAAAGGTGTGACGCTTCGCAAAGCTGTTTCAGAAGGTTATTCCAAATCATTCTCAGCTATCATCGACTCCAACCTAACTACCTTGTTGACTGCTTTTATCCTATTCTTTTTCGGTTTGGGACCTGTATTAGGTTTCGCCACCGTCTTGATTATAGGTATCTTCTCATCCTTGTTTACAGCAATTGGTGTGAGCCGCGTCATCCTCGAATGGTGGTTAAACAAAGGCAATGATATATCATTCTTCCGTCCTTCTACCTACGGTTTGTTCAAAAATATCAACTATGATTTTATGGGCAAACGTCGTATTGCATATGCCTTTACGTTGATCACTTTGGGTCTTAGTATTTTCTCGTTCTTGTTCAAAGGCTTCGAATTGGGCGTAGACTTCCAAGGCGGACGTAACTATGTGGTGCGTTTCGAAAAACCCGTTACTACTAACGAAATCGCAGAAGCCTTGACTGCTCCATTAGAAACACGTCCTATCGTTCGTACATATGGTGGCGATAACCAAGTGAAATTAACCACAACCTATCGTATTCACGAAGAAGGTACAGAAATCGAAAAAGAAATAGAAAGCAAAATCCAACAATTAGCAGCAAAATATGGCAAAGTAGAGATTATGAGTTCGCAAAAAGTAGGACCTTCCATCGCCGATGATATTCGTCGTGGAGCTATTTTAGCAGCCGTATTAGCTATCTTGGGCGTATTTCTATATGTAGCCCTTCGTTTCCCTAACTGGAAATATGGGTTAGCAGCCGCTATTGCTATGGCGCACGATGCCATTATCGTAACAGGTTTGTTCTCTTTGTTTGCAGGTATTTTGCCATTCTCTTTGGAGATAGACCAACACTTTATTGCCGCTATCCTCACCATTATTGGTTATTCGGTGAACGATACGGTGGTAGTATTTGACCGTATCCGCGAACACGTGAAAGAACACCCACATTCCAAACTGACCGATATTATTAATGCCGCCATTGGTGACACCTTGAGTCGTACTATTAATACATCAATGACCGTATTGATTGTGGTGCTTATTCTGTTCATATTTGGTGGTGATGCTACACGTGGTTTCGCATTTGCCTTGATTGTTGGGGTACTTATTGGTACTTATTCTTCTATTTTTGTGGCTGCACCTATCGTTGCCGACCTTAGTGCTTGGATAGAAAGCCGTCAACCTGCTAAAATAGAGCCTACACATCAAGAGCATACGACTACAACTCATACCAAATCAAAAGTTTAATTGTTTTTTTTATCCTTTGCATAAATAACGCGAAAAGCAGCCTCTTGATGAAGAGGCTGCTTTTTTGTTTGTGTAATGTTTTTTGTTATAGGAAAAAAATAAGTTCACTACATCGCCAAATTTTAGATATTACACATAAACTAACTTCTTTGATGTTTTGAACTACTTCGATGATGTTTTGAACTACTTCGATGATGTTTTGAACTACTTCGATGATGTTTTGAACTACTTCGATGATGTTTTGAACTACTTCGATGATGTTTTGAACTACTTCGATG
>JAEUUX010000069.1 GCA_016787295.1 Chitinophagales bacterium
GAGGTCATCAGAAAATCGGTGTATAAGTCCATTACGGCGGCATATTTCATTTTTAAACTGTTTTTCTTACTATTTTGGCACAAAGATAAGCAACTGTTTTTTATTTATAACATCCAAATTTTTTCACTGCGTAATGTCAGATACTAATTTGGTTTATCTTGTTTTTGTTTTTCGAATAACCCCCAAAGTACTTGTCTTTCAAAGTTTATTTTGTGGTAGCATTTTTTCGTGGGTGCAAAAGTACAAATTTTTATGGAATTTGCCAAATGTTCGTTACTGCTTACACAAATTTAGTGGTGTTTGAGCGGTATTATTGATTTTATTTACTGCAAACGAACAAAATAAATATGTTGTGGAATACCAAACTCTTTGATACCATAGCCATTAGTCGAAGGGTCAGAGGAGTAAATTTGCATGGTATTGTTGAGGAGGTCTATGGATTTGACAATGCCACAATGTCCCCAAGTCCAACTACCCAAGTTGCTTTGCCAAAATTGTAAAAAATCACCTGCTTTGACCTTATCAAGTTGTTTGATAGGTGTACCGATTCCTTTTTGGCTAAGGGCATAGACCACACCTGTTGGAATAGGTGAATTTTGTTGCAATAAATCTGGAATAGGTTTGGAAGTTATAATGTTGATTCGGGCTTTATCAATTTTGTTGAGCGGATAAAAATGTTCAAGAATTTTTACTACAAATTCTGTGCAAACGGCTTGTTCATAAGTGGGAGATATTTGTTTGCCATAGCGCAGAATGGTATCCAAAACGCATTGATTCAAACGAGGAAGATGTGTAGTACTACTTTCTGTGGTGGGTGACGAAACCATAGGCATATCGGAGCGAACATCGGAGCAAAAACAGCAAAAACAACACCCTACCAACACTAAACCATGATATAGGAGATTTTTCATACAAAAATTTTTCGCCTTAACGCTGTTTTGTGCGAATTTATTGCCAAACTGTTGTAACTTTGTGCTGTAAGAAAGGAATATATTGTATGAAATCTTTGCCAACACGCACCAGCACTCCCAAACAAGATGCGCCAAAAGAGTCAATTTGGCGCAAAGAATGGCGCAGTTTTGGTTTTGCTTGGCGCGGTATTGCCACCAGTAGCCGCCACGAAACTCACCTGCAATTCCATTGGATAGCAGCCTTGTTGGTAACATCGGCAAGTTGCTTATTAGATATCAACCGCTATGAATGGATAGCGGTGACATTGTGTATGGTGATGGTGCTTGCTGCTGAACTTTTTAACACAGCCATCGAACATCTCACCGATTTGGTTTCGCCCGACTATCACCTATTGGCGCAAAAAACCAAAGACGCTGCCGCAGGGGCAGTATTGGTAGTAGCTATAGGAGCAATAGTAGTGGGCGTTGTGGTGTTTTTGCCTAAAATATGGACTTTATTTTTACCATTTTTTAAATAAAAAGCGATGAAAACTATTTTTGTATCTCTTTTTTTCTGTTTGATAACAGTGCAACTATGTGTGGCACAAAATTGGACGGGAGTCTATACGGGCTTTCAATATGGCATGTCAATTGAGGTGCAATTGCAGCAAAAAGGCTCCGAACTCACAGGTGTCTATCGTGATTCGGGCAACCCTTCGAGCTTGAACGGCACTATCGAAAACGCCACAACCGCACAAGGCACAATGATGAGCGAAGGTATGGAAGTAGCAACTTTTGTAGCTGTTTTGAATGGTGCCGCTCTCAATATGCAAATCAATCTTTTGGGCTTATTGCCTGTGACGTTTGAACTCACAAAAAGTAGCGAACAAAGTACAACAAAAAATGATGCAAGTGCTTCGAGTAGTGGCATGTCGGCATCGTCATCGACGGCAGGAGGGAGGGGAGACAAGCATTCGCGCGACGGACAGTTGTTGGGTGCGTGGGTGCGTGAGTCGATTATCAATAGTGGTGGTTATGGCAATATGGCAAGTTTTTCGACGGCTTATTACCTGAATTTTTATGCCGATGGTAGCTGCACGGAGGAGAGCGAATCGGCAGGCGGCGGTGGTGATTGGTCATACAGCGGTGGCGGTCGCAGCATGGATTTTCGCGGTTTTTGGTACAGCGAAAATGGCAATTTATATGTTAAACAAAATGCTACGGACAACTATGTTTTGTATGCCAAATACCAATTTTATGATGGCAATTTGGTACTGACAAACACACAAGGTAAACGGGATATTTATCATCGATGAACACAAAAAAAACGGCGGAATTATTTCTGCCGTTTTTTGTTTTATTAAAGGTTTCGAAAATGTGAAGACCATGAGGCGATTCGGCATACATTGTTCGAATGGCGAAGCGCGTTAGGGATGTGGCGGGTGGCGTTAGCCAGTGCGTAGCTTGCGAAGCACCGTAGCAAAGCGAAGCCCAGAACAGCCCGACCCGCAGGGAAACGCCCCAAAAATAAGATTTGGTAACGATATTAAAAAAGGGGCGGCTCCATTGAGAAAGTGGTAATAATAGAGAGAAGTGTACATTAAACAACATGAGAAAATACCTTTTGATAAGGCGGCATTGGGTAGTACAGCAAAAATGGCAATAACAAAAAGTATGATGACGATTTTAGCCGATAAACCCTGAAGGTGGCAAGAGCAATGCGGCATTTCTCATGAGAAATGGAGTAAAGAACAAGAGCAATGCGGCGTTTCTCATGAGAAATGGAGTAAAGCGCATGAGATACATTTTATTGTCATTACCCAAAATATTGCTGCTTTTGCGTTTGCTCATTATCGCACAAATTTGAACATTTTTTAATTTTTTTAATCATTTTAATACTGGAAGACGGTTTTTGATGTAGTGCATTAATTTTTTGTGTTTGAAAATTCTTTTTTATATATGCCACTTTTGGAGGTCAAAAACAACGCGATTGGGCGTTTCGTCCGATTTTTCGTGCAACCATTGTGCTATGGCAGGAGGAACAGGCTGGTGCAAATGTTGGAGAAATTGCTCGTGTGTGGCAAACCGCTGCAAGACCAAACGTCCGCAGACGGGTTTGCTATCGCGCTGCCTAATACCCGTGTAAGTGCCGAGCAGTAAAGGTAGGTCTTGCCAACGATGGTGGGCGCAGTAGAGGATAGCCAAAGCAACGAAATGTTTGTCGTTTTGGAAGTGCAATACAAGGTGGTTGGAGGTGGTGTTGACAGCGGCGGGTGGATAGGTGTGGACGGGTTGCTGGTCGACATAGAAAGTCAAGACGGCGGTGGGACGTTCGGCGATGGCGGTGGTGAGTTGGGCGCAAAGGACTTTCTGTTCTATCTGGCTATAATAGTAGTAGGCATGGTAGAGTGTTTGGTTGGGAGCGGCGGTAGTTTGGAGGTGAGTAGCCTCGAATGTGCAGGTGTAAGGAGCGGTGGGTAGTAGCTGGTAGGAGATTTGGTAATGTGCAAGGATATTGTTAATGACCGCCACAATTTTTTGCGGATTATAGCTGGGGGATAGATGGGTAGGACTGCGAAGTTTGCTTAAATTACCTGCTCCTGCGATGGTTGCAATGGTGCGTTGCGGGATTTTGTGTGCCTGCAAAAACTTGAGTAATTCATCAAGTATTTGGCAGGCAGTATGTAACTTTTTGGGGGTATCAGAAGGTAGTTGTAACATATCGGTTGGACTTTGGGTGCAAAGGTAGGAATTTTTGGGAAATCGGTGGAATATTCCTGTTTTTCTTTTGAATAAAAAAAGAATTACCTTACTTTTGCGGCTGGAAAATAACCTATACCTTATTTATTACAATTTATAGCTTAACAATGGACAAAAAAACACTTTTTTTATATAGCTTACTAAAAGAATATATAAACGAAAACAACATAGGCAATGGTGATACATATAATAAACAAAGCATATGTAATTTTGATGTTTTGTTACTGGACGCAGAAAAGTATGTATCAATTTGCGATGACACTGATAGCGAATTTGTTGTTTCTGCACTTTCTATTGTTGATAACAATCAAGCACTATATGTTCAAGAAGAAAAGTTATCAACTGAAAATAGTTTTCCCATAGAACAACCCAACGATAGTGATGTTTATAGTCAATATGAATCAGAATTACATATTCTCCTTACTCAAAATCATGACCTTGTAAATTTAGCAAATACTGTTTTTGCTCTCCAAAAACAGTATTTGTGGAGCTATTTACATAATAGATCAGGTGCTAACACACTTAGCAGTTTCGAATTTTTGAAATCGCGAGCTGCTTTTGCACAATGTTTGGCTACACCTAATTTTGATAAAAATCACCCCTTTTTACTATTTTGTGGTGACATTTCAGGAATACAAGAATTTATTTACAATATTTATTCACGAAAGGCAGCGAAAAGTATCAAAGGACGTTCTTTTTATTTACAATTATTAGTTGATACTATTACACAACATATTATACAAGAAACACAAACAAGTATTGCTAATGTTATATACTCAAGTGGTGGAAAGTTTTTTATGTTATTACCTAATACTCTCGAAGTTCGAGAAACACTGCTTGTTTTAGAAAATACTATTGCTAAAAATATCTATGAAGAACACAAAGGGAATTTGTATGTTTGCATGGATTTTGTGCCATTTGGAATTGATACTACTAATGATAACAATAATTATTACAGGATAGAATGCAGTCAAAAACTGTTAGATGGTAATACCCCTATGGGTATGGGGGACTTATGGAAATTAATATCAGAAAAAACAGCTTTAAAGAAACGCACTAAATTTAGGAATGTATTTTTAGAGTCAGAAAGTAATTTCGACCGTTTTTTTGCAGGTAATTTAAACGAAGACTACGATGGTTCAAATACGGCAGTTTGTGCGGTATCTGGCTTGCCTGTCGAAAAAACAGTAGATAATTTAATAGATCGCGATGAAAATAAGTACAAATTTGATCTTGATGATGAAAATAATATCTTTGTGCTTCCCGAAATTGTACAACAAACCAAAATCGGTGAGCAACTAAAAGATGCACGATATTACGTAACGAGCCAACAAGATGCTGGACATCAACCTTTAAAATTAGGGATATATCATCGCCTATTGGAAGAAAATGATTTGGTAAATAACTCTCTTCCCATTCAAATTATCAACCCCAAATCAAGTGATAAATTGTCTGATTTTATAAACGAACGGCGACAGAGCGTGGGTATTTGTTTTTATGGTGGCAATGAACAAGCTATTAGTACTCAAAATTCTCAAAAGTGGAAAACTTTTGAAGAATTGGCAGAACCAGACGAAAATAAACATTTTAACAAACTTGGTATCTTGCGGATGGATGTAGATAATCTAAATACTTTGTTTACAGGTGAAAGATTAGACAGAAAACACCAAACTTTTGCAGGTTATTCTTTCTTGTCTATGCAACTAGATTGGTTTTTTAGCGGCTACCTTAATACTGTTCGTAATAGCAACGAATTTAAAGACCACATAAATTTGTTATATGCGGGTGGTGACGATCTTTGTGCAGTTGGCAGATGGGATAAAGTAATTGAATTTGCCCAAAAAACACAAGAAGCATTTTCTAATTATGTACAAAATGACGGAATTACTATTTCGGCAGGTATTAGCCTCGTATCCCCTAAATTTCCAATTACCAAAGCCATCGAACTAGCAAAATACGCGTTAGACAAAGCCAAAGATTATCGCAATGAACAAACACTTAGTTTGCAACAAATTAATAATCAAATTTTAGACCCCCAAAAAAATGCTATACATTTATTAAATCTTAGTGTTAGTTGGGAAGAATTTGATTTTGTTTTTCAGTTAAAGCAGGTGTTTTATGATATGCTTCAAACTAACAAACTTAGTAAGGGCATAATGTACAAACTGTTAACATTTCAACAACTGAAAAATCAACAATTACTTGATTGGCATTGGAAAGCCGCCTATACTTTTGCAAAATTAAAAGACAAACATAATGCGCAATTGTTCGGTAGCTTAAAAATTGCTCTTTGTACAGGTAATTTTGACTATAATGACCCAACCAACAAAGTTTCTTATAAAATTACTGGCAATAATGCTCGAGAGCGAATGTTAGACCTTATTTGCTTGGCAGTTACATTGGCAGAATATTATTCACGTTAAAAATATGCAATATGTTCCATTATCCTGAAAAAAAGTTATTACCTAAATGGGTGACAGAGGGTATCGAGCGCGATACTATCACTTGGGCAGAAAGTTTTGCTAAATATCTTGTATCAAAAAATCTAATTGATGCTAAAGGTGAGAAAGTACTAAAAAAAAATGCCGGTGGTAAAGAGTATGAGGTAACGGTAGAGCCTCTTACCACCTCACAAATACGCCGTTTTTTTGGAGAGGTTAAACGAATTTCTAATTCTGACAATATCTTTCAAGAAAAGGATTCTATTCTTATGCTAAAACCACAATTAGCATATGCTGTAGGACGAGCTAAAAGTCGTGAAGACAAAATAAAAGACTTCTATGAGCAATTATCAATTGCTTTAGATACTATTCGTTTAGATAATGATGAAAATTGTGAAAAAGATTTCAGAAATTTCGTTAAAATCTATGAAGCAATAATTGCTTATCACAAAGCTAATAATGGCAAATAATTTTTAAAAAAATAAATCAATGAAACTTTTTAAAAAAATCATTTTCACAGGCACCCTTAAATGTGTCACAGGTCTTCATATCGGAGACAGCAAAGAAAGTTCCGAAATAGGCGGAGTTGATGCTCCCGTAGTGCGTCGTAAAGACAATAACCAACCATATATTCCGGGAAGCTCTTTAAAAGGTAAAATTAGGTGTCTCTTAGAACAAGTTGCAGGCGAGAATCTTAATAGTAAAGCACAAAATAATGGTTCATGTATTTGCCGTCTTTTTGGTGCTTCTGAAAATAAAAACCTAAAATACGAAAGTTGCCAATCGCGCCTAATTGTCCGTGATGCTTATATGAACGAAACTACTGTTAAACTGTTTTCAAAATTAGATACTGAATTACCTTTTACAGAGATTAAATTCGAAAACAGCATTAACCGAATTAAAGGTTCAGCAGATAGTCCTAGACAATTCGAGCGTATTCCAGCAGGAGCTATATTTAACATCGAGTTTGTTATCAATATTTTTGCAGATACGTCTACAAATGCCAAAAACAACCAAATAGAGTTCATTAATAAGCTAAAAGAAGGAATTGATTTGCTTAATAATGACTATTTAGGAGGTAGTGGCTCGCGAGGCTATGGACAAGTTGAAATTGAATTAAATTCTCCTCAAGAAAAAATTTACAATAATGCTTAAAGTATTCCACCTAAAATTTACCGCACCTTTGCATATTAGTAATGTGCGCGAAGATTATGCGCAAAGCAATAGGCGTATTCATTCCGATACGCTATATTCCGCAATTATACAAGTTTGGGCATGGTTGGGAAAAAGCGCCAATTTAGCAGGTTTTGTGGAGAATAGCAGATCCCCTAATTTTACATTGTCCTCCTTATTTCCCTATACCCAAAGTATAACTACCAATAATAGCTCTAAAACCGTTTATTTTCTACCGCGTCCTCTTAAAAGTTTTGATTTAACACCAACCGTTATACACGAATTTAAGGGTAAAATGAAACTTTTAAAAGAAATAGAATGGTTAGATGTTGCTACCTATACCGAGCAAATACAACAAGCTAAAGGTTATACTCCTAAACGCCAAGAGGTACAACAAATTTATCTATCTAAAGACACCATTAATACCAACTTTTTGGATAGTCAAATTATTCCTCATGTTAGCATCCCACGCGATGGCGGAGATGCAAATCCTTTTTATGTGGAACAATTGCGTTTTGCTTCCAATAGTGGTTTATATGGCATCTTTGAAGGCAGCGAAACTGATTTTGCTGACTTCAAGGTAGCCATGAATCTCCTACAAGACGAAGGAATTGGAACAGATAAAAGCATGGGTTATGGACGTTTCGAGTTTTCTATAGCAGACGAAACAACTACACAACAATTCAAAACACTATTTCAACAAACTGAAACACATACTTATTATACCAATTTGTCACTCTATAATCCCGAAAGTTATAGTAGTTTGTTAGAAATGTTGCCACAAAATGACCCAAATGTTGGTTTTGAATGGATAAAACGAGGCGGCTGGATAACAAGTTTTCCGTACATGACCAAAAGAAAAAAATCAATTTATATGTTTGCAGAAGGAAGTATTTTTAAATCTAATACTCCTTTGACCGAGCATGGCTTTTGTCGTGATGTAAAACCTGCTATTATTAGCGCTAACGAACACCCTATTTGGCGTGTTGGTAAAAGTTTATTTGTCCCTATCTTATTCCCGTCTCCATCTTCCAAAAATCTTTAAACAAATCATGAACGAACAACTTAATACCAACCAAAATATTCAACTAACTGTCCTTAGTCCGTTACATATAGGGGCAGGCACAGAAAAGCGTATCGTATATGGTATAGATTATTTTTATGATACTAATAAAAAAAGAGTCTACATCATAGCTCCCGACAAACTATTTGGCGCGTTGCGAAACAAAGGTGCAAACTTGAACACTTATAGTTCTATGATAGCCGATAATAAAAAGAGAGAATTGGAAAAATGGTTGTTCGACACTTTAAAAATCTCTCTCGCTGATATCTCAGCATATAATTATAGTTTAAACGCACCACCTGACAACGAAATAAACACGTTTATTCGTTCAGGATTAAACACGCCTTATATCCCCGGTAGTTCTCTAAAGGGAGCTATCCGTACTGCTATATTCCATTATTTGTATCAAAAGCATGAAAAAGATAATAATGGAAACTTAATTACTAAGGCTCCATTCCCAATTTACAAAGACCAAGCTGAACAATACCTGATAGGGAATTTTGATAATAGCATTATGCGACATATCAAAATTGGTGATGCTGTATGTATTAAACAACAATTAGCCTTATCTTTTGTTGGTTTATTCAATCTATATCCTAATAATAATTCAACTACCACAGATTGGGCAAGTGATTGGAAAAATGGTTTTAGTATTACTTCTGAAACCCTTGAGCCTACTTCCACAGCGGAATTTCGCTTAAGCATTGGACAGCCTTTTATTGACATATTAAGCACTAAGTTCAATGCCAAACTTCCTCAATTTATTCACCAGGTTATCCCTCAAAAAAATCCACTAAAACATTTGTTTAACATCATTAATAGTTACACTCAAACACACCTTGAACGTGAAATCGCTTTTTTTAAGACCTACGATCATGCAGAAGACTCTGATTTGATAATAGGACAATTAGAATCATTTTTGCAAGAAATCGTTAGTAATTCTAATAAAAATATGTGTATCTTGCGCATGGCTTGGGGCAGTGGTTTTCATGCTATTAGTGGTGATTGGCAATATATTGACCACACAGATACAGGATTTCAGAAAAATGGCAAGAAAAAATACAAATCTCGCCGTATTGCATACGACAAATGTATGGGTTTTGTAAAACTTAATTTTTAACATCCTTTAACTAAAAAATATATCATGGCTAACAAACAAAACAAACAAATTCCTAAAATTCTTGTTGCTAATGTAGGTAATCGTAATTTTAAGTGGCAAGGCGATTTCATTGATACTAAAGATGACTTCAGAGGCATAACGAAGTGCATTTATGATTACATCCAAACAGAAAAAGATAATTTAGAAATTTCTATTATCGGTTCTTTATTAACGAAACTTCAAACGGCATCTCAAATTGATAAAATAATTCTGTTTGGCTCAAACCAAGAAGGTTTTGGAGATAGCAAACACGTAACAAAAGACACTTTATATGCTGCACGAATTTTGTCTTCTTTAATAAAAGACACATACAATATTAATACCGAAGTAAAAGAAATAAAATGCAATATTCGTGAAGTTGATAAACTTTTCGAACAGTACCAAACTCACTTGAATGAAATCAAGAGCGAAAATCCAGAAGCTAATATTATTGTTTGCGATAGTGGTGGCACTCCACAACAAAAAACAACCTTGCGTATAGTTGCAGAATATCTTTTAGAGGCTTCTAAATTCGAATTTTGGCAAGTTTACGAAATTTTAGATGAAAAAGGCAATGTTATAGATAGCGAAGCCCAAAAGTATGCATCTAAAGCATACAAAACTATCATAGACAATAAACAAGTTATTTTGCTAATAGAAAAAGGCAATTATCAAGCAGCAGCAGCTATTTATGGCAGTGAAGGAACAACAGAGGACAGAATTAGTAAACAGCTAAAGGCTGTTAGTTTGCGAAAACAGCTTTTGTTACACGATGCAAAAACTATTGTTAATAGAATGAGGGATGATAGTCTTTTACCTTCATTGAAAACATTAAAAAATAGTAGTTTAGGTGATTATACTAAATGGCAGGATTATTTTGAGCGTTCGCATTTTAATATGCTTGCAGAAACCTTATCTGTGGCAGATTTCTTTTATCATCATCTAAAAGATTATAACAATACCATTTTGTATTATCATATCTTTATGGAAAAATGCCTTAACGCACTTATTTCTAAAAAATTGCCAAACTATGACCTGATGCAAGCAAACAGTTATAAAGAAAATGCCGAAAAATTGCTTATATATCTTAAAGGAAATAACTTAATCTCGGCAAATAGTAGCCATTTATCATTACCAGTAAAACAAACATATGTAAAAACAAACATAATCAATAAAAACAATGACATTGATAAATGCATCAACTATTTTTTTCAATGGTGTAATGGTTACTTTAGTAACCATCGAAATAAAATTGCTCATGAAGGAATGGGTATAAAGGACGAAACCGTTCTAAAATCCATTTCTATAAATTTTGCTACGGAAACCAAAGATTGGTATAGTTTATTCGGCTTGCCCCATAAAAATATCTATCTCCAAACAAACGAGGAAATCACCAAGGCTTTAAAACTAAATTAACCATTGTGTAAGTAAAGTTATCTACTTATGAATGGTATGATATTGGGTTTGTTTAGCAAAACTCGCACTAAGAGTGCGAGTTTCATCTTATAAATTTAGGAGTTTTTGTACTTGCTATACCGATTTAGTGACAATTTGTGTAACTTTGCTATTAAAAAAAGTTTCCCATGCCCCCATACAACCACGAATTAGCCCTCCAGCTAAAGGAACGCTACCTCTTGGCAGGCAGCACTATCCGAAATTGGAAATACCTTGGTCATATTCCCGAACGCTATATTACGGGTTATGTCACGCGTCAGCGCGCACCACAAAGCACGGTTGATGCCATTTTGTTGTGGCTTAAGTTGCCTTTTATCAAAGAAACAGGTTTTAAAGATGTTCGCAAAAGCGTGTTCCGCGACCTGCAACGACCCGACGACGGCAGAAAACACGCCCGCCTGCGCCTTGAGGAAGCCGAAAGCATTATCGCCCAAATCGAAGATTTCCAGCAATTGTTCAAAGAAGCATTAGAAGAAAACCCTGTCCCATTGCGTATGCAGCAGTTGTTTCGATTGCCATTTATTCACCTGCGCGGCTTCATCAACGACCCTCACCTCTATGACCACCTGCTGTTTCGCAAACGCAAACCCAAAGAACTCGACATTGTGTTGCTGCAAAAACAACTTACTTATTGGCGACCAACTATCCCACCATTGCCCAAAATTCCGCCAATGGTGAGCGAGCTATAATCAACCATTTTTTATTTTTCCTTAATTGTATGTTTATAAACCTATCTAATCACCCATCCGACAAATGGAGCGATGAACAGCGCGAAGCTGCTATGGCACTCAGTCAATCGCTTGTGATGCCCAACGCCCCCAAAAATACAAAGGCTTTTATTGTGGATATGGCTTTTCCCAATATCCCGCCCACTGCCACAACGCAAGATGTTATAGATTTGGCAGAAAAATTTTATAACAATATCAACAAACAAGGAATCGCAAAACAAAGTGCTGTCCATATTATGGGCGAAATGACTTTTTGTTTTACATTAGTAGGTCTTTTGCAACAACAAGGTTTTTTGTGTGTGGCTTCTACCTCGGAGCGCAACACCATCGAAAATCTCGATGGCAGCAAAACCATTGTGTTCAATTTTGTGCAATTTCGTCCTTATCCTCGTTTATAGCCCACTTTTCTTCTATTGAATTAACTTATGACCACTGTTAGACATCTCTTAATGACTTTCGACCTGCCATTGTCTGCTTGGCGTGTGCCTGCTTTTCGGAGCGCCATGATTGAATGGGCAGGGCGCGAACACGACCTGCTACATAATCATCTCAACCCGCCTCACGACCCTGATATTCCACGTGGTGGTTTTCGCTACCGTTATCCCTTAGTGCAATACCGTACCAACAAGGGTAATGCTGCTTTGTTTGCGATGAACGAAGGTGCCGATGTGGTTGCCGATGTGTTGTCGCAACGTACTTGGCAAATTATCTTGGACGGAGAACCGACTTTGTTGCGCATCGCCGACCTACAATTGCGTGAGCATGAACTTGCGTACTCCGACACGCTTCGCACGTATCAAATTCGCAATTGGATGGCACTCAACCAGCAGAATTATCGCGAATATATGCAGATGAACAATATCGATGACCAAACGCACCGCTTGGAACAGTTGTTAAGCGCCCAAATCATCACTTTTGCTAATTATTTTCATTGGCAAATTCCACAACGATACGACTTGACGATTCACCAGTTTAAACAAAATACTATTCTTTATCATGGTCAAAAATTGATTGGGATAGATGCTTTGTTTTCTGTTCCGCTCTCGCTTCCGTATAATATTGGCTTGGGTAAGGCTTCGAGTCATGGTTTTGGGGTGCTGCAAAGAGGCTATAGGTAGTCAATGTTGTGGTGAGCAAAGGGCGTTAGCCGCCGCAAAAAAGCGCTGGGTAGAAAAGTTCGAATGGCGAAGCGCGTTAGGGATGCGGAGGGTGGCGTTAGCCAGTGCGGAGAGTAACGCAGCACCAAGCAAAGCGAAGCCCATAGCAGCCCGACCCGCAGGGAAACGCCCAAAAATAATCATAAAATTTAGAACCGAATCGTATCTAAAATGGTAATAGATTGGGGTCTGTGACCTATAGCAATGACAAAACCCTTCGGAAATTGGAATTCCGAAGGGTTTTTTGTGTTGTTATGTTGTGGGTTTATAGGGAGAAGTTTAGGCGCAAACCGCCACGTGTTTGGACAATAGGGAAGGAGGTGCTTACACGTGGGATATTGCGGGTGCGTTCGTAGAACAAAGAAGCTCTAAATTTCTCGTTCACGATATAGTCGATAGAGGGTGCTAAACGGATGATTTTCATGCCATTAGTATTTTCGGCAATGTCTTGGTCTAAGCGGTACAAAGTTGTTACGTTGTCGCGAATAGAAAAATCGAAATTGAACTGAATGTCGTTTTTCAAAGTCACGCTTCTGCCTGCAAACTTGGTGTTGATAGGTACGCCTGTCAATTTGTAGCTACCACCAACGGTAAATTCTTCGGAGCGGCTTTCGCTTAGTTGGTAGTCTTGGAAAGACATACCCAAAATTCGTCCTTTTTTGTAGTCAAAACGTGCCGAAAATCCGTTTTTCATTGCCATATCTAAGCCAATTAGCGGAGACAATTGTTCCGAAACTGCAATTTGTGGAATTTGGAAATATGCCGCAAAATTGTTGTTCAGTGGGTCTAATTGTTGCGAAGTGGCTAACATGAGGTATTGGTCAACCATATAATCCATCACTGCATTGTCGTTTGCCAACTGCGCTCCCGTATAATACAAGTCGTCATAAACGATATTGTTGCGGAAATTGTTGATGCTCAAGGTTGAGGTATAGCCATGTGTGAGGTTAAAGCTGGTGAAAAAGGCTTTGAACATCGGAAGGCGGCTCAAACCATTGTAGGTCACTTTCCAGTTGGGCAACGGAATAAAATTGAACGGATTGAGGTTGAAAGTTGCAGGATTTTTGCCTTTATAAGCGGATAAGAACGATGGAATTAATACATCTTGCGAATAAGGTCCGTATCCTTCGTAATAACCTAGTGCCGGCTCGTCGGTCAATGGGTTGATATATCCGCCCAATGTTTCGCCCGGATTAGCGGTTTCGTATAAACCACGATAACGGTTGGCGATGATGGGACGGTTGGCTTGGAACTGTTTAAAGGTCAAAGATATATTGGCGGTATCCAATTTGTCGAACATGGTGGGGAGCATGAAAGTTGTCACGGAGTAGCTGCCCACATCAATTTTTGAGAAGTGACGATAGTTTTCGCCTAATTGGTCGGTTTTGTACGACTCGTTGTGGTTTTTGCTATACTGCAAATTGAAGTTGACATCGACACGCAAATCTTTGAATGGCTCAAGGTTGACTTTTGCGGTTGCGGTGGTCGATTTGGTTTGGATAACTTGGTCGTTGATGTATTGGTTTTGGGTGAGCATACCATTGGCGGCTGCCCACTCTAACCAGCCTTTTAGTTCGGGTTGATAACCTGCCAAGAAATCCCAACCGGGACGTGGTCCTTCAAATTGTTGGTAGTTGTTCCAGTTGGAGCCAAGATAGCGTGGTAGCGGTGTGAAGCCCGGTAAGGTTGTGCCATTTTTTTGGTTAAAGGTCACATTAACGCGTCGCAAACTTAACAAGGGTCGGAGAATGATGCGAGCTGCAGGGCTAACTTCTACGCTTGCACTGCTTTTATTGGATTTTGCTGCTTTTTTGTCGGCTTTGGCTTTGGCTTTTTTCTCCTTGTCGGTCAAACCTGCTGTATCGTCTTCGGGAGGTGTTGTTGTGTCGAGGTCGTCGGCTTCGTCTTTTTTCTTACCTTTTTCTTTGCTTGGTTTGCTGTCTTTGGCATCTTTTCCATCTTTGCCTTTGGTTGCCTTGCTCGATTTAGATTTGGCACCGCCCGCAGGAGTGTCTATTTTTTTGAGGAAAGGCACACTACTGTACAATTTAATGAAATTAAGCTCGCCATTGATTTCTATGTCTTGGGAATTGCGCACAACATTGCCCAAGGAGTCGGCTAATCCCAATGGCAGACCGTCCCATGTATAGCTGCTACCATATTTGGCGCGCAACTGTGTCCAAGACAAGAAAGGTATTTTGTCTAAAGGTACATTGTAGGAGACAACAGCGGTTTGGGTATACTGTTTGGTTCTGCCCAAACGTTTGATATTGTTCCACAAGGTATCGCGCGGTGTTGCTCCGTCTTGAGGCTCGTCGATGATGGAGCGGTTAGTGGCATTAAAATCGAAGGTAACAGAGCGGAATGGGTTGTATTTAATACCATAGCGTCTGTCCCATGTAAAATATTTTTCGTAGATAGGTGGTAATTGTAATTCGCCTACACTAAGGGCACGCATCTGCATTATACCCACTTGTCGGTTCATTTCGGTGCCGAGTGTGACACTTGTAGGTACAAAATTGAAGTTAAAATCGCGAATCAGTGCCAAATACGGGCTTTTTGACTTAATCAGTTTGGAGAAAGGCGCAATATAAGCAGGACGTGTACTATAGGTATAGTTGAGCGCACCTTTGTGTCTTTTCTCCAAATCATACTCGACATAAGGGTCGCGTCGGTTAGTTTCGGTATAGGCATACGTAGCAGACCAGTTTTCGATATCCCACACTTTGGGTTTGGTATTAGGTTTGGTGCGGTCTTTTCGCAAATTGGTCACGTTAAAACTCTTGGTGGTTGTGGCGGTTTGGCGCTGTTTATGCGCGGCTTTTGCTGTGGCATTGTCGGAGGTATCCTCGATTTCTTGGACGTTGCGTTTCAACAAAATGTCGCCATCATATGGATCGTATTTGGGATTACTAATGGTTTCGGTATAGCCTGCATAGACAGGAATTTGCAAACCTACACTTTTAGGTAACATACGTCCCAGATTGATAGTAGCAGCTACGTTTCCTTCTTTGTAGTTGTCCAATTTTCGGTCTTGTACTTCTTGTTCCAACGTACCAAAACCTGCTGTGTGCATTTTGCCGCTAACAGTAACGGTACCCAAGTCGGCTAACTTGGCATCGGCGCGAGCAATGGCGGCATAACCCGGATTTTGGAAATAATCGGTGAGGCGCAATTCATTGTACCACACTTCGGCACATTGGTCGGAGCCATCATCTGTATTACGGGTATCGAAATTGCGTTTGGGATTGCGCACACCAAGCATCATCATTTTGGTGTCGCCTATGTCGGGCGAACCTACGACGGTAATGGTATAGGTGAGCGGTGGATTGGTATTAGGTACTATTTTAGTGACCGAATAAGGTTTGGTGCGGGGCGCGTTGGTATCGAAATTGCGCTGTACTTTCACATCAACCAACTCTTGCAAAGGAATTTTGATGCGGTTGGCGGAGGGCCAAATCACTTCTTTGAGCAAAGTTGAGTCGATAGCATTTTGTGCCTCTTCAGGTCGAGTGACTTTAAGCGGAATTTCGTATTCATAGAAGTTGTTTTGGAAGTCGTCACCAATACGGATAAACGCAGCAACAGCACCATTTTCTAAATCTTCGCAATTACCTTGAATAGGATTGTTTAATGATTCTGCATGGACAAACACTTCTAAGTTTTTGAATTGTCGCATATCTACATCAACTTTTTTGAACACCCCTTTGCCTTCACCATCTTTCAATTGTCCTACTTGTAACTGAATAGATTGTTCATTTTGTAGAACACTGATGTTATTAAAACTTGGCAAATTTTCGCGGATAATGCCCGGAGGAATCACATACGGAATAGGTGAACGACCCCCATTTTCTTCAAAGTTGATAGACGACATTTCGAAATAAGAGTCTGTTACATTGTCATCGGGTAGATATTCGCCTTCTTCAAACAAAGATTGGGTATATTTTCGCCAATTGTTGCGCACCAAATTAAGGCGAGCAAAACGCATAACAACAGGCTGTTTGAAGTTGGTCATATACATACGCATCGACTCGATGTTGCGGATAGTTACTGCTCCTACTTGGTTGGTTGGGTTTTTGATTGGTACACGGAAATAATACCATTTAACCGTACCTTTCACAGAACCATCGCTGTTTTTGATGGACGAAATATTGATATTGGCTAAATAAGGTGTCTCCCCAATTTGCATGTTGGCGTGCATCGGGATTCTATATTCCAAATAACCTTCGGAGTCATTGAGGGTATTGTCGTTGTTCAGGTCTTCGGTATCAGGGCGTTGCGTTCCTGATGTAGAAAAGGCATTGATTTTGTTATCTTGCTGTATAGGTGAATTGCCTTGCGGTCCATTAAAGTTCTTATAGCGTTCTGCTACATAAGAAATAGGTGGATCGAAATTGGGATTTTCTTCCAACGATCTAAAACTATTATCGCGGAAAAATTTGTAGTTGTCACCCGCAGGGTCATCTAATTTGTTTTCCAATTCTGCATTAATAAGTGGGTCATTATTGGGAATTTTTGCTGAAATATAGTCATAGTATTCCTTAAATTCATTGCGTTCGAGGCTATCTGTCAAACCGTCTAAACCAATATCTTGGGCAGTACGTGTCTCGTTGAAACCAAAACCGTCTACCAACGGACGAATCACGGGTGTAGAACCCCAAACAGATTCGAATAAAGTAGTACTGACGTTGGGTCCAGGCAAGCCGTTTTCGAATTGTTGATGGGCATCACGCAACACGTCTTCGGAGATATTACCAAAATTGAGATAAAGGTCACCGGTATTATCAGGATTTTCGATGAAAGGGTCAAGCACCCAAAACTCGAAAAATTCGACGTTGGAACGCTCAAAATCTTTCAAACCACCTTCTAAGTTACGCATCACGCCGCCCCAACGCGTTTCGGGATCTTTCAGTCTTCCGCGTCCGTCAATACCTGACGAAATACCAATGCGTCCTTCGGTGTCAAAATTGTAGGGACCACGCTGGTCGGGATAGAATGCCAAATCGAAAGTTCGCATCGGTTGCTGCATCAATTGCGGCTGACTGTTGGGAAACAAATCGGTTTGGAGGAATGAATAACTGTACCAATTGTTGTTGGCATCACTCAGGACTTGGCTACTGAGGTCATCACCATTAGGCGAAACAAATACATTATCTATTTGATACCATGCTACTTTGGCACGATTAAAATTATATGCCAAATCGTTGTTTAATACCGCTTCGGAAAAACTTGCAGGTGTGCTTGCCAATACCCAATCGTTGGGGGCAAAGCGCAAATCATTGTCGGAGCGGCTGCCCTCAAAGTCATCTATATAGATATTTTGGTCAATGGCTTTGGAGGTGCCGGGGAAAAAGGCAGCACCTTCGGCATTGAAGGTAAAGGTTGATGGCTCTTTGGTGCTATAAAGTGGGAGGGCATCTAAGGCGCGGGTGAGCCAAGGCATTTCGGAAAAATAGCGCATATCGGCACCCACCATCGTATTAGAAATAGGTGCATCGCCATAATTCACTTTGGGTGTGAAAGGACGTTCGGACAAATGCACCACTGTTGCGCCTATGTTAAAATCTTTGTTAACCATGTAATCTAAGCGCGAACCCGCGTAGGTGCGCTGTTGTATGCCAAAAGCGCCATTGTCTTCGTAGGAAACATTGATGGGTGTGCCTGCATTGAGGATAGATTCGTTGAGAATCGTCAAACGACCTAAGTTGTAATCAACGGTATAATCTACATCTTCGCGCAACATTTGCCCGCCTGCCGTGACGCGCACTGCTCCGCGCGGAATATCAAATGCTCCCAAAGAAATTTCGGCAGATAAATTAGATTTATATTTACCACGAATCACAAAACGGTTAAATTCGGCGCGTTCGGCTGCTACAAATTTAGTAGAGTCGTAGAGTTCATCGTATACATACTTCTCAGCTAATTCGGGCGTATTGCCGTTGGAGAGGAATTTTTGGCGCAGATATGTACCAAAAGGCTCTAAAATGGGGAACATAATCCGTCCTGTTTTGGCATTGATAGTACCAAATTTGAGCGTATTATTATACTGTTGCGCGCTGTTTTGGCTACTACCGCTTTGTCCACCAAATTGTCCTTGTCCTCCTTGTCCTGTCAAATTAGGTGGAAGGGAACTGGGGGTTGTTGGTGGTTCAAAATCTTTTTTTGCCTCCAAATAGTCAAATACACCATCGGGGCGTTGTTCGCCTACGGTATTTAAATCGTCTAAATTTAACAAACGAATCAACTGAACACCTTTAATGCCTTCGCCATCGGGAATATAGCGCAATTCGCCGCCGCCCGGATTTTCATACAATACATCTAACTGAAAATCGGTGGGCTGGATTTGATAAGCTCCCAAAGAATAGACATTTTTCATCATCAAATCCCACATCGGACTTTTGGGAATATCAGCAGTAGATTTCAACATTTTGAGGTAGAGGACTTGAGGTTCGTTTTCTTGTCCTACGGGAAATAAATTGTCTGCCAACTCACCCACACGGTAAGCTCCGCCAAAGATGGTGGTATATTCATATGCTACTGCCAATAATTCGTTGGAACGCAAAGAAAAATTAAGCGAAATGAAACCCAATTTGGGTTCGAAGGTAAATTCATCGGGATCGAGCTTTCGGACTTGTGTTTTCTTAAAGTCGATGATGTCGCGCAAGCCGTAGGTAGTTTGCAAAATGGGACTCACCTCGTCTAATTCGCGCAATTGCGTATTGCTAATCAGTTTTTCGTATAGATTATTACTGCCATTTTGAGGCAATTCTTTGCCCAAATTGGGTATAATGTTGGGATTGTTGGGATTTGCTTCGCCCAAATCGGCAAAAGCTACAATGTCACGTTGTACATCTTGTGCATTGCCGCGCGAATCCAATACGTATACATCAACACGCGTAACGATGACTTGTGAATTAATATAGGGAAGATTTTCTAATGCTTTTTCATAATTATCGCGGAAATAGTGTCCTAAAAAGAAGTGACGATTATCGTCATAACCATCAGAAGCCACTTCGAAGTTTTGGACTTGAGTGCCGTTTTGCAGAGTCATGTTTTTGGATTGCGAACGTTGCTGTGCCACCACCGAGTTGATGGTCAAGCGTCCAAAACGCAATTTTGATTGCAAACCAAACAAATTTTGTGACCCAGGAATCAATTGTGTGGGCAAGGGGAAATTGACATTACCAGCATTAATTTCTTGTATAATATCATCTTCTTTGCCTGCATAGGACAATTTGATTTGTTGGTCGAAATTAAAGGTAGCTTTGGTGTTATAGTTAAGGTTGAGGTTTAACTTATCACCAATTTTGCCTGTTACGCCCATGTTTATGCCCATATCAAACAAGAAATTGCTGGTACGCTGGGCAGAAGAAGGTAAAGCGGGATTGTCTACAAATTGTGAACGAAATCCCAGCTCCATATCGATATTACCCGTTGGGCGAATTTCGATAGGTCCTGACCCAAAGATATCGCTAAACAATTCGGGTCCCGAATAGAGATTAGGCAGACCATTGATACCACCGCTCAAACCTGCGCTGGCATTGGCATTGATCATATTGCCAAGTCCGCCACCGCCATCGCCGCTACTACCCGAAGTGCCGAGTCCGTCGTTGTTATTGGACATTTGTTGCCAATACTGTTGTTGCAGTTCGCTATTTTGGTTTGCCCAAAATTCGTCGAACGACATATAGGTAGGGTTGCTATAGGGCTGCCCTCCGAGGGTTTCGGTGATGATGTAAGTATTGGTAACAGGGTCGTACTCGATGTTTTGTTGAATGACCGGTGGATCCTGTAGGTCAAAAGGGTTATTGTTGTCGGGGTCACTTACAAAATCACCTGTGCGCGGCTTGATAGGATAGCGCAAAGAGTCGATACCCAATTGTGTTGTGGGAGCAGACAAGACCGGTGTGTTAAACTCTTTGGGTAGTCGGCTTCTAAGGTTTTTAGGCACGATAGCTCTTGCTCCCGCAACGCTTAATAGCACTACGGTAATAGCTATGGATAAAGGTAAAATGTGTTTTTGGAAATTCACAAGGCTACAGTTATAGTTAAATGGACGATAGGAAATTCATTAATCGACGCGCAATATTTTGTACAAGACAAAAAACGCCTTATCCACGCCTATTGGTGTGAATAAATGCGCAAAAGACGCACAAATCGTACAAATATTTAGCGGGAAAGTAAATTTGTTGCGATAGGCAGATGATATAATGTGGATTAGAGAAATTATAAGGATTGTAAAGTTTTTTTGATTAATGCCTCAACCGTCTGAATATCTTTGTTGGTTTTTAATACTTTTTCTATAGCTTTTTGTGCCACAGGTTTGGCAATACCCAAAGCAGCTAAGGCATCTAAGGCTTCTTGTGTGATGGCGGCGGTGCTACCACTTCCTTCGGAACTGCTAAGTGTGGTAGAAGGCAATTTACTTAACTTGTCTTTGAGTTGCAAAATAATAAGTTGTGCAGTTTTTGCTCCAATACCTTTAATGGCTTTTAACAAAGTAAGATTTTCGTCGACAATAGCTTGTTGAATTTCGGTAGGGTTCATAGATGATAGCATGATTTGCGCCGTCGAAGGTCCAATACCCGAAATGCTAATCAAATGCAAAAATAATTCTTTTTCGCTTGCTTCTGCAAAACCATACAAGTTATGTGCGTCTTCTTTGATATGTAGGTGTGTAAAAATTTGGCAACTTTGCCCTACTGCGGGCAATTTGGAATGGGTGTGGAGACTAATATGAAGATGATATCCAATGCCATTGCTCAATTCCAGCACTACATAAGCGGGTGTTTTGACAGTTAGTATGCCTTTGAGGTAATTTATCATTGCTTTCGAAGGTTAAGACGCAACAATAGAGCTTAAGGTTGCACAAGGAGAAAAAAAAATTAAAAATTTATGGTAAAAAAATGCTTTTGGCAAAAAAAAGGGGTATATTACGTTACTTTGAACAATAAAATGCCCTTTTTTAGCACAAAGGTAAGGAGTTTTTTTAAGATAACCTACAATATCTACACAAACGCTACCTTAAGCTATAAATTATACCTAACTTTGCTGCCATTTTCATTATTTAGTTATTAAGTTATGTGGTATCGGCTTGTTATTGGTTTATGTTTGTGGATTTATTCGCTGGGACTTTGGGCGCAAAGCGACACGGTTGGGGTAAGCGAAAATCAATTATTGGAGCAATTGGTGGTGGCTACAGAGCAACACGATACCTACCAAAAAGCCCAACTAACAGCGCGCCTGAGCGAATGGTATATGCAACAGCAACAGTGGGATAAAGCCCGATTATACCATCGACGAAGTTTGGCGAGCATCGATACATTATTACAACAACAAAAGCAACAACATGCCTTGAACAGCCATGATTTGGTGCAACAAAGCCAGAATGTCACCATTGCGAGTTTGGTGGGTTTGTTGGGGGCATTGGTATTGGCAGGAGTATTTTTTCAATTGTTCAACCAAAAACGTTTGTTAAGTCGGCAAATGATAACCGCCAATCGTCAAATTTCACAAACCGTAGCAGAATTAGAAGCCGCAAACGAGCAAATCAACAATAGCATGGGCGAAAAAGAAACATTGCTCAAAGAGATTCACCATCGTGTTAAGAACAATCTACAATTGGTATCAAGTCTTATTGAATGGCAGTTTGAGGATATTGACGACCCCATTGTGAAAAAAAAGGTCGACGAAGGGCGCTCGCGCATTCGTTCGATGGCATTGATGCACGAATACCTATATAAATCAGATAATTTGGCACACGTTGCCATTCATCGATATTTGGGCGAATTGGCAGACACCCTAACCCGCACCTATCGCCCGCACACAGGTATTACGCTCGAAAAAGAATTGGCACACCTCTACCTCGAACCTGACCGTGCTGTGCCATTGGGTTTGATTGCCAACGAACTGATTTCAAATGCTTTTAAATATGCTTTTCCGAATGCCGAAACGGGTGAGGTAAGCGTGCATTTAGAACGAATCGATGACGAAGAGTATTGGTTAGTGGTGCGAGATAATGGCATCGGCTTGCCGCCCGATTTTAACAATATAGAACACAAATCGCTGGGCATACAATTGGTGAAAACACTAACCAAACAACTCAAAGCCCAGTTGCGTACCTACAATGCCGAAGGTGCAGTATTTGAATTGCGGTTTCGGATTAGGTAGGTATCAACACAAAATCTCCTGCTGCTTTATTGGAAAGTAGCAGGAGATTTTTGTTCAGAATAGATTCAAGGCTTCATCACCATAGACCACTAATTTTTTTATTTTTCCGGGCTGCGCCCAATTCATGGTGCCTTCCATTTTGAGCGACAATAGATAGTCTTCCACTTTTTTGTCTGACAAAGCAGTACAAATGCGTTGAGCTTCTGCCAGCGTTTTTACAGGTATAAAGGCTTGCAAAGATTGATTAGCCTGCCAATGTCCGTCAAATATTTGTGGTTTAAAACTCTTTCTGCCATACGCTTCCCAGACTACTTTGTAAGGAAAAAAACTATATGCCCCAACACCCAGCAACGCCCACCAATATCCACGTTTCATTGTGGCATTGAGCAATACGCCTTTGCGGTTTTGGAGCTTTATTTTGTGGGTTTCTAAATAATTTTGTAAGTCCGTAAAAACTTGAATTTGTTGCCATTCCAAAGCTTTGCCATTACTATCGTAGGGCAGCAACACCCATTTATTGGGGACTAAAGGGTGGAAACCGAAATTTTTAGCTGCAATTAATGGAAAAACAAATTGGCGTGGTAACAGCACATCTGTAAGTATTTTATTCGAAACAGAAACGGTATGTTCGTCTACCGATATCAAAGTGTCAAAAATAAAAATATCATTTGCTCCACAAGTGTTAATGCCTTGTCGTGGACAAGATTCTTTGTCAATAACGATGGGCGTAATGCTATCGAACATGACAGTATCTTGTTCAGCCATAACGCTCAAAGGGTCGGTTTGGTGGAACATAGGTTGCGCTACTTTATTAGCCCAAACACCTTCGTTGAGACAAAAATAGGGAATGGGAAAAGTAGTATGTTGGTTGCGTATAAAATGCGCTAATCCATACCGAGTAGCTACACCACCAAAAATAGCGGTATCATTAAAATCATAAATACATTGCAAGGCATATTTAATTTCCGCAATACTATACGTTCTAAAACTTTTGTTAGCCCCGTCGTTTAAAAACAGGGAAAGTGGCAGGAAAAATACAGCCTCTCCATTTTCAGCCAAAAAATCTTTAATAGCCACCTGAACAATCAAAGCAGCCAAATCTATCCTACTTCCACCAAGCAATAAATTTCGGCTATTATCTACCAAATCATATTTGAAAAAATAGTGCTTAATTTTTTGTTTGTAATTATCGGGTAAGTCTACAAAGTTCTGCCAAGGTGGATTACCCAGTATTATGTCATATTGTTTGGGAGGTAAATGCAATAAGTCTTCATTCGTAAAATTGGAGTGCATGAATAGTTGATATCGTTGCTCAAATTTTTGTTGTGCTTTGACGAAGTGATGCGTATTTAGTTCATTACCAAAAAGGCAGTGTGTGGGCAGTTCATTTATTGCATAGCCTTGTTTGATTCCATATATAATAAGTGCTTCTAACAAGTTAGCCGTTCCCATGGTTGGGTCAAACACCAATGCACCATTTATCCATTTTTGGAAGATGTCGAATTTTTCGATAGCGAACTCTGCCCATTGTGGAGGCGTAAAAATATCGCCTATATGTAGTTGTTTATGAGACCAATCGGGAAGCGAAACAATGCCCATAATTTTAAAAATTATTGATAGAAAAAAAACAGCTATTTCGTAGGAGGTAGGTATACAACAAATCCCGCTATTTTGTAATCAAAAAAGCGGGATTTACTATAGGTTAGGATATGGACAGCATTTAGCCTACTTTAATTTTAATTTTCTGTCCGGGAGCAATAGGCTCGGTAGTTTTCAGACCGTTCAATTGTTGTAAACTTTTGACGGTATTGGCAGGGAATTTTTGAGTAATACTCCACAAAGAGTCACCGGGTTTAACGGTATATTGTTGGAAGGTGTTTTTAGCAGCCGCCACTTTGCCGCTCGAAGCAGTGTTTTTGCTATTTGCAGCAGCAATAGGGGTTTTGTCATCGCCAAAATATTTTTCATTTTGGGCAAAAGAGTTGCTATTGATGTAGCGATAATAGTGAGATACACTCTTTTTAAGATAAATTTTGAGTTCTTGCCCAACAGTAATCACATTACCACTAATTTTGTTCCATGCCTTAATGTCGCTTGAGTTGCAGTCATACCAAGTGGCAATAGTACCCAAATTATCACCTTTTTTGACGGTATAGGTCAAAACTGCCAATTGTTCTTTGTTATTATTGGCTGTCTTTTTATCGACAATGGTATTGGTGGTCGATTTTTCGGTTACAAGGGTGGTATAGATAGACGTTTCATGTTGTTTGAACGTCCAAATTTCGGTAACAGGCAAACGAAGTTGGTAATATGTTTGGTCGTTTGGCACAACGCCTTTTTTCAGAGCAGGGTTCAAGGCTATCAAAGTGTTAGCATCTACATTAATGTGTTTGGACACAGCTTCTAAAGATAAACCGCCTTTCACTTCCAACAAATCAGTGCTGTTGTAGGCAGGCATATCTGTTGGCTTCGAAAAAACGATATTATGGTCAAAATAATAGTTCATCCAATAGGTTGCAGCAATATATTGGGGAACATAAGCACGTGTTTGGCGAGGCAAAAAGTCACTTATCGCCCAAAAGTTGGTATTCCCACCTGCTTTTTTAATGGCTTGGTCAACTACTGTGTTGCCACAATTATAGGCAGCTATTGCTAACAACCAATTGTTATATTTGTTATAACTTGCTTTGAGACACTTTGCTGCCACTTGGGCGCTCTTTTGTGGATCTAAACGTTCGTCAATAACATCATTAACAACCAAACCATATTGGCGAGCTGTAACTGGCATCAATTGCCAAAGACCAGCGGCACCCGCAGTAGAGTAGCGATGATTTACCAATGCCGACTCTGGAATAGCTAAGTATTTTAATTCTGTGGGAACCCCATTTTCAGCCAAAGCCCTTTCAAAGATAGGGAAGTAGATAGTGCTATAGCTCAAAATGTCGCGAGCAGCCGAACGACGATGAACAGTAAAAGCATCGATGTAGGAACGAACCAAGGCATTGTATTGTAGCGGAACAGCACTATGCAACAAGGATAACTTGTACTCGTATTCGCGATCGCTATAAGCAGAAATAGGATTTGAAATAATGTTAAGATAATCAGATGAAGTAGGCGCATTAAAAGAGGAAGAACTCGAAGTAGATGAAATCGTAGCAGTAGCAGATTCATTGCTTAGTAACATAGTGGTCTCAGAGAAATTGTCTAAATCAGCCAACAACTCTAATACCGATTCGTCGTATTGGGCAGATACTGTGCTAGATATGCCTAACAAAATAACAACACCAAACAACAAACGATAGGTAAAACTTTCCATAAAATTACGGGTATTTTAATAAGAAATGATGAACGAATCAAGGTTACAAAATTAAAGTTTGTATATGTTGATGGTCACTACAAGTAGTGTCCAGTAGTACGCTCCTATGCTAAGATATACCCTTATTTTTAATTGCCGCTGCAAAAGTAGCTTTTTTTTCCGAACTTGTGTACACCCCAACTTTGAGTTTGAAAGTAAATAGGCATCGTATTGAGGCGTATTTGTCTGTTATATTACAAAAAAAAAAATTCATAAGTGCCGTTTAAAAGGGCAAAAATGACTATTTTGTCAAGTTTTTGGCAGCTAACGCATGATAAAAAAAAAAATTTAAAAAAAGTCAAAAAAAAATGTGACCAAACCTCAAAAATAGCGTGTAGTCCACTTTGTAAACAAAAGTTGCCTATTTACAACCAGACTTTTTTTGCCCATCGCAACTTATAGGAACTCTTAATAATTACTTCTAAAAAACTCATTTTTTCTTTTAAAATAAGCCTCAAAAATGCCCGAAAAGGCAGAATGTGGTAGACTCTATGCTATATTTGAAAATCTTTGTAATAGTATTGTCAAAATGATGTTTTATTTGTGCAAGGTGCAGATTGTTAAGCTCATTTGCAATCTCCAAAATTTTGCTGATGGTTGAGCAATTAAGTCTTAAATTCGCTACAAATACGCTTGTTTTTGCCTAAAATAGTCAAGATAATAAGCCAAAAATAAGGTTTGAAATTTGAATTTTAGTTCATTTGGGTAGTATAAAGCCGATTTTGTAGCCTAAATGCGATAATGATTTTTATATAATTTTTAATTATAATATATTTAATTGATATGATTTCTGTGTTTTTTGTTTTATAAAAAAGAACACATCTATAAACATATAGTCTATAGATGTGTTAAATCAATTTATATTTGCTGCTTTCTTATTTAGACAATAGGCTTAACAAAAGTGCTATATAGTGTTCTGTTTTACCTATTTTGTCGGAATAAAATGCTATTATTTCGCGCAACATCATAAATGCTCGAATGGCGAAGCGCGTTAGGGATTGTAAGGGCAGCCGCAGGCTGGTGCTTGCACCGAAGCGGAGCGAAGCCCTGTAAAGCCCGACCCGCAGGGAAACGCCCAAAAAATTCAATAGCATGTATTCGACAAAATAACCGAAATGGAACAATAGTATATACCTATCGAAATGTGGTTTTGACTTATTGCAAATTTTCTATTTTAAGCACCAAAGCACCACTTTCGACTGTGATAATTTTGATACGTTGGCGGGTGCCGTCTTTATATTCGGCGGTCAATTCTTTGGGGTTGACCATTTTCCATCTGCCCGATACCGTTTCGCCTGCGTCAGTTGGACCAGGCCCTCGTTTGGAGATATTGCCATCTTGTTTAATGTCAATAAGTGACCACATGCGGCTCGGTTTAGCTTCGAACGAACCATCTACACGATAGGTATAACCGCCTGCTCGTTCTGTAACGCCTGTATCCATGCGCCATTTTTTGAATACGCCTTTATTTACGTTTGTAGCGGCAGATGTTGTTGTTTTGGGTTTTTCGGGTGTTTTAGGTTTTGTTGGTGGTGTGGCTTTGGTTGCGGGTTTAGTCGGTTCTGTTTTAGAGGGAGCAGCAACAGCCGTAGAGTCCGATTTTGTTTTTATGGAATCGATAGACAAAGAGTCTGCTACTGCCAGTGTAGTGTCTTCGGTCACGGTTTGTGTGGTATCTATTGCCACAGCGGTAGTATCTATTCCATTACTGTTGTCCTGTTTGCCATTTGGGTGACATGCGCTAAATGTTACGACGACAAGCAATGTGGAACAGATAATAAAAGATTGTAAAAATTTCATTCGTTGATGTTTTTGTTGGGTTCTCTACAATAAGATAAATTTTATGATACAAAGTTTAATGTACACGAAATAATTGTTGAGCTTGGTGCAACAATATAAAATCGGCAACCACCAAAGCTGCCATAGCTTCGACAATAGGTACGGCGCGTGGCAAAACACAAGGGTCGTGCCGTCCTTTACCTATGATTTGGGTTGCTTCGCCTTGTCTATTTACGGTTTCTTGTGGTTGCATAATTGTTGCCACAGGCTTAAAAGCCACCCTAAAATAGATGTCCATACCGTTGCTAACACCGCCCTGAACGCCACCCGAATGATTCGTCCGTGTAGCAATGCGTTGTTGCAAAGTATCAAAATAAAACAAATCGTTGTGCTGACTACCGCGCCAATGTGTGCCTGCAAATCCTGAACCATACTCAAATCCTTTGACCGCATTAATACCCAACATGGCTTTGCCCAATTGTGCATGTAATTTGTCAAAAACAGGTTCGCCCAAACCACTTGGCAAAGCTTGCACCACACCTGTCACCACACCGCCAATCGTGTCACCTTCTTTGCGAACTTGTCGGATAAGTGTTTCCATGTCGGCTGCCATGGCTGCGTCGGGACAACGCACAGGATTCGAGTCTATTTGGCTAAAGTCCAATTCCGTATAAGGTGTGTTGAGACACAAATCACCCACTTGCGAAACGTATGCAACGATGCGAATGCCGTAGTGTTGTAGCAACAAATTGGCAATAGCGCCTGCCGCTACTCGAGCCACCGTTTCGCGCGCCGATGAACGTCCTCCACCGCGATAATCCCGAAAACCATATTTTTGGTCGTAGGTAAAATCGGCATGTGAGGGTCTATAGGTAGTTATATTGTGGTCATAATCGTTTGACCTTTGGTTTTCGTTCCGAATCAACAAAGCAATAGGCGTGCCTGTAGATTTGCCTTCAAAAACGCCGGACAAAATTTCTACAGTATCACTTTCTTTGCGCTGTGTGACAATAGCAGACTGCCCAGGACGACGACGGTCAATACAACTTTGTATGTATTCCAAAGAAATGGACAAACCCGCAGGACAACCATCTATCACAACTCCTAATGCCAAGCCATGCGACTCGCCAAAAGTAGTTATGCGGAACAACTTGCCAAAAGTATTCGACATATATTGATAACGATTAATGAGGTGGTTTCGTTGCTTGTACAACAATGTTTAATGGGGATCCGAATTAAAGTATATAAAGCCAAAATTTGCTTGTGTAGAGGATACACCTAAAAACAAAAACGGCACTTACTTGTTGGTAAGATGCCGTTTTGCACTTAAATCTTTAAAACCACCTTTGAACGAACAAATATTTTTATAGAAAACACTTCAGTTAATTTTGGTACAAAACATAATACCTCAAATAAACTTAGATGTCACAATTAATGAGCATTTTGATAAATGTAATTTCTGAAAATTACGAAATCCAGTCAAAATTTGTAATGGCTTGTGTTTTTGTCATTACTATAAAAGACTTAATATCATAAAGTTTTGCATAAGATTTAAATCTGGATTTATATGCAGAATTGATAGAAGCAATATAAGTTACATCGGGACTTGTCCAATTAATAATTGATAAAAGTCTGACTTTAGTAGCATGGGTTATTATAAAAGAAGAACAGCTCTGAATATTTTGTGAATATGGCTTTTTTAGTAGAATTGACATAAACATAGAGACGCTATCAACAGATTTTTTCCATAATTCATTTACTCTGTAAGCACTTATTCCCTCTTTTATTTCCACTATCTTTTCTGCTGAGATATTTGGATCGCTTTCTTCATTTAGAATGCCGTTTCCCCAGTCTTTTAGCTCAATAATATACAAGGTATTAGTAGCTTGTTCGTACCAACAAACATCCATTTCTTTGAAATTGTGTTGTATATCTCTATACCCTTGACAATCTTGAAAACGAAAAACATTATTGTCGGGAAAATTAAGCGTTATAGAGCTTTCTGTTATTGTCATAAGTGTTAAGCATTTAAATCAATTTTTATTTCTTCATCAAACATTTTTAATGTTTCTTCGATAATTGAATTAGAAGGCAAAACACCATCGATAAGGTTATGAAAAGAGCAACTCACAGGTTTGCCGTTTTCGCGCGACAAACTCCAACAGCTAATGTTTAGCTGGTCTCTTTTTGCACAATTTGATAACTGTTTAATAACAAAATAACTATGAGAGGCTATGAATATTTGAACACCAGACTTACTCATTGCTACCAACATTTCAACCATTTGTCTAACAGCTTCAGGGTGTAATGCAGTTTCTGGTTCGTCCATAAATAGTATTGTACCTTTTCCTAATTGTCTATTAGTAATCAATGTTGTTAAAATGCCTATTTTTTTAATACCTTCTGCTGTTTGCGGCATTGCAAATTGTTGGTTTCCTTTTTTAAACAAAAAAGGCTGTTCCTTTTGGCCTGTTTGCTCAATTTTACCTTCAAATAGGTTTTCCAACGACTTGTTTACAGTACTTAATTCATTCGCAACTCGCCCTTTTGTGGTTCCCAAGTTTAATGCTTTTATTAGATCAAGATAAGTATCATCAAAACCAACACCATAAAAATTTTCTCTGATGTTTCTAATGTCATTAAACGCTGTTAACACTTCTTTTGCAGGTACAAATAGTGCGTTAATAGAATTGTCTGGCAATTTATCCACATATTCAATACATGTAGAGATAGATCTTTCAGTTCTATCTCCAAATGAATAATATATAGGTTGTTTATATTTGCCATTATTACCAAGTATAGTAATATTAACATCTAACTTATCTTTACTGCCTTTCATAACTAAATCACCAAGCCCATTTTTTCGTGGCATGAAAGTATCATAGAGTTTATCTGCTAATTCTTTTTTGAAGGAAACATCTGTTGATACTGATTTTAAACTATATATTTCAAGTGATTTAATAGTGGCATAAAGTAGTTTTAACAACCCAGTTTTACCTGTATCATTTTTCCCGATTATCACATTGATTTCTGGTATATCTTTTATGCTCAAATCAGAATGAGACATAAAGTTTTTTATAGTTATAGAATTTATCATTTAACTGTTTCTGTAGTGTTGTTTTAATGGTGGGAAACACAAGAAAAAATGAAGCATTCTTGTAAAAAAGGAGAATTGTGGTTGCAAAGTTATTACTTATTCTTTAAGCGCGCAAATTTTTTTCATTTTTTGTAAAAAAAAGTAGAAAAAAAAGGTGAAAATTTTTTTTTCACCTCCAAAATACTCAAAAATGATGATTCTAAAACGTCAAAGCAGACAAAAAACGAAAACGGTAGCTTAAATCGCAGCTACCGTTTCGCACTTAAATCTTTAAAACCACCTTTGAACGAACAAACATTTTGCATAATAGTAGTTCAAATAATACCTATCTAACAAAGGTGATAGCAAGTTTATTCTAACAGATTAAATAGAGTAGGAGAGAGGGAGGGTGATGATGATTAGTTAAAATTGATAACAGGAACAACACTGCGTTTTTGTTTAAAGGTATAACCCAAGCCTACAGCACCCGCCAAGTTCATGCCAAAGTTACCTGTTTTGCTATATACAGTAGCGATAGGTGTGATACCTGCACGGAAGAACAAACCACCATTAGGATTTTGGTAGCGATAGCCAACACGAGCTGTGAGGTTAAGCGTTGTATATTCTTTTTCGGGTGTATATTTAACCACTTTTGTACCTTGTGCAGTTTCGCCGTTCAAAGACGCTTCTGTTTGTTCGAAACCAAAACCTACCAATGTGCCAATGCTTGTTTCTAAACGGTGATTAGTTTTACCAAACAAAGCATTTACTTCCAAAGACAAAGTAGGGTCAATATCATTTTTGCTGGGTACAGTAGCGCCAACTCCAACTTTGGTTGTCAATGCAAACGCTGGCGTAGCAAAAACAATGTGGTCAAAATTGAGGCTATATAAAGAACCATTGTTGCCAACTTCTGCAAAAACAGTATTTGTTTGAACCATAACGCTATCTGTTGCAACAGTAGTAGTAGGAGTAACAGTGGCAGGGATAACTGTATTAACAGTAGATTGAGCAAAAGCAGTGAAAGTTACGAAAACTAAGGCAATAGTTAAAACTAGATTTTTCATGATATATTGTGTATTAATGTGGTTAATTAAAAATTTTAAAATTAATTGGAAAATATATTTTTTTTATTGTTTTGTTTATGTGCAAAAAATCCCCGCAACCATTTAGTCGCACAAAGAAACTAAATGATTGTCGCATATTGTTATGTTTTTGTAGGTACGAGTATCTACAAAAAACACAAGGTACATAGTTCAATCTTGTTGAGCTATGTACAAATAAGCCACCAAAATAAAAGTTGGAAAAACAGTAAGAACGAGGGGGGAAAGAACAAAATAGTTTAACAATTTCTATTACTACCAACAAGCAGTAAACAATGCATTATAAGAAACAAGCATTCTTGTTGATAAAGAAATGTAATAAAAAATAAAAGTAGATGTTAGACTATAAAATAACGTTTTACTGAAAAAGGAAGGGAAATTGAGATTCAAGGCGAAAAACATATTAGCTTTTTTCCTTAACTCCTGAATCACGGTGCAAAGGTACGTGCTTTTTTTGAAACGACCAAATTTTGGAGCAATTTTTTTTAAAAAAATATTTTTCCTTCTAAAAAGTCTTAGAAAAGCAACCAAACCAACGCTTTTTCATTGTGTTTGTATTGATTAGACTGTGGAATTGACTAAAAGTCACATCTCAAAACTTTTTTTTGTTTTTTTTATTTGTCCATTTTCTTGATATTCCCACAAGTAAGATTTTTTGTTACTTGTGGGAAATTATGGAATAGTGTGGATTTAGCGTTTATTGTGGTCGTATTGTGCTTTTTTGAGATAATACAATAATTCTTCTTGATTGCGGCGCATACGTGTGAACATGTCCATCACGAAACCCATGCCGAACAAAAACATTGCTGCTATAAAAAAACCTGCTGCGACAAAACCTGCCCATTTGTGAGGCGAAAATTCTCCTGTTTGGAGATAGTGGTAACCCAAAAAGGTTGCGAACGCCAAACCAAAGACTGCTGCTACAAGGGCAGTTTGCAGAAACAAAGGAAAGGGATTGTAGTCACGCAAGGTTTTGAGAATGATTTTGCTGGTGTTGTAGGCATATTTAAATAGGTTTGATGCCATGCGCGATTTGCCAAATTCGCGGGTACCGCGCACCACCACTGGCACTTCTTCGATGGTCAGTCCTTTATATGCCAAATCGATAAAAGTTTCTTGGGTGTAGGTGAATTTGCCAAAAAGGTTGAGGCGGAGCAGGGTTTCGTAGGAATAGGCTCGGAAACCACACGACACATCGTAGAATCGTTTGCCTACAATGCGGCTAATCAATTGTGACATGCGTTGGTTGCCCCAGAACTTGACTGACGACATTTGGGGGTACAATTCGGGATTTTTGAAACGCGAGGCTGTCACAAAATCGGCTTGTTGCTGCACGATGGGCAAGATAAGTTTTTCGATATCTTGTGGATTAAATTGTCCATCAGCGTCCATATTGACCATCACATCGCCGCCCAATTCCAGCACTCTTTGTACACCTGATTTAAAGGCAATGCCCAAACCTTTGTTGACAGCATGGGTTACAACTATTGCTCCTTTTGAGCGGGCAATAGCCTCAGTACGGTCGGAGGAACCGTCATTTACCACTATAATATGGTCTACAAAAGCGGGAATAGCATCAATTACTTTGCCAATGCTTGCTTCTTCGTTGAGTGCAGGAATGACAACACAAATAATTTGGTTATTATACATTAATTAATGGTACTATAAATCTGTTGGATTTGTTCGATGATATATTGTTGTTGGTTGTCATTGAGTTCATAGAACATAGGTAGTCGCACTAAGCAATCGGCATAGTGGTCACAGTTAACAAGAGTGCGTTGTGGGTTGTGGTGTGGGCTATAGAAAGGGCTTTTGTGGAGCGACAGGTAATGAAAAACGGCATGAATATCATGTAGTCGCAGTTGGGTGATGAAGTGGGTACGTTGTTCCAAATCAGGAAAAACGAGGTAGAACATATGTGCGTTGTTGGTGGCATAGTGAGGTAAGTGTGGTAGGCGAAAATATCCTTGCTGTGCTAATGGCTGCAAGTTTTGATAGTAGGTTTCCCAGATTTGTTTGCGTTTGGTTTGAATGATGTCTAATTTTTCTAATTGTGCATAGAGAAAAGCGGCGATGGTTTCGGCGGGCAAAAAAGATGAGCCAACATCGACCCAGCCATATTTGTCTACTTCGCCGCGAAAAAAAGCGGATCTATTTGTGCCTTTTTCCCAAATAATTTCGGAACGCTTGAGGAGTTGTGGGTCATTAACCACCAACATGCCTCCTTCGCCAGAGATGATGTTTTTGGTTTCGTGAAACGAAAAAGCAGCTAAATGCCCAATGCCTCCCAGCGGACGGTCATAGTAGAAAGAGTCGATGGCTTGTGCTGCATCTTCGACCACCCAAATGCCATGCTTATTTGCCAAATCCATAATAGGCTGCATATCACAAGCTACTCCTGCATAATGCACCACAACAATAGCTTTGGTACGCGGAGTGATGAGTGCTGCTATTTGTTCGGCATCGATATTGGGTTCTAATGCGTTGCTGTCAGCAAAAATAATTTTGGCTCCGCGCAACACAAAAGCGTTGGCAGTGGAAACAAAAGTATAGGAAGGCATAATCACCTCATCACCTGCTCCTACATTGGTCAAAATGGCTGCCATTTCGAGGGCATCGGTGCAAGAGGAAGTGAGCAAGACTTTGGGGAAATGGTAGGTGGACTCAAAAAAATGGTGGCATTTTTGCGTAAACATACCGTTGCCCGAAATTTTACCGCTTTCGACCGCCTCGCGAATATATGCGATTTCGTTGCCAATTAGGTAGGGTTTGTTGAATGGTATAGCGGACTGTTGGCTGTGTTGGTGGGAATGGGAACTTGTCATTTGGTTAAATTTTTGGTGAGTTATGTATATTATAATGGTATACTGTTATGGTATGTTAAGTTTGATAGATAAATAGCAATTGGTTGCTTTATTTTGTTGTCCCAAAAGTATAAAAAAAGCAATTGCATTCAGAACAACAATGATATTCAGATTGTTTACAACTAAACACAAAACTATAAGCGATCACTTTGAAAAATAAGGTGATCGGCAACCCTACAGGAAAATAATAGAAGGGCGTTAAATGAAATTTGGACTAAGATGTCAAACGTTGCAGAACGGTTTGGATAAGATTTTCGATGGTTTTTGTGGGATTACTACTAAATTGCTGACGAGCGCGTTGTGCCACAATAGCATTGGTAGAAAGGGCTTGATGTCCCAACAAACGTGCCATACCATAGATGCCAGAAGTTTCCATTTCGAAGTTGGTAATTCGGTGCTGTTCATGTCGCCAGTCGCGCAGTTGGTCTAAAAAACCTTCGATGCGCGGACGCAGGCGCACTTGTCTGCCTTGCGGACCATAGAAACCCGAACAAGTAGCCGTGATGCCGCGATATATGTCTTGTTGCGCAATTTTTTCTATCAAAGAAGTAGAACCTTGTGCAATGTAGGGACGGACAATGTCGGCAAAATTGGGTAGATGTTGACTCAAATCGGCTTCTATCTCATTGTTATTCCAATGATAATAGTGCAACAAGTTGTCAAATCCCAAGCCAAATTCAGAGGCTACAATGCTATCTATGGGAATGTCGGGTTGTAAACAGCCTGATGTGCCAATACGAATAAGGCTCAATTCGGTGTGTTGTGGACGAGCAATGCGCGTTGCAAAATCTACATTGACCAAAGCATCGAGTTCGGTCAATACAATATCTATATTATCAGTACCAATACCGGTAGATAAAACGCTTAATTTTTTCTTGCCTACAAAACCTGTATGAGTCACAAATTCGCGCTTTTGAGTTTGAAAAATGATGCTGTCAAAATGGCGCGAAACCATCGGTACTCTATCAGGGTCTCCGACCAAAATAATGGTGTCGGCAATATCTTCGGGACGTAGATGCAAGTGATAAACACTGCCGTCGCTGTTGAGAATTAACTCAGATTCGGGTATACGATTCAACGGAATAAGTATTAAAAAAATGAGAAAATAAAGGGTAAAGGTACGCCTTTTTTGTGGAAAATTATAGGAGTAGACTAATTTTTTTTTATTTTTTTAGGAAAACGACCGTGAACACTATTTTTTTACTACAAAATTCGTACCTTTGTCACACCAAAACTAACTTACCTAAAAAGTGCATACTATTGTAGGTCTGCTATGCTAAATGAAACAGCCAATATAATGGTCAATCAACTGTATTTGGGAGACAATTTGGAGGTTTTGCGCCAACTGCCTTCCGAGTGTGTAGACATGATTTATTTTGACCCACCTTTCTTTTCCAACAAGCAATATCCGATGCGTACCGACCTGCAACAAGTGTCGGGTTTCGACGACCGTTGGCAGTCGCTTGACCATTATCTGCAATGGCTCAAGGATAGAACCATAGAATTATACCGTATTCTGAAGCCAACAGGTACACTTTATCTGCACTGCGATTGGCACGCCAACGCATATATCCGTGTGCAAATTTTAGATCCTTTATTTGGAGGAAAAAACTTTCGTAACGAACTGATTTGGCACTACGAAACAGGTGGTATTCCACAACGAGATTTTGCTCGAAAGCATGATACCATTTTTCGCTATACCAAAAGTCAGGATTTCTATTTCAACCCAGAGGCTGTTCAAGAACTGCGCAGCGAAGAGGTGTTGCGGCGTTTAGCAACAGGACAAAAAAATGCTACTCGCTCCAAAGGACAATGGCGACACCCTTCCGATGTTATCCAAATTCCTGCTCTTAACGCTATGGCAAAAGAACGTGTTGCCTACCCCACCCAAAAACCGGAGTATCTACTCGCACACCTATTGCTGGCAAGCACAAAACCCAACGACTTGGTGCTTGACCCCGCCATAGGTAGCGGCACAACACTTGTGGCAGCCCACAAATTGCAGCGCCAATATATTGGGATAGACCAAAATCCTACTGCCATTGCATTGACACAACAGCGATTAGCAGCATTGGTAGATAATCCTATCAATTGAAAACCCAACACAAAAGCAAACATCAACAGCATTAACCACTAACAATAACCACCATAATATTTATAGTACAAGCGCTATGAAATTTAGAGAGCGATATAAATTTGAACCCACCCAAGATTTTATTGGTAAGGGGGGATTTTCGAGAGTCTATAAAGCCTTCGATGTGATTCGAAAACGCTATGTAGCACTTAAATTTTATTCGGGTATTGAATCGGATAAATATGACATCATCAGCGAAATCAATCGTATGGACGATGTCGTACACCCTAATCTTATTCGTTACTATGATGCTACGATTATCGAAAATTTGAATGCTATTGGAGAAAAAGAGCAAAACCAAATTGGTATTATGGAATATGCCAATGCGGGTGACGTGGGTAGTTTTTTCAAAGACCGCCCCGATGACGCAACTACGCACCAAATCGTTTTGGACATCTTACGAGGACTCAATTATTTGCACAAAAAAGGAATCATACACCGCGATATGAAACCCAAAAACATCTTGCTCAACAGAGAAGATGATGGACGAATCGTGGCAAAAATATGTGACTTTGGTATTTCAAAAAAAGTAGAAGGTGATGATGCCTCCGTATCATCTCAATTGTTGGGCAGTGTCGAATATATGGCACCCGAACAATTTGCGCCTGCTGTCTATGGAATCAATGGAAAAGCCAGCACTAATGCCGACTTGTGGTCGTTGGGTATCATTTTATATGAACTGTTCACCCAAGAGCTCCCTTTTGGTAGCCGAACAAAAGGAATTACATATGAACAAATTTTAAACAATATTTTGTTTAAAGATTTGGAGATGGATTATAGCGATATTCCTGATATATATGTTACAATTATCAAAAAATGTTTGCTCAAAAAAGCCTCACAACGCGTAGCCTCTGCCCAAATTCTTATCGATATTTTGGAAGGCAAAATCGATGAAAAACATAATAACACAACCACTACAGATAAACCTATTCGCCCCAAAACTACTACCGACCACGAAACCAGCATATTATCACCCAAAAATGACTCCAATTCGTCCAACAACGACAAACCTATTGTAGTCGTCGAAGACCACCAGAAGCCCGTTCAAGAAGTGTCTGTTGGTGACAAGACACCTGTGAAAAATCCTGTCAAACCAATAGCCAAACGCAACATATTACCCAGTAGCCCTGCTGTTGCAGAAACTATTCAGCGTGGTAAAAACTACTTTCGAGCTGCCAATTATCCCGAAAGTTTTCGCTGTTTAGAGCCTCATCAACAATACGACGCTTTTGATACAGAAGCCAAATTTTTCTTGGGCTATATGTACTACAACGGCAAAGTTGGCGGAGCACATGACCCTATCATAGGCAGAAAATTGATGAATGAGGCAAAAGAAGAAGACCATGCCTTGATTATCGATTTGATGGTACGCTATGTTTTGAGTGTGAAATAAAAAATAATTATTATTCAGACACTACTAAAAACGAGCATTTTACCAATATTTTTCCTAAAATTAACACCTATTATAATACAATATGGCAAAAATACAATGCTATAACTGCCGCCGCGAGACCCCCATCGTAGCACCTAATTACCGTTGCAAACATTGTAACTATCCCCTCAACAAATATATACAATCGCAAGAATCACCCAAAGACGAAACCATCATAGACAATCCTGATTTGCCTGATCCCTCATCTTTGGCAGACAACATTCCACCCGTCATAGCCGAACCCAAAGCCGCCGAGTTGACATTGAACGATCTTTTCCAAAAAAATGTAGACGACTCCTTGCGTGACATCAAAGAAGTGTTGAGTCAACTGAAACCCGACGAAAAAATAGAAAGTTCAGAAACTGGTCCTGTTATTCTTAAACAGAACAAGAATCCTGAAAAAAATGGCAAAATTGTAGCAGGTTGGCTCGTTGTACATACCGAGAAAAAACTACCTGTTACCTATGAACTATTCGAAGGAGACAATATCATTGGTCGCCCCGATGGTCCGCATCAAGTTGATGTTCGTATAGAAGACGACGAGTATGTGAGCCGTGTCCATGCCCTTATCCGCATCAAAAAAGATTTTCTATACCGCTTTTCTTACGAACTATTGGACGATGGTAGCTTGCGTCGTGGGTCGTCTAGCACCAACGGCACCTATATCAATGGACAAGAAGAGCGTTTACCTAAAGAAAAAACCGTATTTTTGCGCGATGGAGATACTATACAAGTAGGTACTACCAAATTGGTGTTCAAAAACATAGACCAAACCGACGACCTCCACGATGCTGCCCACAGCGTATTAAGTACCGATTTTACTAATACCGTTGCTATTAGGCGATAAAATCTTAATGTTTTTTTTGTGTATATGAAAAAAGTAAGTATTATATTGTGTTTGTTGATTTGGAGCATCACTGCTTGCCAAAACAACACCACCACTCCGTCTCCTAACGGCATTGCTGTGGGCGATTCAAGCACAAATGTCAATTCCACTGATAGCGAACCAGCTTTGGCGGTTGGAGGTAGTGTGCAGTTTAAAGAAATCAAATTGCAAAAACAGGAAGGTGATTGTAAAGAAAATGTCGAAACTGTTAGTCCTTGTGTGCAACTAAACATTAGTTATCCAAGTCCAATAAATGGAGTACCTGCTTTGCAACAGAATATCGAAAAAGCAATAACTGACCTCATTCTGCCCGACTTGATGCAAAAAAAAGAAGGACAGAGTATCACTCTCGAACAAGGAGCAGAAGAGTTTGTGCGCCTATACAAGGAAGAAATGAAGCAAAACCCTGACCATATAATGCCTTGGGAATATGAAATACATGCTAGAAATACGCATCAATCCGACCAAATTATTACCATACAATTGGATAATTATAGTTTTCTGGGCGGCGCTCACCCCAATAGTTATGTAACATATCTAAACTTTGATCCCAAAACAGGCAAACAATACAGCGCTAATGAATTGGTCACTGATGTTAATACTTTATTGCCTATTGCCGAAAAGTATTTCCGACAAGCCACTGAAATGGACGCAAAAGAAAAAATGGCAGATAGGGGATTTGAATTCCCAGATGAAAAATTTGCGCTTCCCAAAAATATAGGCTATGATGAACAAAATTTGGTATTGTACTACAATCCGTATGAAATTGCAGCGTATGCACAAGGGCCAACCGAAGTCAAAATACCTTTGACCGAAGTAGCACAATTGTTACGTTATCAGTAAATTTACACTCAACCAACAATGACCCAAGAACTGCTACCAATTCCCTACGACATAGTATGGAAAGATAGTATTACCGATTTTGCTCCCGAATTTATCGATTATTTTTTGCCTAAGTTGTATCGTGATATCGATTGGTCAAAAGGCTATGAATTTTTGGAGCAAGAATTGATTGAAATCCTTCAAACTGAATTTCCTGAATACAAACTTACTGATAAACTGATAAAAGTATATTTGTATTCAGGAGAAGAAAAGTGGATTTTGATACATATTGAAATACAGTCGTATTTCTCTACCCAATTTAGCGAGCAAATGTTTCGCTATTGCCAACTATTGATGACCCGATATAAACGACAAGACATTACCGCCTTGGCTGTTTTTACGGGTAGCAAGATTCCGCGCAATTTTCAGAAATACGAATGGAACCATTATGGCACGCGTTTGCTTTATGAATACAATACCTATTGCATAATCCGCCAACATCCCGCCGATTTAGAAAAGTCGAAAAATCCGTTTGCGTTGTTCGTTTTAGCCAATTATTATGTGCTAAAAACCAAAAAAGAATACCATAAACGTTTGACTTTCAAAGAAAAAATGGTGGAATTGTTGGTGTTGAATGGTTACGATGAAAAATATATCACCAAATTTATGCTATTCATCAACTATATCATGATTCTGCCCAAGCCTTTAGAAGATGAGTTCAAACAAAGTATACAAACTTTAATTCATAAACCTATTATCATGGAACACATGCCTATCACCCACCACAGCATTTTGCTCATCAACGACCTATATGGTGGAAGATTGAGTGACCAACCCGCCGTTAAAATGGCAAAGTTGGAGGCAGCACTTGAAGCAAAAGATGAACAGTTGGCAATAGCTGAAAAAGAAATCCAACAAGCGGAGAAGAAAGCCCAACAAGTCGCCGCCGCTGCGGAGAAGAAAGCCCAACAAGTCGCCGCCGCTGCGGAAAAAAAAGAGCGCGAATTGAAGCAACAATATCTGGTAGACAAAATACGTTTACTCTATGTAGAAATACAATGGGATTGCGCTAAAATAGCTCAATACCTGAATTTAGAACCAAAGTACGTGGCAAAAATTATCAAACAAATTTCATAGTTAATGCAACAACTATTAAATACTGTAGTTTTTGTAGGAAGCGTGTTTTTGTTGGGGTCGTGTCATTCCGAAGCACCTACTTCTGAGCCAACGCCAACAAAAGAACAAACCACAACTACTGCAACCACCACCTCTCAAAAACTATCTTTCGTCACCACCACTATCCAAGAAACCATCGGAGACTGCAAAGAGTCTTGTTTGGAAGTGAATATAGCTTTTCCATCGGTCAAAGAAGGCGATTCAACAGTGCAACAAAATATCAACAGCACTATCGAAGCCGCTATCATCGAAACCTTAGACCCCGGCGAGCCGGGCGAAAGCAACCCCAGCATAGAAATCGCCTTAGATGATTTTATTGACAAATATAACAGCATAACACCTTCTTTACAGGGTGAAAAACCTTCATGGGCATTCCGCACCAACGGAAAAATCACACACGCCTCTAACGAACTAATTGCCATTCGCCTCAACGAACAAATAAAAAATGGTGGTGACAAACCCACCGAAGTCGTCGTATTGTTCAATTTTGACCCCAGCAACGGACAACAATTAGGTATTCAGGATTTGATTTCCGACACACAAACACTGCAAACCATCGCCGAAAAAAACATGCGACAACAACTCAAACTATCTGCCAACGCCCCTTTCTCCAAAGCAGGCATTCAGTTTCCCAACAACCAATTTGCTGTGTCAGGCAACGTGTCGGTCGACAAAGAAAATTTGATACTCTACTATACTCCGATGGAATTAGGCGAAAAAAGACAAGAAGCACTCGAAATAAAAATTTCCAAAAATGAAGTAAAACAAATCTTAAAGCGAAACTAATCGATACTATAATATGAACAAAATCAAACTTGGCTTGTTTTGTCTGTATTGCAGCCTCTTGGGTTGCCAATCTGCACAAGACCCAGCGCCCACGCCCGAACAACACACCACAACTACACCTCAAAAACAGGTAGACACTTGGATGGGCAAATGGAATGGTCCCGAAGGTACATACATAGAACTTGCCACCAAAGACCACCAAACTTACCAAATTGCCATCGCCGATTTGGACGGCCCAAAAAAATATGAAGGCACAGCCGATGACAAAGGCACAGCTATCAATTTTGTTCGCAACAACATTACCGAAACCATCAAAGAAGGCAATGGCAAAGACACAGGCATGAAATGGTTAGACGAAAAAACTACTTGCATATACATCAAAGCAGGCGAAGGTTTTTGTCGGGAATAATGTTCGTATAGGTCAATTTTTGCAATTATAATATGATAGTTAGTTGGGCGTTTCCCTGCGGGTCGGGCTTTACGGGGCTTCGCTAACGCTTCGGTGCAAGCACCAGCCTGCGGCTGCCCCTACAATCCCTAACGCGCTTCGCCATTCGAATAATAATAAGGTAGTTATACTTTTTTTGATGGCTAACGCCTTCTCAACAAGCAACAAAACAAGAAAAAATATAATCAATAATCATCAAACAAGCAACATATCTACATGTCTGTAAATATTGTATCGCCACCCGAAGGCATGGCAGGCGAGGGATACTACCTCACCAGTTTTGACAAAGCCATCGGTTTGGCACGAAAACACTCTATTTGGCCCCTACCTTTTGCCACCTCTTGTTGCGGCATTGAGTTTATGGCAACCATGGCAGCACACTACGATTTTGCGCGCTTTGGTTCTGAGCGTCCCAGTTTTTCGCCACGCCAAGCCGATCTTTTGATGGTCATGGGAACAATTGCCAAAAAAATGGGTCCCATCTTGAAGCATGTCTATACCCAAATGGCAGAACCGCGATGGGTCATTGCTGTTGGAGCTTGTGCCTCAAGCGGTGGTATTTTTGATACTTACTCCGTCCTACAAGGCATCGACAAAGTTATTCCTGTCGATGTGTATGTGCCGGGTTGTCCGCCGCGCCCCGAAGCCATTATCGACGGTTTTATGAAAATCCAAGATTTGGTAGCCAATGAAAGTTTGCGTCGCCGCAATTCGCCCGAATACCAAGAATTGTTGGATTCGTATAACATCAAATAAACTGCTTCTTTTTGCCGAAATCCTAACTGATAGCGGCTCAACAATCTGCCTAATAGCTTGTTGAGATGCTTGTCTATGGTTATATCATTTTTACTTTTTTTCTAAAAAGTTCTACCTAATGCTAAACAACCAAATTGTTGCAGAACGCATACAAAGCAAATTTTCTGCAAGCATTGTTCATAGCGAAGAGTCGTATGGCATGTTGAGCGTGACCGTCGCACGTGAAAGTATTTTTGAAATCGTGAAATTTTTGCGCGACGATGCCGACCTTCAATTCAATTTTATGACCGACCTTTGCGGTATTCATTATCCCGATAATCCTGCCAAAACAGAATTTGGGGTGGTGTATCATTTGCATAGTTGGACAAACAATTTTAGGTTGCGCCTAAAAATCTTTTTTCCGCGCGCCGATGTGCGCGTGCCTTCTATGGTGCCTTTGTTTGCGACTGCCAACTGGATGGAGCGCGAAACTTTTGACTTTTTTGGCTTTCTTTTTGTTGGACACCCTGACTTGCGCCGTATTCTGAACGTAGACGAAATGGATTTTTTCCCGCTACGAAAAGAATACCCGCTCGAAGAACAAACGCGCACAGATAAAAACGATGCTATGTTTGGACGCGAAGGTAACTATGTGGTTAAGGTGTAGCACAATAAGACGCTCGTTCGAGGCGCGAAGCCGCGTTAGGGATTGTAAGGGTGGCGTTAGCCAGTGCGGAGAGCAACGCAGCACCATAGCAAAGCGAAGCCCTGTAAAGCCCGACCCGCAGGGTAACGCCCAAATAAATACCCACCATTAAAGCTATCTCTATCATGTTTCGTACATCTTTGTTTGCCTATTGCTTAGTCGTTGGTTTGGTATTGTTGCCTATTTTGACCACCAAAGACAGCTATGATAAAAATACACAGCGGGCGTTTACCTTCGATTCGATGGGTTATTATTTGTATCTGCCCGCCTATTTTATTTATGATGATATTGCTCACTGTCGGTTTTTGGATACTGTTGTTACGCCACGTTATCCTGCTTCGGCAAGCTATTTGCCCGAAAAACTGCCCAATGGTAATGTGCTGAACAAATATGCAATAGGACAAGCCGTGTTTCAGTTGCCTTGGTTTGGATTGGCACACCTTGTTGCTCCGAAGTTGGGCTATCCTGCCGATGGTTTTTCTCCCCCTTATCATACAATAGTATCTTTTGGCAATATCTTTGTGGGATTGTTGGCGTTGTGGTTTTTGCGCCGACTGTTGTTGCGATATTTTCCTGATTCAGCAGTGGCTTTGTCATTATTATTGTTGCTGGTGGCTACCAATTATTGGTGCTATATTAGCTACAATTCGCACATGACCCATGCGTCCTTGTTTGCCTTATTTGTTGTGTTGCTGTGGCATACTATTCGCTGGCATGAACAACCTACATGGTGGAGCAGCTTGGTGATTGGTGGTGTGGTGGGTTTTGCAATGTTGATGCGTCCAACTGATGTGATGTGTGTGTTAGTGCCTTTGCTGTGGCGCAACGAAAACCAAACTTTTGCAGAAAAATATCAATTGTTTCGACAAAATATACCAATGTTAGTGCTTGCTACTTTGGTGGGAGGCATTATCGTTTTTTTGCAGCTATGGTATTGGAAAACGGTGACAGGCTCGTGGGTATACTATAGTTATGGTGACGCAACGCTGGAGTTTTTGAATCCACATATCACCAAAGTATTGTATAGCTACAAAAAAGGTTGGTTGGTGTATACGCCTGTTATGGTTTTTGCGCTTTGGGGATTTGGTAGACTGTATCGCACGAGAAGGCATGCTTTCTGGGCAATTTTTGTGTATTTTATTGTTCATTTCTACTTGGTTTCGGCTTGGAGCGTGTGGTGGTATGGAGGTAGTTTTGGGCAAAGAGCATTGATACAATTGTATGCTTTTTTGATGTTACCTTTTGCTGCTTTTTGGACATATCTGTTAGAAAAACGTTGGATTTGGGTGATAATGTTGCCTGTGTTGGGCTTCATGATATGGCTCAATGTTACACAAACATTTTTGGGTATTTTAGATCCCGAAGGCAATACGCGTACTTATTTTTGGCACGTTTTTGGCAAAGCACATGTTGCATTAGCCGACAGAAAGTATTTGCAAGTAGACGAAAAATTTACTAAGAAAAAATATAACACCCACACCTTGTTCGAAACGGATTTTAGGACTGATAGTTTGCTCGCCAATGCAGGGATGTTGGTAGATAATCCTATACAAACGTCCAATGCGCATTGTTTGGATAATCCTCAAACACCGCTTTGTTCACCCGTTTTGTCAATAGACAGCCTGCACCGCCGCACACGTGATTTGATTATACCACTGTCGGAAGCACAACAAAAAGGCTGGATAAGGCTTAGTATGAACGCTGCTTATACAGCCAAAGATTGGGCTTTTTGGCAAAACCATGTTTGTTATGTATCCTTTTATAATGGTGATAAGGAAGTTAAGTCTGCACAACTTCGTCCTGCTACTATTATAGATTTATGGGAATGGACACCTGTTAGTTTTGAAACACAAATCCCTACGCGAAAAGCCGTTACACACATTGCAATTCATGTTGGAGATGGGGGCACACCTCATGCTTTGTTCCTTGACGACTGGAAAGTAGAGTGGCTGTATTGAAACAAAAAATAAAATAAAAAAACATAATAATATAGTATGCCACGTATATTCGTAGACAATGACCCTCAAAGTCAGTTAACTACCCTTAACTTGGGACCTACACACCCTGCGACGCATGGCGTTTTTCAAAATGTATTGAAGATGGACGGCGAGCGCATTGTGTCGGGTGAGCCAACTATTGGCTATATTCATCGTGCGTTCGAGAAATTAGCCGAACACCGTCCATACTACCAAATCACGCCTATTACCGACCGTCTAAACTATTGTTCGTCGCCTATTAACAATATGGGTTGGCACATGACAGTTGAAAAATTGCTCAATATTGAAGTGCCTAAGAGGGCGCAATATATGCGGGTGATTATCATGGAATTGTCACGCATTGCCGATCATTTGATTTGTAACTCAATTTTAGGTGTAGATACAGGTGCTTTGACAGGTTTTCTCTATTGTATGGAACAGCGCGAGTATATCTACGAAATTTTTGAGGAAGTATGTGGTTCGCGCCTCACCACAAATATCGGACGTATTGGCGGTATGGAGCGCGATTTTACACCGACAGCTTGGGCAAAGCTTAAAAAGTTTTTGGAAGATTTTCCCAAAACCCTTAAAGAGTTCGAAAATTTGTTTAACCGTAACCGTATTTTTATGGATAGAACCATAGATGTAGGTGGTTATTCTGCCGAATTTGCTATGCAATATGGCTTTACAGGTCCTTGTTTACGAGCGGCTGGTGTGGACTATGATGTGCGTGTACAAAATCCTTATTCGGGCTACGAAGATTTTGAGTTTGATATTCCGATTGGCACCAATGGCGATACTTATGATCGTTTTATGGTGCGCAACGAAGAAATGTGGCAAAGTGTACGCATTATCAAGCAAGCTATTGCCAAAATAACGGCTAATCCTGCTGATAAAACTTATCATGCCAATGTACCTTGGGTCTATTTGCCTCCTAAACATGAAGTGTATGAGAACATGGAAGCGCTTATCTATCACTTCAAAATTGTTATGGGTGAGTTAGATGTTCCTATTGGTGAGGTGTATCATGCCGTAGAAGGTGGTAATGGTGAGGTAGGTTATTATTTGGTGAGTGACGGAGGACGTATGCCTTTTCGTTTACATTTCCGCCGACCAAGTTTTATCAATTACCAAGCATATCCAGAACTAATTAAAGGACAATTGCTCTCCGATGCCATTATTACGATGAGCAGTATGAATGTTATCGCAGGAGAATTGGATGCATAAAAATACTAAAGTTGCCGAAAAACAGTATTTTCGGCAACTTTTTTGTTAAAAAATATGCTGAGATAGCTTTTTTTACATCAAAAAACCTTATTTTTGAACCCAAAAACAAACCAGTATTATGAACAATATCCTCGAAATCACCCAACTATCCCAATTAGACCCCAATGGCATCTATTCTTATGCCGATTATTTGATGTGGAAATTCAGCGAAAGAGTCGAACTGATTAAGGGGGCGATTCTTAAAATGGCTGCGCCGAGTATTAGTCATCAAACAGTTTCAGGTAGTTTTTATTTGCAAATAGCCACGCAATTACAGCAAAAAGCCTGTAAGGTATTCTTCGCTCCCACCGATGTTCGCCTGCTCAATCCGAGCCTTTCCACACCCGAACAAGAAGTGTATACTGTTGTACAGCCCGACCTTTTTGTGGTGTGTGATTTGCAGAAATTAGACCAGCGAAGTTGTCTGGGTGCTCCCGAGTTGATTATCGAAATCATTTCTGCATCGAACAAAAAACACGACATCGACACCAAATTTCACCTATACGAAGAAGCTGGTGTGTTGGAGTATTGGATAGTTTTTCCAAATGAAAAGGTTGTCAATGTGTTTGACTTGGACAAGACAACCCAAAAGTATGTTTTCCGCAAAATCTACAGTGACGACGAAGCCATTCCGAGTAGCGTTTTGGCTGGTTTGGAGGTAGATTTGAACAAAGTTTTTGCAGACCTATAAAACCCATAACACCATGAACAATATCCTCGAAATCACTCAACTATCCCAATTAGACCCCAATGGCATCTATTCTTATGCCGATTATTTGATGTGGAAATTCAGCGAAAGAGTCGAACTGATTAAAGGGGCGATTCTTAAAATGGCTGCGCCGAGTCTAAGTCATCAAACAGTCTTGAGTGACTTACATTTTCAAATACGCTCACAATTACAGCAAAAAACCTGTAAGGTATTCTTCGCTCCCACCGATGTTCGCCTGCTCAATCCGAGTCTGTCTACGCCCGAACGAGAAGTGTATACTGTTGTACAGCCCGACCTTTTTGTGGTGTGTGATTTGCAGAAATTAGACCAGCGAAGTTGTCTGGGCGCTCCTGAGTTGATTATCGAAATCATTTCTGCATCGAACAAAAAACACGACATCGACACCAAATTTCACCTATACGAAGAAGCTGGCGTGTTGGAGTATTGGATAGTTTTTCCAAATGAAAAGGTTGTCAATGTGTTTGACTTGGAC